>JALCHG010000013.1:0-38005 GCA_022644565.1 Solobacterium sp. | reverse complement strand
GTATAACATGAAAATCAGGCACCATGGCATATATTTGTGCCATGTAATGCCTGATTTTTCAAGTATGCCTCACCCTACGAAACCTTATTGGCCTTTCGGGTAAAACCCTACACAATTTTACTTAAGCAAAGAGAAAACATGCAAGAATTCTTTCCTGCATGCTTTGACTCATAAGGAAGCTTATCTGAAGTAATCCACTGCACCCTTGAAGAGAAGTTCCTGGGTGTGCTTGTCCGGGATGTTGGTATAAAGACCGGATCCGGATCTTTCACTGTGGCCCATCTTGCCAAGGATTCTGCCATCCTTACTTGTGATTGCCTCAACTGCCTGGTAGGAGTTGTTGGGGTTGTAGCGGATGACATTGGTCGGATTGCCGTCAAGGTCACAATACTGGGCAGCGATCTGGCCATTGGCCTTCAGCTCTTCATAGAGCTTTGGTTCAATGACGAATCTGCCTTCACCATGGGAAATGGCAACAGTATCGATCTCACCCGGCTTCATGTACTGCAGCCATGGCGACTTCACGGAAGCGATTCTTGTATCTACTAACATGGACTGGTGTCTGCCGATGCTGTTGAAAGTCAGCGTCGGGCAGTGAACATCGGTATCAATGATTCTGCCAAACGGCACAAGGCCAAGCTTGATCAGGGCCTGGAAGCCATTGCAGATACCTAGCATCAGACCTTCTCTGTGATCAAGCAGATCTGTTACAGCAGCTTTGACCTTGGGATTGCGGAAGAAGGCTGTAATGAACTTGGCTGAGCCTTCCGGCTCATCGCCGCCGGAGAAGCCGCCTGGAATTGCGATGATCTGGGCTTTCTTCACTTCTTCCACAAACGCATCCACGCTGGCATTGATTTCACGGGAAGAACGATTGCGGATGACAAAGATATGTGCCTTGGCGCCCTGTCTTTCAAAGGCTCTGGCGGTATCGTATTCACAATTGGTACCAGGGAATACCGGAATCAGAACATTCGGTGTTTCACAGGTATAGGAAGCGTGTCTTGTCACTTCGCCTTCATATGTGACCTTCTCATAGATCTTTTCCGGTCTGTCTTCCAGATACGGGAAGACCGGCTGGAACTTGTCTTCATATGCCTTCTGTACTTCACTCAGATCAATGACCTCACCATTGACGCTGAGGGTATAGGCAGAAGCAGTCTTTCCGACCAGAACAGCATCTTCAATTGTGTCTTCTGTTTCAAACAGGAAAGCACCCGGCATCAGATCAAACAGTGTATCTGTATCAAAGTGTTCATCCACCTTGAAACCAAGCTGATTGCCAAGACCGCACTTGAGCAGTCCTTCCGCAATACCGTGTTCAGCAACCCAGCAGGACTTGACCTTACCTTCTCTGATCAGAGCTTCCATGCGGTCCATGGTATTTCTGACACTGTCCCATACCGGCAGTCCTTCCTCATCAAACTGCGGCTTTAACAGATATACATTATGCCCTGCCGCCTTCCATTCATCCGAAACCACTTTGTCAGCCTTGGCTGTGGATACGGTAAAGGCAATCAGTGTCGGCGGCACATCAATGTCATTGAATGTACCGGAGGAAGAATCCTTGCCGCCGATGGAAGCGACTTCCAGTTCCTTCTGAGCCATCAAAGCACCAAGCACAGCCCCGAACGGTCTGCCCCACTTGTAAGGATCCTGGTTGGTTCTGCCGAAGTATTCCTGGAAGCTCATCCAGGCATGCTTTCTTGAACCGCCGGCCGCAATCATCTTGGACAGGGATGTGATGACAGACTTCTCTGCACCCTTGAATGGTGAAGCAGATGTCTCTTCCGGATTGAAGCCCCAGCTCATGATGGAAGCTGTATTTGTCTCCCCATGCAGAACCGGAATCTTGGCTGCCATGGACTGGGAAGGGGTGAGCTGACGTCTGCCGCCAAACGGCATCGTCACGGTACCGGCACCGATCGTGGAGTCGAATCTTTCACTTAATCCCTTCTGGCTGGCCACATTGAGATCCTGGGCCATTTCCATGAAGCGATCATGCATGGAACGGGTATCCTGCTTCTTTTCCGGTTCGCTTTCCGCCGGCACATAGACATCGTTATGCTTGGGCGCACCATCTGTATTCAGGAATGCTCTTGTGATATTGACAATCGGTACGCCATCCAGCTTCAGCACCATGCGCGGCTCTTTGGTAACAACGGCAACAACCGTGCTTTCCAGGTTTTCACTGTCAGCCAGAGCCTGGAACTTCGGCGCATCTTCTTTCGTTGTGACAACAGCCATTCTTTCCTGTGATTCGGAAATAGCGAGTTCTGTACCGTTAAGACCTTTGTACTTGACCGGAACCTTGTTCAGATCAATGACAAGACCGTCGGCCAGTTCACCGATGGCAACGGAGACACCGCCGGCACCGAAGTCGTTGCAGCGTTTAATGAGCTTTGTAGCTTCCGGATTGCGGAACAGTCTCTGCAGCTTTCTTTCTTCCGGCGCATTACCTTTCTGCACTTCAGCACCGCATGTTTCAAGTGATTCAGTATTGTGGGCTTTGGAAGAACCGGTTGCACCGCCGCAGCCGTCTCTTCCGGTTCTGCCGCCCAGCAGAATCACAACATCACCCGGTTCAGGTTCCGTACGGATGACATTCTCTTCCGGGGCAGCCGCAATGACAGCACCGACTTCCATGCGCTTGGCAACATAGTTGGGATGATAGATTTCCTGTACGAGGCCGGTGGAAAGACCGATCTGGTTGCCGTAGGAACTGTAGCCGTTAGCAGCAGTGGTGACAATCTTGGCCTGGGGCAGCTTGCCCGGCAGAGTCTGATCCAGCGGTGTCAGAGGATCAGCCGCACCGGTAATACGCATTGCCTGATAGACATAGGAACGGCCGCTTAACGGGTCGCGGATCGCACCGCCAAGGCAGGTGGCTGCACCGCCGAACGGTTCAATTTCGGTTGGATGGTTATGCGTTTCATTCTTGAACATGAGCAGCCAGTCTTCATCCTTGCCATCCACATCCACTCTGATCCGAACGGAGCAGGCATTGATTTCCTCGGATTCATCAAGATCCTTCAGCCTGCCTTTCTTTTTGAGATACTTGGCACCGATGGTACCAAGATCCATCAAGGTAATCGGCTTGGGTGTACGGCCGGCATAGACTTCCTTACGCATATCCAGGTAGACATCATAGGCTTTCTGCACATAGTCGGGCTCCATTCTGATGTTTTCCAGATGCGTATTGAAGGTAGTATGGCGGCAGTGGTCGCTCCAGTAGGTATCGATGACCATGACCTCGGTAATGGTCGGATCACGATGTTCTTCATTCCTGAAATAATTCTGCAGAAAAGCAATATCCGCCAGGTCCATGGCCAGGCCATGTTCTTTACGGAACGCTTCCAGGCCGGCTTCATCCAGTTCATTGAAACCTTCCAGTACTTCCGGCAGCGGCGGCTTCTTATAGTTGTCCTGCAGTGTAGCCGGCTTTTCCAGCTTCGCTTCACGTGCTTCCACCGGGTTGATCAGGGCATTTCTGACCTTATCCTTTTCCGCTTCATCCTTTACGCCCTTGATGTAATAAAGACGTGCTGTTCTGACCAAAGGTCTTTCTCCGGTCGTAGAAAGCTGAATGCACTGTGCACAGGAATCCGCTCTCTGATCGAACTGACCCGGCAGATACTCAACGGCAAGCACCCATTCCCCATACTCCGGCTGCGGTGCCGCTTCTTCATAGAGAACATCCAGCTGCGGTTCTGAGAAAACCGTATGCAGCGAGCTTCTGTAGTCTTCTTCACTGATATTTTCCACATCATAGCGGTTGAGCACGCGCACGCTTTCAACCTCATGACGCAGAACTGTTTCCAGGTTCTTCTTTACCCCATCCGCTTCAACCGCATAGGGTCTCTTCTTTTCCGCAAAGCAGCGATATACAGTCATTTATTCAATACCTTTCTTCCGATATCCGTACGGTAATGCATGTTTTCAAATGTGACTTCCTGTACAGCTTTGTAGCATTTGGCAAGCGCTTCAGGAAGATCTTTTCCTTCTGCCGTCAGACCAAGCACTCTGCCGCCGTTTGTATAGAACTTTCCGTTTTCCTTCTTTGTGCCGGAATGATAGACATAAACACCTTCGTGCTGACCGTTTTCATCCAGGCCTTTGATTTCATAGCCCTTGGTATAGCTCAGCGGATAGCCGCCGCTTGCCTCAATGACACAGGCACAGGCACCGTCTTTCCATTTGATATCAAGATCACCCAGGGTCTGGTTTCTGCATGCCTGCATGATCTCAAACAGATCACTGTCCAACAGCGGCAGCACAACCTGTGTTTCCGGATCACCGAAGCGGCAGTTGTATTCCACTACCTTCGGTCCATCCTTTGTCAGCATCAGGCCGAAGTACAGAACGCCTTTGAAGGTTCTGCCCTCCGCATTCATTGCATTCATGGTAGGCAGGAAGATCTCCTTCATGCACCGCTCAGCAATTTCCGGGGTGTAGAAAGGAGAAGGGGCAATGGTACCCATACCGCCGGTATTGAGGCCTTCATCATTGTCATTGGCCCGTTTATGGTCCATGGAAGACACCATCGGCACGATGGTCTTTCCATCCGTAAAGGACAGTACGGAAACTTCCGGTCCTTCCATGAATTCTTCCACAACCACTTCATTGCCGGAAGCACCGAACTTCTTATCCACCATCAGTTCTTTAACAGCATCTTCCGCTTCCTTTTCATCTTTCGCGATCAGTACACCCTTGCCCAGGGCAAGGCCATCCGCTTTGATGACTGCCGGATACGTATTCTTTTCTCTGATATAATCCAGCACTTTTGACGGATCATCAAACACTTCATAGGAAGCGGTCGGGATCCCGTACTTCTTCATCAGATTCTTGGAGAACACCTTGCTGGCTTCAATCACAGCCGCGTTTTTCGCCGGTCCAAAGGATGGAATGCCGGCTGCTTCCATGGCATCCACCATACCGAGTGCCAGCGGATCATCCGGTGTCACAACACAGAAATCAATGCCGTTATCTCTGGCATATGCCACCATGCCGTCCACATCAGTTGCCTTGATGTTCACACATTCCGCCAGAGCGGAAATGCCGCCGTTGCCTGGTGCACATACAATGACATCAATGGAGGGATTTTTCTTCAATGCCCGGATAACCGCATGTTCACGGCCGCCGGAACCAACTACCAATACTTTCATCCTGATCCTCTTTTCTATTAATGATGGAACAGTCTGACCCCGGTAAAGGCAATAACCATGCCATACCGGTCTGCTGTTTCAATTACATTGTCATCACGGATGGAACCGCCCGGTTCCGCCACATAGGCAACACCGCTCTTATGTGCTCTTTCAATATTGTCCCCAAACGGGAAGAACGCATCAGAGCCCAGACTGACACCGGTATTTCTGGCCAGCCATTCTTCCTTCTCTTCTTTTGTCAGCGGTTCAGGCTTTACCTTGAATACTCTCTGCCATTCGCCATCCCGCAGTACATCCTCCGGATGATCGCCGATGTAATTGTCAATGGCATTATCACGGTCTGCTCTTCTGATCCCGTCCACAAACGGCAGGTTCAGCACCTTGTCATACTGTCTCAGCCACCAGTTATCCGCCTTGGAGCCGGCCAGTCTTGTACAGTGGATACGGCTCTGCTGGCCGGCACCGACACCGATCAATTGACCGTTCTTGGCATAGGCAACACTGTTGGACTGGGTATACTTGAGCCCGATCAATGCAATGACAAGATCACGCCTGGCCTCTTCAGGCAGTTCCTTATTCTTTGTCACAATATTAGTGAGCAGAGAAGCATCAATCTTCACATCATTCCTTCCCTGTTCGAAAGTCACGCCGAATACCTGCTTTCTTTCAATCGGATCCGGTACATAAGAAGGATCAATCTGAATCACATTGTAATTGCCCTTTTTCTTGGACTTCAGAATTTCCAGAGCCTCTTCTGTATAGCCCGGGGCAATGACACCGTCGGATACTTCCGGCTTCAGCAGTAAAGCGGTGTCCTTATCACATACATCTGATAAAGCCGCAAAATCACCATAAGAGCTCATGCGGTCAGCACCTCTTGCCCGGGCATAGGCACAGGCAAGAGGACTCAGTTCTTTCCCGTCCACGAAATAGATCTTCTTTTCCACTTCGCTTAACGGCAGACCTACGGCAGCCCCGGCCGGCGATACATGCTTGAAGCTTGCGGCAGCACATAAGCCGGTCGCTTCCTTCAGCTGTGATACCAGCTGCCAGCTGTTCAGGGCATCCAGGAAGTTGATAAAACCAGGTCTTCCATTCAGTACCGTTACCGGCAGATCACGGCCATCCGCCATGTAAATGCGGGAAGGCTTCTGGTTGGGATTCATCCCATACTTCAGTGCGAGCTCTTTCATCTTTTCCTCCATTTATTTATTGCGGTTGATGATACGGGATCTGACTTCTCCCGTCTTCACATTGATCTCTCTTGTAAACAGGGAAACCTTGTTGTCCTTATCCATGGCATCCCATACACGGTCCGTAAACTCATCAAAATCATCATGACCGAGCTGCCACTTCACCGGTTCACCCGGGAAGGAGCGCAGCGGCTGATTGGGCTGGGGCGGCAGATAGCCGTATGTATGAATCAGTCTGCCCTCCCATGCCGGCAGATCAGAATAGTTGAAGTAATAGCGCAGCACGGCTTCATCACTGTTGTCATCGCTCTTGAGAATCGCCATCTTGAGCGAAGTCCCCTGGATCACAGCGGAAATACGCGGCGTGAAGTTAGGTCCATCCGGTTCAAAGGTTCTGGTATTCAAAGCATCCTCAAAACTCTTTCCATTCTGCAGTGCTTCCACAATGGTATCGGTCTGATCGCCATTGGTGACAATGGTTGTATCACCGACCACTTTCACCGGGGCATAGATGATCAGGGACGGATCCTCCATCTTGGAAGGATCAAACGCCTGGGTTCTGATCCCGTCTCCATCCTCAACAAAGATTCTGTTTCTGGAATTGACGCTTCTGCCCATGATGAAATAGACAATCCGCATATGTTCATTATCCGGTGTACGCCCTACGGCAATTCCTCTGCCCGGGTATTTGGCACCATAAAGATATTCATAAAGATCAACGATCGGCATTGTTCTTCTCCTTTTCTATTTTTTCCGCCACCATGGCAGCCGCTTTTGGCAGCAGAATCCATTCCGCCTGTTCCATGACTCTTCTCTGCAGGATTTCAGGCGTATCGCCATCCTTTACTTCCACTGCCTTCTGGTAGATGATCTGTCCGCCATCCGGGATCTCATTGACATAATGCACTGTAGCACCGGTCACCTTGACTCCATAGCGCAGCGCAGCTTCATGGACTTTCAGGCCATAATAGCCTTTCCCGCAGAAGGAAGGGATAAGGGATGGATGAACATTGATAATGCGCTGGGGATAGGCATTGATGATTTCAGAAGAAAGAATATTCAGGAATCCGGCCAGAATAATCTCTTCAATGCCATGTTCCTTCAATGCCTTCAGCATGGCTTTATCATAGCCTTCTGTATCCTGGTAATCCCTGCGGCGGATGACCATGGTCTCCACCCCGGCTTTCTTCGCTCTTTGAAGGGCATAGGCTTTCTTATTGCCTGAAATCACCAGTACAATCTTTCCATACGGGTTTTCCCCGCGCTTTTCACTGTCAAGAAGTGCCTGCAGGTTTGTGCCGCCGCCTGATACCAGTACCGCAATCCTGACCATTTCAAGCCTCCCTGAACTGAACGGTATGAGAACCCGGAACCAGCTTTCCGATGACTCTGGCATCCACACCGCTCTTTTTGAGATTATCCAGTGCACGATCCACGTCTTCAGGGCGGACAATCACACTCATGCCGATGCCCATATTGAAGGTGTTGTACATATCATGTTCAGAGATCTTTCCAACCTTCTGAATGAGCCGGAAGATCGGCTGTACATCCCAGCTTCCCTTTACGATCTCGGCATCCAGATTTCCACCATAGGATCGCGGCATATTCTCATAGAAGCCGCCGCCGGTAATATGGGCAATGGACTTTACCTCAACTTCCTGCAGCAGATTCAGAATCGGTTTGACATAGAGCTTAGTCGGGGTCAGCAGGGTTTCACCGAGGTTCTTCCCGCCAAGTTCATCCCGATAGGCCAGTAAACTCTTTTCATCCGTAATATGGAATACCTTTCTGACCAGGGAGAAACCGTTGGAATGAACCCCGGAAGAAGGCAGACCGATAATGACATCACCTGCTTTGGCACTGTTTACATCCAGAATCTTCTTCTCATCCACAATGCCTACCGTAAAACCGGCCACATCATATTCATCCTCCGGCATCATACCGGGATGTTCTGCCGTTTCCCCGCCGATCAACGCACAGCCGCTTTCCACACAGCCATCCGCAATGCCTCTGACAATAGAAGCAATCATCTGAGGATGGTTCTTTCCACAGGCAATATAGTCCAGGAAGAACAGCGGCTTTGCGCCGGCACACACAACATCATTGACACACATGGCCACACAGTCGATGCCGATCGTATCGTGTTTATTCATCAGCATCGCAATTTTCAGCTTTGTGCCGACCCCGTCCGTACCGGAAATCAGCACCGGCTTTTCCATGCCCGTCGTATCCGGGGCAAACAGGCCGCCGAATCCGCCGATCCCGCCGAGCACCCCCGGTATTTCCGTTCTCTTTACATCTTTCTTAATCAGTTCCACTGATTCATAGCCGGCCGTTACATCCACACCGGCAGCCTTGTAGGCATCACTAAAACTCTTTGGCATCGCCATGCACCCTTTCTCTGTCTTCGTTCTTTTCTTGCCCGATCTTTGTTTCAAATTTATCCTTCTCCGCATCTGCCGGCACCGGTACCGGATACTTCTCCGTAAAGCATCCGACACAGAAATCACAGCCCGGGTTGGCCGCAATCTGCTTCACGCCTTCCACACTGAGATAGCCCAGGGAATCCGCTCCGATAGCCTTTCTGATCTCATCTAAATTCATCTGACAGGCAATCAGATGTTTCTTACTGTCGATATCCGTACCGAAGTAGCACGGTGAAATAAACGGCGGTGCTGAAATTCTTACGTGCACTTCCTTAGCCCCGGCATCCTTCAGCAGGGAAACAATGCGGGCACTGGTTGTTCCTCTGACAATGGAATCATCCACCATGACAACCCGCTTTCCCTTGACCACTGACGCAATCGCATTCAGCTTCATTCTGACAGCCGTTTCACGCTGGCCCTGGGTCGGCTGAATGAAGGTTCTGGCAATGTATTTGTTCTTGGTAAAGCCAAGCTCATAGGGAATGCCGCTCTCTCTTGAGAAACCGATGGCCGCATCCAGACCTGAATCCGGCACGCCGATCACCACATCCGCATCCACCGGATGTTCCTGGGCCAGAATACGTCCGGCCCTGATCCGGGCATCATGTACACTGACTCCTTCCATGACGGAGTCAGGTCTTGCAAAATACACAAACTCAAACACGCACATATGCTTGATCGGCTGGACATGCGTGCGGATGCTGTGGATGCCTTCCCGGCCGACTACCACAATTTCTCCCGCATCCAGATTGCGGATGAAAGAAGCGCCTAATGCATCCAGAGCACACGTTTCCGAGGCAAAGACAATCTGGCCTTCCTTCATGCGTCCCATGACTAACGGTCTGAAGCCATTGGGATCTCTCACTGCAATCAGCTTTTCCGGCGACATGATGACAAGTGAATACGCCCCGGCCAGATTATACATGGCCTGACATACTGCATCCTCAATGGAAGCACACTTCAGTCTTTCCCGGATGATCTCATAGGCAATGATCTCCGAGTCATTGGTTGTATGGAAAATGGCACCCTGCATTTCCAGATTTCTTCTGAGCTCCGGCGCATTGGTCAGATTGCCGTTATGGGCAAGAGCCATCTGGCCTTTGACATGTCTGACCACAAGCGGCTGAGCATTGGTATCATTGACCGTACCGAAGGTACTGTATCTGGTATGACCGATCGCAATCTGACCCGGCCCGAGCTTGGCGATCTCTTCCTTGGTAAACACATCACGGACAAGCCCTACCTTCTTATGATAGGAAATCACCCCGCGATCATTCACCGCAATCCCGCATGATTCCTGACCTCTATGCTGCAGGGCAAACAGGCCGTAATACGTATCCAGAGCTACATCGCAGTGTCCGGTATCATCATAGATACCGAAAATGCCGCACTCTTCATGAATGGTATTTTCCATCAGTTCAGTTCCTCGCCGACTGCCTTGTCCTTTGCCAGAACACCCTGCCGCATGGCTTCCCGGTCAGCCTTGAGCTTTTCCTTCAATGTATCATCACCAAGCGCAAGAATCTCCATGGCCAGATAAGCCGCATTCTTGGTGCCGTCAATTGCGACTGTAGCTACCGGAATACCGCTTGGCATCATGACCGTTGCCAGTAAAGCATCCGTTCCTTCCAATGCTGCACTCTTCAGCGGTACGCCAATTACCGGAAGTGTCGTATGTGCTGCCAGTACCCCGGCGAGGGCGGCGGCCATACCAGCCCCGGCAATGATGACGCCAAAGCCGTTTTCTTCCGCTTCCGCCGCGAACTTTCCTGCTTCTTCAGGTGTTCTGTGGGCAGAATAAACATGTACTTCATACGGCACATCAAACTTCTTCAGCACATCAGCGGCCTTTTTCATGACTGCCTTGTCAGAATCGCTTCCCATTACAATCGCAACCTTTTTCATACCTTCTCTTTATCTCCTTTTAAACAAGAAAAGCCCATGGTATTCTCCATGGGCTGTCATTTACTGATCACATAAAAGATAGAAAAATCCCGGATGCGCACTACGGTTATCGTACAGAACCTTGTTGCCAAAAACCAGAGTCATAACAGCAGCCATAGCTCTCCTTTCCAGTAATACAGGACTATCCGGGAAATACCTACTTATATTATTAAAAATTGATATGAAAGTAAAGATAATGCGCAGGTTAACAAACGGTTAAGACTGTGCCTGCATCAGGCTTTTCTCTGTCCCTGTCATCTTACGCCAGGTCAGAACATACATGACAATCCCAACCGCAAATGAAACAAGATCTGCTGCCGGCTGCGCCCATACAAGACCATCCGCCCCAAACAGACTGCCCAGGACAAACAGCATCGGAATATATACCATACCCTGTCTTGATATGTTGGCAATGAAAGAAGACACCGACGCCCCCCAGCTGATTCAGACCGCCATAGCATAACAGCGTCAATCCGGTGCCAAGCGCTGTCGCAAAGATCATGGAAAAGCGGAAGTACTGCCTGAACCGCTTCCAGTCCCTGGCCCCTGTACAATAGCCAAGCAGCGGCTGCACGCCCTGGCCGATGCCCATGGATACCATCCCGGTAATCATCGTGATCTTCATTGCCACACCGATTCCAGCTACTGCCATATCCCCATACGCTGCCATCTTTGCATTCATGATAATCTGGGCCACGCCATCAATACCGGGCTCATGGCCGCCGGCACCCCGATCGCCAGTACGTTCAAAGCCGCATGGTCCTTCACCGTGAAATTGCTGAGCCTTACATCCAGCTCTGACTTTCCTTTTATATAGTAGGCAAGGTAATACAGCGCTCCGGCTGTTTCACCAATCAGGGTTGCCAGGGCACAGCCCGCAATGCCCCACCTGAACCCGGAAATAAACAATGGGTCCAGGCACATATTGGTCAGATTGCCGATCAGCTGGCCGATCATGGCTCTTTCTGCCTGTCCTTCGGACCGCAGAAAGCCACAATCAGAAGATATGTCCTGGTAAAATTCCATGTTTTTGCACTGGCACCGATTAATGACAGCAATGGATTCATAAACACAAGCATCAATACCGTCAATGCCGTGCCGATGAAGATACAGCACCACATACAGAAGGCACCGACTTTACCTGCGTATTCCTTCTTCCCTTCACCATATGCCCGTGAAATCATGCTGGTGCCGCCGGCGTCGAAGACCGTTCCCTCCGACATGAAGATCAGAAATACCGGTGTCGCCAGGGATACCGCAGCCACCTGATAGGCATCATTGGTCTGGGCAATGAAGTACGTATCTGCCAGGTTATAGATCAATGTCATCAGCATCGCAATCATGGCCGGCAGGGCATTCTTCATAACTGCCTTTCCCACCGGCATCCGATTATATTCATCCAGTGTGTTCTGCTTCATCCTATTTCACCTCATGCGCCTTCAGATTGTCTTCTGCTCTTTTCAGAAGCGCATGAAACATTTCCTTTTCCTGCTCGCTGAACCCTTCCAGCAGAACCCTTTCATTCTCATCCGCATTGGCTTTGAGCTGCTGATACAGCTTCTCATTGCCATAGGTCAGCTGAACAATATTGCCCCGGCGGTCCCTGGGATCATCTTTGACTTCCACCATGCCTTTCTGCTTCATACTGCTTATGATGGAGATCAGCGTAGAATGTGCTACACCCAGCAGCTTCAAGAGATCATTCTGTCTTGCCTCATGCCCTTCCTGTTCTGATAAGTACATGACAATTCTTGCCTGGGCCATGGTCAGCCTGTACGGCCTGTTCTGTGCATTGATCCGTCTGTCTATTTCTTCACTGATATGCTTGATTTCCGGTCCGATCAGATACTGTTCCATATTCCCTCCACAATGTAGCTATCTACTTATTAATGTAGATAGCTACATTACAATCAGCTTTGAAGTTATTGCAACAGCAATAGTTATCGCCGTACGGCTTTATTTTTATCCTGTTTCATATAATTTAGCCGTTCGGCTATATAATGAAATTATCAGATAATTTATCGCCGTACGGCGATGGAGGTTTCCATGATCAATGGTCAAAAAGTAAACAATGCAAAAGACTTCGGGCAGGCACTGCGCAGAAGAAGAAAAGAAAAGCATTATACCCAGCAGGACATCGCTGAAGCTGCCTGTGTCAGTACAAGCTTCATTTCTGATCTTGAAAATGGCAAGCCAACCTGCGAACTGGAAAAAGCCATATACATTGCCAATATGCTTGGCATCGATACCATTCTGCATCCAAGAGGAGAAAATTAATATGCGTATATTACATATTTCGATAGAACGAAACGGGATACAGGTGCCAGTGGGCATCATTCGGGGCAACATGCCCGAAGACGCTGTGTTCCAGTATGATCCACTGTATCTTAAGTCAGCTTACGCTGTTGCCATTTCTTTAAGTCTGCCCCTGCAGGCCGAGTCTTTCTCTGTGCAGAAAACAGCCTGCTATTTTGAAGGTCTCCTTCCAGAAGGCTTTTCCCGCCGTTCCGTAGCACAGTATCTTCATACGGATGAGGACAACTATCTTTCTATTCTTTCTGGCCTTGGCCGGGAATGCCTTGGCGCTGTCCAAGTCACAGAGGACGGTTTTCAGAGCGAGCCTGCCCACTATGAGAAACTGTCTGGAAAAGAAGTGAAAGCACTAGCAGAAGAAGGTGTTTCCAAGTCTACCGAACTTGTCACAAAAGCACATCTTTCACTGACCGGCGCATCTGGCAAAGTTGGGCTCTATTATGGGAACGATCATCAATGGTATCTTCCCAAAGGCACTGCTCCAAGCACCCATATTGTCAAGCAGAGCCATATCCGCCTCCGTGACATAATCACCAATGAACAGCTATGTCTTCTAACTGCCGAAAAAGCAGGACTGACCATACCGCACAGCTTCATTGTTAATACCGGCAATGGCAGAGAAGATGAAATACTTTTTGCAACGGAACGTTATGACCGTCGTATTACAGCTTCTTCTGCTGTTCTGGACGGCCTGCCTGTTCCCTTCCGTCTGCATCAGGAGGACATGGCACAGGCATTGGGAATCTTCGGCAGCCATAAGTACGAAACAGAACCGCATGCGTATTTCAGCCGCATGTGTCAGCTGATCCGTGAGAATTCTGATCGTCCTGTTGAAGATTTGGAATCACTCTGGAAACTTCTGATTTTTCACTATCTCTGCGGCAATACCGATGGTCATATCAAAAATATCTCGCTTCTTTATAATGAAAGTCTCAGCGGTCTCTGTCTTTCTCCTGTCTATGACATTATCAGTACCGTCATTTATCCTTCCGGGTCACGGGACATGGCCCTATTCATTGGCAGCACAAATCACTTTGCCGAAATTACAAAACAGAATTTTATTGAAGAAGCACATAAGGCAAAACTCAACACCCGCAAAGCCATGCAGATCTATCAGGAAATGCTCAGATCCTTTGCTTTTCATATGGATGAATCTGCAGCAGAACTCAAAGCGGCCGGTTATCTACATGCAGATGAGATAAAAGAGAAAATCCTAACCGAAGGAGGTTATGCCCATCTTCAGCAGAAATTCTGATCATAATTTTACAGAACTTCATAATGCTTCGTTTCAGATGCAGTATGAAGTTCTGCAGGTTTCATATGCATACACATAATATTCAGCCACTCACTTTCCAGGGCTTTGATAGAACTGTATTCTTCCTTCTTTATAAATAATTGCAGCCCTACTTTGGCGCTGTTTTTTCATCCCGCCGTATTCTTCTGAAGGTACTGGAAAAGATTTTCTGCCTGCATCAGCTTACTGCCGGTTTTCACATCATTTTCATATTTACAGCTGTCTAAATTTCTTTATATACTTTTAGCAGCTGAACCGTGTTACTACACAAAATTCACAGCCATCATTTAAGCGCTTTCATTTTTCAAACAGATTTCAAAATTGTCACATATTTTTACGTGATTTTTACATATTTCTATTGACTTGGTTAAACAAGAAAATTATTATAAAAATCGTAAGATAACTTGTGCAAACAAGTTGAAGGGAGAAAATTATGGGCAAATTTACTCAGGATGCGACCAAGCTGCTCGAGTACGTCGGCGGTAAGGAAAACATCAGCGCAGTTACCCACTGCGTCACTCGCATGCGTTTCGTTCTCGTGGATCCTTCCAAGGCTGATGTCAAGAAGATCGAAGCGCTTCCGTCCACCAAGGGCACATTCACACAGGCCGGCCAGTTCCAGGTCATCATCGGCAATGAAGTTGCTGCCTACTATGATGACTTTGTAGCGGTAAGCGGCATTGAAGGTGTCTCCAAAGACGCGGCCAAGCAGGCTGCCAAAGGCAATCAGAATGCTCTGGAAAAGGTCATGTCCAACATTGCTGAAATCTTCGCTCCGCTGATTCCGGCAATCGTCTGCGGCGGTCTTATTCTGGGTTTCAGAAACATTCTGGAAATCTCTGTCAATCTGCAGCAGGGCACTTTCCTGCAGGGTCTTGATAAGTTTCTGTGGCTGATTGGTGAAGCTGTATTCCACACCGGCATTCCGGTCGGCATCTGCTGGTCCGTTCAGAAGAAGATGGGCGGCACACAGATGTTCGGTATCGTATTAGGTCTGACCCTTGTTTCCGGACAGCTTGTGAATGCATACGGTGTTGCCGGCATGGCAGCTGACGCATGGTATCCTGACTATGTGTGGGACTTCGGTTTCACCCAGGTCCGTATGATCGGCTATCAGGCACAGGTCATTCCGGCTATCTTAGCGGCATTCACCCTGGCTTACCTCGAGCGGTTCTTCAAGAAGATCATCCCGAATGTTGTTCAGATGATTCTTGTTCCGTTCCTGTCCATCACCCTTGCCGTTATGGCATCCCACTTCATCCTCGGTCCGATCGGCTGGAAGATCGGCGAAGGTGTCTCCTACGTTGTACAGGCTGGTATTTCCGGCAGATTCAGAGTTCTGTTCGGTGCGCTGTTCGGCTTCTTCTATGCTCCGTTAGTTATTACCGGTCTGCATCATATGTCCAATGCCATCGACCTGCAGCTCATCGCTGACGGTCAGAAGATGAACCCTGTACAGGGCACCATGCTGTGGCCTATGATCGCTCTGTCCAATATTGCCCAGGGTGCAGCGGTTCTCGGTATGTCTGTTCTGCAGAAAAAGAATGAAAGAGCACAGGAAGTCAATATTCCTTCCATGATCTCCTGCTGGCTGGGTGTAACTGAGCCTGCCATGTTCGGTGTCAACCTGAAGTACAAGTTCCCGTTCTACTCCGCTATGGTCGGTTCCTCTATTGCCGGCATCATCTCTACTTCCTTCCGTGTCCAGGCTTCTGCCATCGGCGTCGGCGGTCTGCCGGGCATTCTGTCCATCATGCCGCAGTATATGCTGATATGGGCTCTGGCAGCGGTTGAAGCAATCGTTGTTCCGTTCCTGCTGACATACACAATCGGCAGAAAGAAGTTCGATCCGGAAACAGGCGAACTGTATGAAGAAGAAGCTGAAGCAATTGAAGATGAAGCCAATGCAGTTGTGGAAGCACCGGCTGAAGTACAGTACACAGAGGCGGAAAAGAATGAAAAGTTTGCTGCCCCTGTTACCGGCAGGATCGTAAAGATTGAAGATGTTCCCGATCAGGTATTCGCATCCAAGACAATGGGCGACGGCTTTGCCATCGATCCTTCTGAAGGGAAACTCTATTCTCCATTCACCGGTGAAGTAACGGTTGCCTATCCGACCGGCCATGCCTACGGCTTAAGAACAGCCGGCGGCAAAGAAGTGCTGATTCATATCGGCATGGATACGGTTGAACTTAACGGCAAGGGCTTCAAGCCGGCCGTCAAACAGGGCGATCATGTCAAGCAGGGCGATCTGCTGACCGAAATCGATCTGGATTACATTAAGAAAGCCGGCAAGCCGGTCATTACCCCGATCATCTTTACCGACGGCACACAGGTAGAGCTGACTAAGACCGGCAATGTAAAGCATGGCGATACAGACGTACTGAAATTAAAGTAAGAAAAGAAGGCATAAGATGGCATTAGAAGATAAAGTTGTATACCAGATCTATCCGAAATCATTCTGCGACGCAAATGGCGACGGCTGGGGTGACATCCAGGGTGTCATCTCAAAGCTTGACTATTTACAGAAACTGGGCATCAACTGCATCTGGTTCAACCCGATGACCGTATCCCCGCAGAAAGATAACGGCTATGATGTCACCGATTACAGAAAGTTTGATCCCCGCTACGGGACAATGGAAGACTTCGAACAGCTGTCCGAAGAATGCCATAAACGCGGCATCGACATCATGTTCGATATGGTTTTCAACCATACTTCCACAACCCATGAGTGGTTCCAGAAAGCTCTGGCCAAAGACGAAAAGTACAAGAACTATTATTACTTCAGAAAAGGAAAGGGACCCGGCGTCCCGCCGAACAACTGGCAGTCCAAGTTCGGCGGACCGGCCTGGGAATATGTACCGCAGTTTGATGAATGGTACCTGCATCTGTTTGATGTATCGCAGGCAGATCTCAACTGGACCAACCCTGAAGTCAGACAGGAATGTGCCGACATCGTCAACTTCTGGCGCTCCAAAGGCGTCCACGGCTTCCGTTTCGATGTCATCAATGAAATCGGCAAGTGGTCTTTTGAGGACGATCCCAACAACTTTGACGGCCGTCAGTTCTATACCGATGGGCCGATGGAACACGCCTACCTCAAAGAACTGAATGAAAAGAGCTTCGGCCAGGATCCGGATCATATCACCGTCGGTGAGATGTCCTCCACCACCATTGAAAAGTGTGCCGGCTATGCCGGAAAGAACAGCCATGAACTGGATATGGTCTTCTCCTTCCATCATCTGAAAGTCGATTATAAGAACCAGAAAAAATGGGAGCTGCAGCCCTTTGACTTCATAAAGCTCAAGAAGCTGTTAACCGAATGGCAGATCGGCATGCAGAAGGCAGATGCCTGGAACGCCCTGTTCTGGAACTGCCATGATCAGCCCCGTTCCGTATCCCGGTTCGGTGATGATAAGAAGTACAGAAAAGAAAGCGCCAAGATGCTGGCCACCGCCATCCAGATGCTCAGAGGCACACCATATATCTATATGGGTGAAGAAATCGGCATGCCCAATGCCTATTTCACATCCCTTGACCAGTACAGAGATGTTGAAAGCATCAACGCCTTCCATATCATGAAACAGGAAGGCAAATCCGAAGAAGAAATCTATCACATCCTGCAGGAAAGAAGCCGTGACAATGCCAGAACCCCCATGCAGTGGGATGACAGCGCAAATGCCGGCTTCACCACAGGCACCCCATGGATTCAGGCTGCTGATCACTATAAGACCATCAACGTCAAGAATGATCTCTCTGATCCAAATGGTATCTTCGCGTACTACCAGAAGCTGATTCAGATGCGTAAAACCATGCCGATCGTACAGACCGGTCTCTTCCAGCCATTGCTGGAAGAGCATCCTTCCATCTTCGCCTATGAAAGAGTGCTGGGTGATGAAAAGATGATTGTTCTGAACAACTTCTATGGCAAAGAGGCAGAATGCGACATTAATGCGGATGATATGCATGTCTTCCTGTCCAACTATGCCGATACAGAAGCACAGAATCACATGGTCCTGCGGCCTTATGAATCTGTCATCCTGTATAACAGATAATTTGTATCCCCTCAACCGGCCTGTCACAGGACAGACCGGTTTTGCGCTATAATGGGACACACAGGAGGCATGCATGAAAATCTGTTTCTATTCACTCCGTCCTTTCGATGAGCTTCCTTTCTGTGAAGCCTTCCGGAAAGAGACCGGTATTGATTTTGTCTATACATCCGAATATCCTGACATGGAAAACGCGTCACTGGCCCAGGACTGTGATGCCGTCAGTGCAACGCCCTGCGCCATGTCCGAAGAACTTATGAAAAAGTTCAGAGAAGAAGGCGTAAAATACATTGCCTGCCGTTCCATCGGCTATGACCACGTGGATCTGAAGAAAGCAAAAGAACTCGGCTTCCGGATATCCAATGTCAGCTATACGCCCAATGGCGTAGCCAACTATGCCATCATGCTAATGATGATGGCATTAAGAAAGATGGGACACATCCTCAAACGCTCCGAGCTGCAGGATTATTCCCTGAAAGGAAAGCTCGGCCGGGATATCAGTTCCTGTACGGTCGGCGTCATTGGCACCGGCAAGATCGGCACTACCGTCATAAAGCATCTGTCCGGCTTTGGCTGCCGCATTCTGGCCTATGATCTCTATCCCAATGACACAGTCAGAAAATACGGTACCTATACGGACCTTGATACACTGCTGAAAGAAAGTGATGTCATCACCCTCCATGCCAATGCGACCGCAGCCAACCATCATCTGATTAATGATAAAACCCTGGCCCTGATGAAAGACAATGCCGTCATTGTCAATACAGCCCGCGGCAAGCTCATTGATGAAGACGCTCTGATCCGCGCCCTGCGCTCTCACAAGATCGGCGGCGCTGCGCTGGATGTACTGGAAGACGAAAACGGTCTTTGCTATTACAACCGGATGGGTGATCTGCTGGAACAGAACAATATGGCCATCCTCAGATCCTTCCCGAATGTACTGCTCTGCCCGCATACCGCCTTCTACACAGATGAAGATGTCAGATCGATGGTACAGGGTGTCTTTGAGAGTGTACAGTGGTTTGAAGAAGGAAAAGACAACCCGCACGAAGTCATACTGCCCTGATTGTTCACACTCCTGCTGTTACAGCAGGAGTTTTTCATTTTCCTTTCCGTCACATGGATGTAGAATAGTGAAAATACTTAGGAGGAACACGCCATGGAATTTTCAAAGCTTGTGAATGGACTGGATGATGAGATCTTCGCTGCCCTGAATGATCGCAAGGTAGAGCTTGAGGCAGAAGGAAAGACAATATACAACCTTTCGGTCGGTACACCTGACTTTCCCACGCCCCCGCATATCCGCGAAGCACTGATTGATGCGGCGAAGGATCCTGCCAGCTGGAAATACACATTACGAGATATGCCGGAAACACTGGAGGCAGTCGTAAACTACTACCATGAGCGCTATCATGTGGACATTACCCCGGACATGGTCACTTCCTGCAATGGTTCCCAGGACGGCCTCGGCCACATCGGTATGGTGCTGTGCAATCCGGGCGATCTGGTCCTGCTGCCAAGTCCCTGCTACCCCGCCTTCATTACAAGTGCACGCATGGCCCAGGCAGAAATCTATTACTATCCGATGGCAAAGGAACATAACTTTCTGCCTTATGTCAAAGACATTCCGGAAGATGTAGCCCGCAGAGCAAAGTACATGATTGTTTCCCTGCCTTCCAATCCGACCGGCTCTGTCGGAACCCCGGAAGTTTATGAAGAAATCATTGCCTTTGCGAAGAAATATGACATTCTCATCGTGCACGACAATGCCTACAGCGACATTGTCTTTGACGGGGTGACATGCGGCAGTTTCCTGCAGTATGAAGGTGCCATGAATATCGGCGTGGAATTCTTCTCTCTTTCCAAATCCTTCAATGTGACCGGGGCAAGACTGTCCTTCCTGGTCGGCCGCAAAGATGTTGTGGCCGCCTTCCGCAAGCTTCATTCCCAGACAGATTTCGGCATGTTCTACCCGCTGCAGAAAGCCGCCATCGCCGCTTTGACAGGGCCCCGTGATATGGTGAAAGAACAGTGTGCACTGTATCAGGAAAGAAGAGACGCATTATGCGGCGGTCTTCGTTCCATCGGCTGGGACTGTCCGGATTCCCATGGCACGCTGTTTGTCTGGGCGCCAATTCCGGCCAGCTATACTTCCAGCATGAACTTCTGTCTTGATCTGATGGAAAAGACAGGCGTCATCTGTACGCCTGGTTCTTCATTTGGTCCTTTAGGTGAAGGCTATGTCAGATTCGCCCTTGTTCTGCCGCCGGCCAAAATAAAAGAAGCCGTACAGGCCATCGCCCATAGCGGCTTCCTCTCTTCTCACTGAACTGTCAATGCCTGTCCAACAAGCGTACAGTCGGCTTCACTCCAGTCTGCTTCACCACTCCAGCCCGAATCAGCCAGCGCTCCTTGGGCATCATCTGTTGAAGCAGAAGAAATCCATGATGCGACAGCATTCAGCTGTTCTTTGAACGTATCCGGATCATCTGCTGAGGATACATAGGCATCGGCCCACTGCTGCAGATCATCCGCTGTCAAAGAGCCCGCATTGGCTTCATACCAGCTCATGACTTCCGCGCCCTGATACGCCGCATTCAAGGTTGAACCGGCTGATCCGGGGAATACACTGGAAGCGATCGCATCCATATGTTCATTGAATGCAGTCTGCAGATCACTGACTGTACTTTCTGCACTGACCTGTGTTTCATCCGTCTCTGTACTTTCAGCTGATGCACTGGCCGTAATTTCAGCCTTTTCGTTTTCTGTCACAGTGGTCTTCTGTGCCGCAGCGGTTTCTGCAGCAGTCTGATTACCCGTTTGTGTGCATGCGCTTAAACTTAAGCCAAGCAGTATGGCAAGCACTGCTTTACTGACATGATTGAATTCTGACATATGCTTATCTCTCCTACGCTCATTGTACATCATCCATTCTGAATAAAAAATCATTTGAAAACACAGAAAATCAAAGCTAAAATAACTGTCGTTAAAAGATCATTGCAAGTTTTAACAACCAAAGTGTGTAGCCCGGCAGGCGTAAATCCAACTGCTGGCTGCACACTTTTTTGTGTGAATGGGAGGTACGAATGAAAGATCTGAAAACTGTATTAACGGAAGAAAAACCAACGCATCTGATGAAACGCTATGCCCTGCCATGCATTATTTCCCTGCTGACAGCTGCGCTGTACAACATTGTCGATCAGATATTCATCGCCAATGCGTCTTATCTTGGTTCCTATGGCAACAGTGCCAATACGGTCGTCTATCCATTAACCGTAGCTGCACTCTCCATTGCGGTCATGATCGGGGATGGCTGCTGTGCGTTCATCTCCATCTCATCCGGGGCCGGGCGGGATGATGATACCCATCGGGCAGCCGGCAATGCCGTCATGATGTCCATTGTCTCATCCTTAGTCATCACTATCCTGTATCTCATCTTTGCGGATCAGATCCTGACGGCTTTCGGCGGAAGGGTTTCCGCAAAGACATTTGAACTGTCCAAAGAATATTTCTTCTGGATCACCCTGGGCATTCCGTTCTATATGTTCGGCCAGGCCATGAATCCGGTCATCCGTTCTGATGGATCACCGCGGTTTGCCATGTTTGCGACCCTGATCGGCTGCGGCATCAATATCGTCCTTGATCCGCTGTTCATCTATCCGATGCATATGGGCATGATGGGGGCGGCTGTCGCAACTGTTCTGGGTCAGATCGCAACTGCTGCTGTCTCCGTCTATTACCTGCTGCACATGAACACCATGACCCTGCACAGAAACAGCTTCGTTCCTAACGGACGCATTATCAGAAAGTCCCTTGCCCTTGGCATCACATCCTTCCTTTCCCAGATCTCCGTTGTATGTGCCATGCTTGTGATTCAGAACATGGTCATGAAATACGGTGCCATGGATCCAATTTTCGCTCAGGAAGAATATGCTCAGATTCCTATGGCCGTGCTTGGCATTGTCATGAAGGTATTCCAGATTGTCATTTCCGTTTCGGTCGGTATTGCGGCCGGCATGATTCCAGTCATCGGCTTCAATATCGGTGCTGAACTGTACCAGCGTTCCAAACAGCTGTTCATGCTTGTACTGAAAGCGGAATTCATCCTCGGCTGCGCTGCCCTTGTGATCGTTGAAGTCTTCCCGCATCAGCTCATTCAGCTGTTCGGTGCGGCCAATGAATCCCAGTACTATACCGACTTTGCCGTCAAGAGCTTCAGAACCTATCTGATGTTAACGCCTTTAGCAACCGTAAACAAAGGCGTGTTCATCTCCATGCAGGCCTTAGGCAAGGCCAAGGAGAGCACCATGCTTTCCTGCATCAGAGAGATCGTACTTGGCTGCGGCCTGGCTTTAGTGCTGCCGATCTTCTTCGGACTGGATGGCGTTCTCTATTCCATACCGGCTTCCGATTTCATCGCTTTCCTCATTTCATTGATTCTGATTATCCGTACGCTGAAGGAACTGGACATGGCTGGTGAAAAGGCCTGTGCCCGGCAGAACTGAGTTTTCAACAGCAGGCTGTTTTGACAGACCTGCTTTTTTCATAACAGTACAGCCTTGTATGCTGTACTGTTTCTTTTCCAAGGACAATGGTAAAATAACAGAAAAAGAAGGAAATAAAACAAATGCAGTTAACTATACCTGATCACTATGATCCTGTTCTGAATGTTCGTGAAACAGAAGAAGCAATTAAGTATATCCGTGATACATTCCAGCGTGAATTCGGCAAAGAGATGCATCTCAGCCGGGTCAGTGCACCGATGTTTGTCACCAGATCCAGCGGTCTGAATGACAATCTGAACGGTGTGGAACGTCCGGTTGCCTTTGATGCACTGGAAATGCCGGATGAAACCATGGAAGTGGTGCAGTCATTAGCCAAATGGAAGCGAGATGCACTGCATAAATACGGCTTCAACATGCATGAAGGCCTGTATACCAACATGAATGCAATCCGCAGAGATGAAGCCCTTGACAACCTGCATTCCATGTATGTTGACCAATGGGACTGGGAAAAAGTCATTGCCAGAGAAGAAAGAACAAAGGAAACCCTGGAAGAGACCGTACGTACGATCTTCAAGATCATCAAGCACATGGAACATGAGGTCTGGTACAAATATCCTCAGGCCGTCTGCCATCTGGCGGATGATGTATTCTTCATCACCTCCCAGCAGCTGGAAGATCTCTATCCTGAGCTTTCCCCCAAGGACAGAGAAAATGTCATTACCCGGGATAAGAAGTGTGTGTTCATTGAACAGATCGGCGCACCGCTGAAGCGCTCTCACAAGCCGCATGACGGCCGTGCTCCTGACTATGATGACTGGTCGCTCAATGGCGATCTGCTGTTCTGGCTGCCTTCTCTGCAGTGTGCGCTGGAGATTACTTCCATGGGCATCAGAGTCGATGAAAACTCTCTTGTCACCCAGTGTGAGGCCCTGCATTGTGAAGACCGCCTCAGCCTGCCTTACCACCAGCATATCCTGCACCAGCAGCTGCCTTATACCATCGGCGGCGGTATCGGTCAGTCAAGACTGTGCATGTTATTGCTGAATAAGGCACATATCGGGGAAGTACAGGCATCCATCTGGCCGGATCAGATGATCAAAGCCTGCAGAGAGCACAACATTCCGCTCTTATAACTGACAAAGGTCTGATCCAATTGGATCAGACCTTTTTATAATGCTCTCTATTTTCCGGTAATAAACTGATACGTCAGGCCCAGCGCAGCCAGCACCAGCTTGAACACAAGCAGGGACAGTCCGAAGCCTCCAAGCGCCGGCCACAGCCCATACAGCGCATCCACCGCCTGCCAGGCCCCGCCGATTCCGGTGATCAGTACAAGCACTGTCCGGGCAAACTTCACCGCCAGCCAGCCCGCCAGAATAAAGGCAGCTAACGTCATCGCCAGGGACAGATAATGCCATACAGGTCCCGGCGGATAATTCAGGCTGTACACAACGGAAGCAGCCAGAAAACCGGCATACAGAAAGACGCCAAGCTTATACAGCTTCATGGCCAGTACCGCCAGAATTACACCCAGGATCACCCCGGCCAGAAACGGTACATAAGCCGGCAGACCGCCGCCATACGTAAACAGCACATAATAACCGATGGCAAACCCCAGCAGAAACCCGCAGAATGCCATCAGCTGTTTCATCATCTTATAGCCGAAGAAACAGATCAGAACAGACAGAATCAGCTCCAACACCCCAACAACCTGTCCCATTGTTACGGTCGTATTCAGAATATCCCTCATAGCACCATGTTATCCTCAAAGCATCATGAAAACAATGCTTTACTTTTCCTCTTCGTCCAGAAGATCAAAAGTGTGGGTGCCATCCGATTCACCATAGTAGCCCTGATACTGCTGGGAAAAACTAGCATTTTCCTCGATCCATGCGGTCTTCTGTTTCCAGTCGATCTCTCTTACCATACGATGAACCAGCAGTTCTTTCTGCAGGAATACATTCTTCTGGATAAATGTGCCATCCTCATGGAAGCCGAGTTTCTCTGCCGCCCGCATGGATCTGCGGTTGCCATCATAATAGTTCCATGTGAATGTCTCACAGCCCAGTTCCAGTACACCATGGCGGATCAGCACTTCCGCTGCTTCCTCTATATAGCCATGGCCCCAGAATGGCTTTCCCAGCCAGCAGCCAATCTCCGCATGCGTGCCATTCATCTTCCCCAGGGCAATATTGCCGATCAATGCTCCATCTTCCTGACGGACAACGGCATATGTCTCCGGTACCATCAATGCCGTCTCAACAATCATTTCCGTCTCATCCTGGTCTTTATGAGGCAGCCAGCCGCAGTTTGGTCCGACATCCGGATCTTTTGCCAGTTCATAGCAGGCAGGCACATCCTCTTTCTGCCATGGCCTCAGCAGCAGACGTTCTGTTTCAATCTTTTCCATACTCCTGCCTCCTTTGTCAGTCATTATACAGCAAATGAAAAGAGAAACAGCATATGCCATTCCTCTTATTCCTCTTCTGCTCTTGCCTCACAATAGATACACCGGTAGGGATGATCTTTGTCAATGCGCCTGAAGTAATGGTGGATTTCCTGTTCACAGGAAGTAATGCAACGTTCATTATGGCAGATATATTTATCCTTTACGATTTCACCCTGAGGCACATACCTGTGATGGTCATTTTCCAGAAGCAGCCTTCTGATCAGTGCCATCCGCATATAGCGGCCGTTGTATACCTGCTTGAAATAGCAGGCTCTGGGATCATCATCCACTTCCACGGAAATCTCATTCACTCTTGGCAGCGGATGCATGACAATACAATCCTTCTTCGCCCGGGACAGCTTGTCCATATCCAGAATATAGCTGTTCTTCAGCCGGTCATAGGTCACAAGTGAATTGAACCGTTCCTTCTGGATGCGGGTCATATACAGTACATCAAGTAACGGCAGCGCCCCTTCCAGAGATACCGTTTCAATATACGGAATGCCTTTTTCTTCCAGCTCAGCCTTGACGTACTTCGGCAGTCTCAGCTCATCCGGTGAAATCAGAACAACCTTCAGCCCTTCATAGCGCATCAGCGCTCTTAAAAGAGAATGTACGGTACGGCCATAGCGCAGATCACCGCATACGCCTATGGTCAGATGATCCAGTCTGCCCTTTTCACGGTATATTGTACAGAGATCCGCCAGGGTCTGGGTAGGGTGGGCATGGCCGCCGTCACCGGCATTGATGACCGGAATATCCACCGCCTGTGCTGCCACAAGCGGTGCCCCTTCCATGTTATGGCGCATGACAATGATATCCGCCAGCTCTGAAACAACCTTGGCCGTATCATGAACACTTTCTCCCTTTGATACAGAAGAAGAGGCAGCCCCGCTAAAACCGATGACGTCACCCCCTAATCCCTGCATGGCCGAAAGAAAGGAAAACCTGGTTCTGGTACTTGGCTCATAGAACAGGGCGGCCAGTCTCTTTCCCTTCATGCATGAATCATACTTTTCGGGATGATTCATCATATCCACGGCATCATCGATCAGTCCCTGGATGTCCCCCACGGACAGATCCATGATATCAATCAGGTCTTTCATTTCTTCATCCAGCTTTCATCGTCCGGATGATTGCGGAAAGCAATCACCTTTTCGACATCGCTCTCTTTGATATAACCCTCTTCAGCAGCGCATCTGGCAATGGTATCAAAATCTGTCAGAGAAATATTCTTTACGTGATTCTCAGCCAGTCTGTTCTCTGCCTTATCCATGCCATACGTCACAATGGACACAATGCCAAGCACATCTGCCCCTGCTTCTCTTAATACATTCACTACATCCACACAGGAGCCTGCCGTGGAAATCAGATCTTCCACCACAACAGTCTTCTGACCTTTTTCCAGCTTTCCTTCAATCTGGTTCTTACGGCCATGATCTTTGGAACCGGTACGGACATAACCCATCGGCAGCCCCAGCTTATAGCCTGTAATCGCCGCATGGGCAATGCCGGCTGTAGATGTTCCCATCAGAATCTCAGCATCCGGATAATTTTCCTTCACCAGTTCAGCCAGGCCTGTTTCCACATCTTCTCTGACTTTCACATCACTCAGTGTCAGACGGTTGTCACAGTAAATCGGAGAATGAATACCGCTGGCCCAGGTAAACGGCTGATCCGGGGAAAAGAATACTGCTTTAATAGATAATAAATCTTTGGCGATTGTTTCACTGCGTGTCATTGCTTACTCTCCTTTGAACTCTCTTACACATTCCCGATAGGCTGCCACAGGATCTATTGCCTTAGTAATGGAACGGCCTACGACAATATAATCAGAACCGATCTTCGCGGCATCCGCCGGTGTCATGACTCTCTTCTGATCCCCCTTGGCATCCCCTGCCAGGCGGATGCCCGGGGTCACCGTCAGGAAATCAGCACCGCACCTTTCATGGACAACACCAGCCTCCAGCGGTGAGCAGACAACGCCATCCAGACCTGCCTTCTTTGCATTTTCAGCATAATGCATGACCACTTCCGCCATCGGCTCATGAATAAGCAGTTCCTCTTCCATGGCCTTCTGATCCGTACTGGTCAGCTGGGTAACGGCAATGAGCTTGGGACGTGTTCCATCGGGTCTTGTCAGGCCTTCCAGCCCGGCCTGCATCATGGCAATTGTACCGGCCGCATGTACATTGACAATATCTACATCCAGAAGGGACAGCACATGCATGGCTTTTTTCACAGTATTGGGAATATCGTGCAGTTTCAGATCAAGGAAGATCTTATGGCCTCTTGCCTTGATCTCTCTGACAATAGATGGACCTTCGGCATAGTACAGTTCCATGCCGATCTTGACAAAGGGCTTCTCCTCTTTGAACTGATCCAGAAAATTCAGTGTTTCTTCTCTTGTTGCAAAATCACATGCAATAATGACGTCTTTCATCCTAGTTCCTCCAGACTTTCGATATGATACTTTTCCATGCATGCAGGAAGCTCTTCAATCATTTTCTGACATGCCCATGGATCAATCAGATTCGCTGATCCTACTTCTACTGCCCTGGCCCCGGCCATCATCATTTCCAGAATATTCTCTGCGCTGGAAATACCGCCAAGGCCGACTACCGGAATCTGGACGGCATGGGCCACCTGATAGACCATCCGCACAGCCACCGGGAATACCCCCGGACCGGAATATCCGCCGGTCACATTGCCTAATAACGGCTTTCCTGTTTTCAGATCAATCCGCATGCCAAGCAGCGTGTTGATCAGACTGATGCCGTCTGCCCCGGCCTCTTCACAGGCCCTGGCAATACTGACAATATCTGTAACATTCGGCGACAGTTTGACAATCACCGGCTTGGTACTGACAGCCTTTACGGCCTGAGTGACTTCATAGGCACTTTTCGGATCTGTTCCAAACGACATTCCGCCGCCCTTTACATTAGGGCAGGAAATATTGATTTCAAACCATCCGATGCAGTCTTCCTGATTCAGCTTTCTGACCACTTCCACATAGTCCGGTATGGAAAAACCGGACACATTTGCCATAACTTTCTTATGGAATACTTCACGCATCTTCGGCAGCTCTTCCGCAATCACCCGGTCTACCCCGGGATTCTGCAGACCCACGGCATTCAGAAGACCGGCATCACATTCCGCAATGCGCGGCTGTACATTGCCGTCTCTTGGCTGCAGGGTTGTTCCCTTGAAGGAAAAAGAACCGAGCATATTGATGTCATAGAACTGCGCATATTCATAGCCATAGCCGAATGTACCGGATGCCGGTATGACCGGATTGTCCAGTTCAATCCCGCAGAGATTCACCTTTGTATTCACCATACAAGCACCTTCCTGTCAAACACCGGTCCATCCGCACACACACGCTTCGGCCCTTTCTTTGTGACGATCGTACAGCCAAGACATACCCCGAAGCCGCATCCCATTCTTTCTTCCATGGAATACTCTCCATCGCTTTCCAGCATGCCGTCCATATTCTTCAGCATCACCGCCGGACCGCAGGCATATACATAACTGTACTGCTTTACTGTTTTTAATCCATCCGTGACAAATCCTTTTATGCCATAAGAGCCATCCGACGTGCATACAATCACATCACAGCCTAGCCTTCTGAATTCCTCTTCATAGAAGATTTCGTCCTTCGCATTAAAGCCCAGTATCACTGTGACATGGCTTTTTCTGGAAAGTTTTTCAGCCAGCATGTATAACGGCGGTACACCGACCCCGCCTCCAACAAGCAGCGGCTGTTCACCAGCCTTAGTCAGATCATAGCCATTGCCTAAGGGCAGCAGCACATCGAGCTTCTCACCTGCCTGCATGCGGCTCATCTGTTCGGTACCACGGCCGACGGTCTTATAGATCAGGGTCAGCACACCGTTTTCTGCCTGACATACACTGATAGGTCTTCTGAGATATTTCCCAGGCAGCGCAATATCGACAAACTGGCCGGGATGAATATCATCCGTATCAGCTTTCAGTTTCATCTCATATACACCGCGGGCGATGTTTCGATTTGAAAGAATTTCATCTGTTTCCTGTCTCATGTGACCTCCTGAATGGTCTGACCGGCAGCGTAATCTCCTGCAGCACATGCAGAAGCGCACGAGCAGAAGACAGGGAAGAAAGAACTGGCACATGGTTTTCAATGGCACAGCGTCTGATCCTGACGCCGTCTGTTTCCGCTGCCGTATAGCCGGCTTCTCTTGTATTAATGACATATTTCACATTGCCGGAGCGCAATGCCTGATAAATCTCATCGGAACCATCCGAGATCTTATCCAGACTGTGGGTGCGGATGCCATGGCGGCGCAGAACTTCGGCTGTACCGGATGTGGCGATGATGTTGAAGCCAAGATCATAGAAACCCCGGATGACCTCCACCGCCTGTTCCTTATCACTG
Source organism: Solobacterium sp. (assembly GCA_022644565.1). Taxonomy (GTDB): domain Bacteria; phylum Bacillota_I; class Bacilli_A; order Erysipelotrichales; family Erysipelotrichaceae; genus Bulleidia. The sequence continues at coordinate 8,247 of JALCHG010000013.1, read as the reverse complement.
TTGGCAACCGTCGCCAGTACGGTACCGTAGTTGGACAGCTTCATGCCGCTTGCCTGCATGCCTTTGTACAGTGCTCTGTATAAAGACACATCGCAGCCGATGGCCTGGGCACAGCTCTTCTTTTCCAATGACAGTGCTGCTTCACCCGCCTGCTGTCTTTCCGTTTCAAACAGCGGCACCCTGACACAGTACATTTCTCTTTCCATCAGCACATTGCCATAATAACCGCATGCGTTCAGGGTTTCGCCCATCCATACACGCATGGCTGAAGCAGTCAGCCGCATTCCCGTACATTTCTCAAGAAACGGCACATCCTCATGAAAGCCTCTGTGGACTGCTCCGATGCGAATTGTGCCATCCGCATCAATCAGAAATCTGACCCGGAATATGCCGGCCACCTTCAGCCTGCGGCCGATGACTCTTGTGTATTCAGCCAGGGCAGCCTGGTCTTTTTCCGTCAGGGTAGAAGAGGGATAGACGGCAATCGAATCGGCCTGATTGACCCCGGCCCGTTCCATCTCTTCTACAATACCGGCCGCATAGACTTCCCGGCCATCTCCGATGGCCGTAACATCCGCCATGCGGCTGGGCAGATACTGTTTCACTTCCACGCTGTTTCCATCCACTTCCTGCAGGAAGCGATCCGCCTGTTTCTCATCCGCAATGACTTCTGCTCTGGAACGGCCGTTTTCCTTTCCTTCGATCATGACCGGCCAGCCGATCTTCTCTGCTTCTTTGACCGCCTCTGTTTTCTCACATCTTACTTTGATTGTATGCGGCAGATCCATCGTACTGACTGCTTCTTCAAAAAGATCACGGGGTCTATCCTTTACTGCGATACCGTTTTCTTCCAGCACTTTCTGCAGCTCTGCCCCGTCCTCTTTGACAAAGCTCAGAAACACTGTCTGTATGTGCTTTTCCTTTACAAGCTGCAGCACATGTTCCGGGCTGACTCTGCCGTTATAGACGCAGACATCTCTGATCGGCATATGGCAGGAAGCCATGGTATGATCCAGCAGTGTCACATTGTATTTTTCGCTTAAAGCCTGCACTGCTTCAATACACCCGGCCGACATGCTGCGGCTGCTCGCTTCTTCCTGCACAGCACCCAGTACCATGACATTTTCACGTCCTTCTCTCTGTACGCCTTTCTGCATGCATGTAAGAGGATACAAAGAGGTATCAAGACATGTCTTTTTCAATTCCTGCAGGAATTCTTTCTTCACCCCGGATACCCCGGCAGCTTTATCAATCGCTTCATTGCGGCTTAATAATTCCTGCAGCACTTCCAGTTTCTGCTCAGCTGCTTCTGCCAAGAGTGTGTTTGTATCAAGCCGGCTGATCTTTTCTGTATCAGATAAGACAAGATCATGCAGAGCGGCTGAAAGCGTAGTGCCATGGCTGATGACATATGTCTTGGTACTGCCGTTATCCACCGGCTTCTGTACCGTCCAGCCATCTCGCTTTTCGATCTGGTGCAGTTCATGCCCCAGAAACAGCTCAGCCTGCAGTGCCCCGGCATGCATGCCGGCAGCACTCTCCAGAAATGCCGTGATCAGATCCAGATACGGTCTTACCTTCAGGATCTGTACTCTTTCACTCTCGGCATGAATCGCAATCACAAAGGCAGATACACCAACCATCTTCAATGAGGTCATGAACTGTTCCACTTCTTTTTCAATCTTCTGCTTCAATGCATCATGTAGAGAGAACGCCGGGCTGATCAGCACACTGTCTCTTTCATTATGCGATGCGTCCTCCAGCTGTTCGCCATTCACAAGATGAACAATCGTTCCTTTATGATCCCTGGCCGCCAGCCACAGTATCTTATGGTAGTGATCCAGTGTTTCTCCGGAAAGGTATTCCGGCGTACTGCCTTCACTGACCGCTTCTCCTAAAGGTGTATCAAGCAGTTCACAGCCAAACAGCTGGCACCGGCATTCTTCACTGACGCCTCTGTTTTTCAGTTCTCTGACAATCTTCAGGGCCTGATGGCCGCCGGCATAGGGAATGACCCATGCCGGTCTTTCATGACGGATAATCCGGGCAACATATTCCAGCCTGACCGGTTCCAGATATACCTGATCGGCATCCAGAAGCGGGGCGGATGCCTCATCTCCACAGAACAGTACTTCTCTGTTTTCTTTCTTCAGCGTCTCAATGCACGTCATCAATCCATCATCCAGCCAGGATGCGTCTTCTTTCATGGCGGCACCGGGGCCGATAATCATTACTTTTTCTTCTGCCATACGATTTTTCCTTTCGTATATACTGCTTCACAGACACCATTGACAGACATGTTTTCAAATGGTGTGGCTCTTCCTTTTGACAGGAAGTCCTCTGCATGAATCTGAACGGTTTCATTCAGATTGAAGACCGCAAATCCTTCCATGGGAATATGGAAGCGTGATCTTGGATTGTAAGCCATCAGTTCCATCAGTCTTTTGAGACTGATGATGTTTTTCTTCACAAGGTATGTATATAGGATCCCAAAGGCTGTTTCAAGCCCTACCACACCCATGGCGGATCCCTTCAGGCCCCTGCTTTTTTCTTCTATGCTGTGAGGGGCATGGTCAGTCGCAATGCAGTCAATCGTACCATCCTGAATCCCCTGAATCAGCGCTTTTCTATCCTCTTCTGTTCTTAGCGGCGGATTCATCTTCCATCTGCCTTCATCCTGCAGATCATTCTCCGTAAAAATCAGATAATGCGGACCGGTTTCACAGGTCACATCAATGCCCTTTTTCTTCGCTTCCCGCACAAGCTGCACGGATTCCTTTGTAGAAACATGGCAGATATGCAGAGAACACCCCGTTTCTTCGGCCAGCCGGATATTTCTTCTGACTTCTTCATATTCTGAAGCACTGGAAATTCCCTTCATGCCATGGGCTCTGGCATAGGCACCATCATGGATGCAGCTGCCGCCAAGCAGGGCGTTCACTTCACAATGCGCCGCCACAATCTTATGCAGGGAAGCCGCTTCTTTCATGACAGAACGCATCATTTCTTCTGACTGTACCCCGTGCCCGTCATCGGAGAAAGCAATGACATATGGCGCCATTTCCTTAAGATCAGCCATGGCTTCTCCCTTTTCGCCGCGGGTCAGTGCACCATAGGGATAAACATCGATCACTGCATCTTTTGCAATGCATTTCATCTCTTCCTGCAGATGTTCCAGGCTGTCCGGCACTGGATTCAGATTGGGCATGGTACAGACAGCCGTATAGCCGCCATGGGCCGCCGCCAGAGAACCGGTATGGATTGTTTCTTTATAAGAAAAACCCGGCTCTCTGAAATGAACATGCACATCACAGAAACCGGGCAGAATTGTTAAAGACGGATCATTGTAAACATGAAGAGAAGGATCATGGAAAAAAGCATTTTCCACGTATCTCTGCAGTGTCTCATCAGCGTAAATATGTACCTTTCTCTCCATAAGACCTCCTTATGAAAAAAGCCTCTGCCATACAGAGGACATGAAAAAGACAATCTGAACTATCTGCTTCGTCTTTCTGATCTCTCTGTATCAGTTTTAAAGATGAACCTCATTAATAAAACTATAAACCGCTTCTTTTGTCAACGGTACTTCGTTTCCTCAGCCATCCCTCTGAGAAAATGCTGCAGATCCTCACTGCAGGCATTCTTCATGACAATCTGACCTGCTTTTTCATTTACCATCAGATAGAACGCATCTTTTTCCTCAATAACTTTATGAAGTTTATGGTATGGATATTCTCCTTTTTCCTTATCCCATTTCACGCTGAAGGAATCTTTGAAAAAGCTGAGTTTCTGTTCACCTGTACTCAGCATTTCATTGTCCTTATATCTCTTGCGGACAGCCTTCCGGAAGAAGACATCATTGAAAACAAGATACAGTACGCCCATGATCATACAGAACAATGCGACAAAGCTGATTTTCAGCAGGATGCCGACAAATGCTCCTGCAAACATAATCAGAGCCAGTATCAATGTTCTTTTCCGTGAGGCATACTGCTCTTCCTTTCCGACATGACTGCAGTATCTGTAATAGGTCTGGAAAGGTATTTTCTGACTGATCTGATAAAAACGCTTCTCTGCCATGTTTTTACTCCGTAATATAAACGCCGTCGTCTTTGTCAATGGGCTTGATATGAACTGCCACATTTTCTTCCATGGATGTCGGCACATTCTTGCCGACATAATCAGGCCGGATCGGCAGTTCCCGATGTCCTCGGTCTACCAATACTGCCAGCTGAATATACTTCGGCCGGCCAAGCTGAATCACCGCTTCCATGGCGGCTCTTGCCGTTCTGCCGGTAAACATGACATCATCCACAAGGATGACTGTTTTTCCAGTCACATCACATGGAATAAATGAGCCATGCGCTCTTTCGGTTTTTTCAGCTTCGTTTAGATCATCCCGGTGCAGCGTGATATCCAGCTGTCCTGCCGGCACTTTACGTCCTTCAAACTTTTCAATATTGGCCTGCAGCACCTCGGCAATCGGTACGCCTCTTGTCTGTATGCCAAGCACAATAATATTCTCCACTCCGTCATTATGTTCAATGATTTCATGGGTAATACGGGCCAGCGATCTGCGCATGGTCACCGCATCCATCAGCTGTGTTTTTACAGTCATTGCATGCCTCCAAAATATCCTTCCAGGGTCTGTCCGCTGTTTTTTACCGCCTGTGCTGTTTCCACACCGACATAACGGTATGCCCAGGGGGAATAGATAATACCTGTTTCATCCTGCGTGCCTGCCGGATAGCGGGCCACCCAGCCATATTCTGCCGCATGAGCATCAAGCCAGGCATACGCTGATGTGCTGTCAAAGCACGCATCCAGCGTACACGCTTCATCGCCTGTTTCATCAATATCCGCGGCCAGGCCAAGCTGATGTTCACTGTAGCCGGGCTGATCATCGATCGTATCGGCATATGCCTGTCCAAACTGTTCTGTGTAATAGCTGTACAGGCCCTGTTCATATTCATAGGAACGGTATGCGCTGACAAGCGTCAGCTGTACGCCATCCGCCTGGGCCGCCGCAAACATCTGTTCCAGAGATGCGGCAGCTTCACTGCGCAGCTGTTCTTCCCGCAGTGAATTGACATTGACCGTACGCAGATCAGCCGGCACATAGTCCGGGGACAGCGGCTGACTGTGATTGACGATCCGCAGCAGGGAATCATCACTGACTGTATCCGGTGTACTGGAAGGCGCAGCAGAAGGTGTCTCTGTGGGCTGTACCGCTGGTACGGCAGAAGGTTCTGCCGTTACTGATGCAGTTTCTTCAGCAGCCGCGGAAGGTGTCACAGCTGCTGTCGTATTATTCTCTTTTCCCTTATTGCGGGCTATTTCCGTAATCTTATCCATTCCGCCGGTCACCGTCAGATAAATAAGGCATCCGACAATGGCAGCACACAGGATAATAACCGCATAAAGCTTGTGATAGAACTTCTTCTCAGCACGTCTCATAGCGAGATTATACTACAGAAAAGCGCAAAGCGGATCTTCACCCCAGGCGGGCTTCAGCTTTCCCGGGTAACAGGGCTGCCCGCATTAACCTGCTTCATCCATATTTCCTATCGTTTTCTTTTCCCCTGCCGCACATGCGTCAAGTGGCCGGCAGATGCTATAATTCTTTTACATATGAGTAATGGATCTAATGAAATACTGAGGGAAATCCCTCATCTCAGCGATGCAGAGCTGCATGTCTACCGCTATATCCTTGCCCATGCAAGAGATATCCCATCCATGTCAGTTCATACGCTCGCTGCATTGACAAATACAAGCACTGCCACCATTCTGCGGCTTTGCCGCAAATACGGCTGCCGCACATTCCCGGAATTCAAACTGCGTCTGGAAGAAGAACTTGCCTGCCAGCCGGATGCGGATCTCAGAGAATACGGTTCCGGCAGTCATAATCTGTCTTATTTCTTTTCCCGTACGCTGAATGATCCAGACTTTGATACATCTTTGAATAAAGCTGCTGAACTGCTGGCCCGCTGTTCCCAGATTATTTTCCTGGGAGACGGATCAAGCAATATTGTCTGCGACTATGCGGCCATGTATTTCTCCTATCAGTGCCGCTATGCTTCACGGGTGGAAGATGTACGCAATTATGCCCCGGAATTCTTCTTTTCCTCCCTGCCGGAAAATACGTGCATTGCAGCCCTGTCGGTTACCGGAGAGAATCTGCATATCATCCATTTCCTGCAGCGTCCTCATTCCCATTCTTTGAAAATCATTGCTATCACAGATGATTCAGAATCCATGCTGGCAAATATCGCGGATGTATCCATCTCCTATAACATTCCCATTACGATGTTTCATGATTCCAATCTCACCTCTCAGGTGCCGGCCGTCTATATCGTAGAAGAACTGTCACGCCGTACACACCAGCTGTTAAACAGCGACAGATAAGGCATTCCGTATTTTTGATTTACACATCTATTATTCTGACCTTCACTTTTCTGTTTTCTTCTTTTTATACTGTATCAGAACAAAGGAGGTATCATTATGAATCCTAAACAGCTGATCAATCTGAAAAACCGCCTGCCTCTTCTCAAAGCAGATCATGGCGATCTAGCCGCCTGGTTCAAAGGACCTGGGCAGGAAAGCATGCAGGCAGGTACGAAAGTACAGATTCTCTTTACCCGTCCGGACGGTTCCCAGCAGGACTGCTCCCTGATTCTGACTGAGAATGATATGGAAACGCTTCGACTGGTAAAAGAAACATTTGCGAAAAAGAAGTAACCTATGCGGAAGGCTGTCACACCTTCCGTATTTTTCACCTCTACTATATATAATGTAGGTAGAAGAGAGGTCTGCGCTATGACAGAAAAATTATATTACCAGGACTGCGGCGTACTGGGTGGGCGAACACTTTTCCATTCAGGCGGAGAGTTTGACATAAATGATCCATCAGACTCGATTAATATCCTGAATACTCTCATGCGTGGTGTCTATCAGGACTATGAAATACACGGCAAAGGCCGCATCTATCCATTTCAGCGCTATGCCATCTGTCTGATCCACACGGATGGTTCGGTTCAGATCATCCTGACATCCGCAAACGAAGACGGCAGTCCGACTGCAAGGTATATGGATCATGTAGGCCAGCGTAAAGCTGATTATTCAGAAATAGGTATGATCCTGACGATGAACAGTGTCCAGATGTATGATATATTCCAGGAAGTACGGCCGAATCATTATGTATTGCTGAGCGAAGAAAAAACGGAAGAAACACAGTCAGAAGACTATTCTTTAAACAATCTCAGGTGTCTGGATCTTTTCGGCTGCTGTAATGCACCGATAGTGGAAAAGAATGATTCTTTTCATAACTATATTCGCTGGAATCTTGGCGTGGATTTCTATATTGAAGCAATGGACAATGAAGAAACGAACCGCCGTGAATTCTGGATCTGCCGTGATTACAATGAATCAAAATACATGTTCGATGCTTTTGGAATCGGTGAACAGGACTGGCATAATATGTTTGATAATACGAACAGATTCGTAATAGACCAGCGCTTTGCCGAATTTTTAGCGGATATGAGCGAGCCGTATGAATTCTTCTTCATTGATAATTATTACCAGCTTGTCGTAAATGATATGGGAAGCCAGAGCTCCCATCTGAGCTGAATTTTCAATCTGCTTCGTTTTAATGAAGCAGATTTTTTTAATGTAGTATGAACGCAAGCACTTTGACCATGCTGAAGGAAAAATGAAAAAAGAGAAGATCTTACGACCTTCTCTTACCTGGCGGCGCGCTATCTTTGCTCTCGCTATTTTCGCCGCGGGAGTGCTTAACTTCTGTGTTCGGGATGGGAACAGGTGTGTCCACTCCGCTATCGCTACCAGATCTTTTCGAGGTTTCCCTCAAAACTGAATAACAGTTTCCAGATTTGTCTTCCTGCTTTGCTGAACGTTCTCTCAGTGATTAAACTTTCGACCTATTAGTATCAGTCAACTTAATGAATCACTTCACTTACATCCCTGACCTATCTACCTCGTCGTCTTCAAGGGGTCTTATCACATAGTGTAGGAAATCTCATCTTGGAGTCGGTTTCACGCTTAGATGCCTTCAGCGTTTATCCGATCCGTTCTCGGCTATCCAGCTGTGCCACTGGCGTGACAACTGGTGCACCGTAGGAACGTCCACCCTGGTCCTCTCGTACTAGGGGCAGCTCTCCTCAAATTTCCAACGCCCACAACAGATAGGGACCGAACTGTCTCACGACGTTCTGAACCCAGCTCGCGTAC
>JALCHG010000012.1:0-40650 GCA_022644565.1 Solobacterium sp. | reverse complement strand
AATTGCGGTTCATCCAGATGGTAATTTTGCCGAAATCATCTGCGTATGCCTGAAATGCCGGCATTGAGATCCCTCCTTCCTTGCAAGAATGAATCAGAACTTATAGGAATTGATATGCCAGATGTCTCTGACATACTCTTCAATGGTACGGTCGCTGGAGAAGTAGCCGCTCTTGGCAATGTTGACAAGGCAGCTCTTCGCCCATGCCCTTCTGTCCTGATAGCGGGCAGAGATTTCTTCCTGTGCTTTGACATAGGCATCAAAGTCAGCTAAGACAAAGAACTCATCATTCTTACTTCTGAGTTCATCATAAATCAGACGGAAATCATTGCCATCGCCTGTCCAGAAGCCATTGATGAAGGTATCCATGACATTGCGGATTCTTTCATCATTCTGATAGTAGCTGAAGGCATTGTAGTTATAGCGCATCTGTTCCAGCTGTTCGACCGTCAGGCCGAAGATGACATCATTCTCCCTGCCGACAAGACGATCGATTTCCACATTGGCACCATCGAGTGTACCTAATGTAATCGCACCGTTCATCATGAACTTCATATTGCCGGTACCGGAAGCTTCCTTGCCGGCCATACTGATCTGTTCAGAGATATCCGTGCCGGGAACTAGTGTTTCCGCCATGGTGACACAGTAGTTGGGCAGGAAGACAACCTTGAGGTAATCCTTTGTGTCCGGATCGCTGTTGACCTTCCAGGCAACATTGTTGATAAGCTTGATGACATTCTTGGCAAAGGCATAGGAACTGGCCGCCTTGGCCGCAAACAGATAGGTATGCGGATAGATGCGGAAGTTCGGATCTGCCTTCATGCGCTGGTAGAGGTAGATGACCTGCATGATGTTGAGCAGCTGTCTCTTATAGGCATGAAGACGCTTGGCCTGAGTATCAATGATGGAGTGCGGATCAATGATTTCACCAGTCAGATCCTTTACATAGTCAGCCAGGATTTCCTTGCGCTTTTCCTTGACCGCCAGGAATTCATCCTGAACCGTCGGCTCGTCAACATACTTCATCAGATCTTCAAAATGATGCCAGTCTGTCTCGTAGCTCTTGCCGATGGTCTTATCAAGCATGTTTCTCAACTGCGGGTTGGCATACAGCAGCCATCTTCTGTGGGTGATGCCGTTGGTCTTGTTGTTGAACTTGTCCGGATAAAGAACTGTATAATCGCGGAACAGATCGTTCCTGAGGATTTCACTGTGGATCTCGGCAACACCGTTGACACTGTGGGAGCCGATAATGGCAAGGCTTGCCATGTGCAGCATGCCTTCCCGGATCGGTCTTGTTCTTTCCACAAAAGCCCAGTCATTGCCGACATGCTGGCTGGCCATATCACAATATCTGCGGTCAATCTCTGCAATGATCATCCATACACGGGGCAGCAGTGTCTGAATGAAGCTGACCGGCCACTTTTCCAGCGCTTCCGCCATGACTGTATGGTTGGTATAGGCAACAGTTCTTGTGACAATATCCCATGCCTTTTCCCAGCTGTACTGATAATCATCCATCAGCACACGCATCAGTTCCGGAATGACCAGAACCGGATGGGTATCATTAAGCTGGATCGCTACCTTATCCGGCAGATTATCAAGATTAGGATGGTTCTTGAGATGAGTTGTAACAATGTTGTTCACCCCGGCACAGACAAAGAAGTATTCCTGCTTGAGACGCAGATATTTGCCTTCATCCGTGGAATCATCCGGATAGACATTGAGGCAGATCGCATCAACATCGCTCAGATATTTACGGTATTCCATATCACGCGGGGTATAATTGCTCGGTTCAGCACTCCAGAGTCTTAAGGTATTGGTTGTCTTGGTGCCGGCACCGATCATGGCAACATCATACGGAACAGCCATGATATGAGTGGCATTTCTATGTCTAAAGTGCATATTGCCCTTATCATCATAGGTGATTTCAATATTGCCGTAGAAGCGTACATCCACCGCATGCTTGGGCTTTCTGATTTCCCATGGCGTACCGATGCGCATCCACATATCCGGCACTTCCACCTGTTCACCCTTCTTGTTGATGAACTGACGGAAAAGACCGGCCCGATAACGGATACAGTTGCCGTTTACCATATAGCCTTCCGAGGCACTGGAATCCATGAAGCAGGCAGCCAGTCGGCCAAGACCGCCATTGCCAAGCCCCGGATCCGCTTCCAGATCCGCCAGTTCATTATAATCAATGCCCAGCTCCTTCAGTCCTTCAACAACCATGTCATAAATACCCAGGTTCTGCAGGTTGCTTGTCAGCATTCTGCCCAGCAGAAACTCCATGGAGAAGTAATAAACCTGCTTGGCATCTTTGGCTCTTGCGACGACTTTTGTATCCTTCCAGTTGACATTGGCAAAATCTCTGACCATTTCACCAAGTACCATATACTTTTCCGTGGGATGTGTTTCCTCCACGGCACAGCCATAAGACTCTACCAGTCTTCTTGTATACTCCTTCTTGAACTCCACCTTGTTTCTAAACATATTTCTTTCCTCTTTCTAATCTCTGACCAGCCACATGCAGGCATACGGTCCCAGATGTACGTGTACGCAAGGTATATCGTTTTCCCTAACGGTACCGAATGTATCGTTTACAGTTTCCATTATACCGCCATACTGCTTTTCTGCACTATTGACAAGTATCCTCCAGTTTCCTTCTTTTCCCACCGGTACAATCCGGTCAGGATAGTCCGAGCCTGTCATATTCATAGCACATACGATTCTTTCCGTGTCTGCGATTCTTGCAAAAACAAAGATACATTCCTTTGCATCCTCATCATCCAGCCACACGAACCCTTCCTCTTTATCATCCCATGCATACAGGGCCGGATGATTCCGGTACAGCTGACACAGGGTGGTAAAGTAATGAACGAACTTCTGATGCATGGGATAGTCCAGCAGCATCCAGTCCAGTTCGCGTCTTTCATCAAACTCGCGGAACACTGCCATTTCATTGCCCATGAAATTCAGTTTTTTGCCCGGATGGGCAAACATATAGCCATACAGATTCCTGACCTCGGCAAACTTCGTATCATAATCGCCCCACATACGGTCGATCACCGACTTCTTGCCATGTACATTCTCATCATGACTCAGCGGAAGTAAGAACCTCTCACTGTAGAAATACGCCATGGAAAACAGCAGCCGGCCATGTTCAAACGGCCTGTATACCGGATCTTTTCCATAGTATTCCAGCGTATCATTCATCCAGCCAAGATCCCACTTGTAGTCAAAACCGAGCCCTCCATCTTCAATTGCCTTGGTCACACCCGGATAATCCGTACTGTCCTCGGCAATCATCATCACATCCGGATGTCTTGTCTGCATGGCATAGTTGAGACGTTTGACAAAGGTAATAGCACCTTCATTCTCGCCTCTTCTTTTATCCCCGCCCCAGTAGATCATATTGGAAACGGCATCAATTCTTAACCCGTCCATATGATAGACATCGCACCAGAACGAGCAGGCACTCATCAGAAACGATCTGACCTCATCCTTCCACAGGTTGAAGTTAAGCGTGCCCCAGGGACTTTCCGCGTCATAGATATGATGATATTCATACAGCTGTTCCCCATCAAAAAGCTTCAGTCCGAATTCATCCTTGACAAAGTGCACCGGCACAATGTCCATGATCACGCCGATCCCGGCTTCATGCAGGGCATCCACAAGACTCACAAAATCCTTGGGTGAACCATAACGGCTGGTTACGGCAAAGTAGCCGCTTGCCTGATAGCCCCATGAACCATCATAGGGATGTTCATTGAGCGGCATGAACTCCACATGCGTATAGCCGTGTTCCTTCAGATAGGGAATGAGCTCATTCTGCAAAAAGCGGTAGGAACATTTCCCGCCGGCATCCTTCTTCCATCCTCCGGCATACACTTCATAGATATTCATCGGCGCAGCAAAGTTCTTGTTTCTGTTCTGCATCCATGCTTCATCATGCCATCTGAATTTATTCAGATCATAGATAATGGAAGCGTGTGCCCCATCATATTCCGCTTCAAAGGCATAGGGATCACCCTTGTCATGGATCTGGCCATGACTGTCTTCGATTCTGTATTTATACTGATCCTGTTCAATCGCCCTCTCACTGACAATTGACCACACCCCGGTAAAACCGGTGCGCTCCATCCTGAGAGGATGATCGTTCCACCCGGTAAAAGGACCGATGACGCTGACATTGCGGGCATGCGGCGCATATACCGTAAAACGCACGCCGCCCTCACACTTGTGCGCACCGAACACCTGCCAGGCATCAATACATGTGCCTTCATGAAACAGATCAATCAGCTTCTGCATCTTCATGCGTGCCTTCTTCCTTCTGTGAAACAACCACAAGCCGGCCGGAAGTAATTCCCGCCTTTACCATCTCTTCACGGATCTTCTGTCTGAGATCATAGTAGACATCCCAGTAATCCGCATTATCACACCATGCTCTTACGGTAAACAGCATGCCTTTTTCATCCTCTCCTTCATATCTTGCAAAAGGAGCCGGTTCTTTCTCTACTTTATCACATGCATACATGACATTCATCATGATTTTCTGCACCATGCCAATATCAGAATCAAAAGCACAGCCAAAGGAAAGATCCACCCTTCTCTTTCCCGATACACTGTAATCCGTAATACTGGATGCCATCAATGTCCCATTGGGAATGGTAATCCGGCAGGCATCCGGGGTCATCAGTACCGTATAGAACAGATTGATCTCCTTCACCGTACCGGCACTTGTCCCATCACTGATATAGTCACCTACGGTAAAAGGCCTTGTCACCAGCATGATAATGCCTCCGGCAAGATTGCTTAAAGCACCCTGCAGCGCCATGCCCACGGCAACCCCGGCCGATGCCAGTACTGTAATCACACTGGCCATCGGTACCCCTAATACATTGATGATGGAAATAAACAGAACGATATAAAGAACCGCTTTGACAAAATTATCCAGAAAAGAACGCACCGTCGGATCCAGACGTGCATATCCCCTTGTCTTCTTCATGAAAACAAGCAGTTTTTTAATGATGAATCTGCCGACAAAATAGATGGCGGCCGCCGCTGCTATTTTTCCCGCCGCATTCACGCAGAAATCCACCAGGCGTTCAATCACACCTTCCATTCGGCCTCCTCCTATCCCATACAGAACACTTCAAGTATTTTATGACAAAGTGTACATCAGGTTCAACAGAGCCGCTACACTTTTTTAGCCGGTGTAAAGTATGCATGCAGAAAAATCATCAGAAAACCCGGAAATATGAACAGAAATCCCCTTCCTTCCGTATAAAAAGACCTGACTTCCCAGCAGGAAATCAGATCATGGATAAAATCTTCTGTAATTATGCTTCTGAACTTTTTCTCTTTTTCAGCATCCGCAGTACAGCCAGTACCGCCAGTGCGCAGACACTCAGCACCCCATACTGAAGCGCTTGTGAATCAACCCCTGTCTCAGGTACAGACTGTTTCTGACTGAGCACGGCTGGCAGAGCAGCTTTGTGATCTGCCTTTGCCGGTACATTGTCGCTATGATTCGGCAATAACTTTCTTTCCTCTGTTTCTGTCCCCGCCTGGTTATCACTTCCATCCGGCAATGGGGGCGTGACCTCTGTGTCTGTCGGGGTCTTTTCATCACTGTTGTGATCCGGCAAAGGCTCCTTTACCTCAGTATTAACCAGTGTCCCCCCATTCTTCACAACAGAAGCACTCTGTACATATCCCTGAATCTCTTTCTCCATTACCGAATAAGAAATCTCTCTTCCATCTATGTACTTCGGAAGATCAGCATAAGTTACGGTGTAAGTATTATCACCATTGTCCACCACTTCCGGCTTGTATCCGCACAACACTGTATCGCCATCCATCAAGGTCAGACTTTCAATAAACTTCTCAGTATCAGGACGAATACCATTCTGATTATTTTCATCATTCCATACCTTTGTAAAGGTGAAATCAGCTGTAGATGCGGAAAACTTTACGGTTATTGAAATGTCTTCCTGGTGAATCACAGCACCGATCATATTCTGGAAACCCCTGCCATCCGAAGCAGTCGCACTGCTGTCAGCTGCATAGACTTTCAGATTCGGATCTATCCAGGGAATTGCAGATGAAAGTTTAACAGACACTTGATCCGATGGCTTTGCGGATGAAACAAGTGAGAAGCTTTCACCAGGCTTGACCTGATTTTTTCCTGTTTCTTCCGTGATACCTGCCGGAAGTGACAGAGTGAATGCTGTGTGATACGTGGATGGAGCATTCAGAGTCAGCCTGCCCGTATGCCACTTCTGATCAGCTGCATTGTAATAGAAAATCTGATTTCCACTCACACTTATCTCGTTCTCATCCGGCTTCGATGCAGGAATCATATCAGCGCTGCTGGAATTTGCTGAAGTAATCAGTTTTTCAGTCAATGCATTTGTATTAACAGTCTGAGTGTTATTTGTTAAGCCTGCATCTTTTAAAACAGACCAGACAGCATCACGTGTACTTCCATAAGCCTGTTCCTCCGAGACGTAATAATCGGCCAGATAAATTGATGAATATGATTCAATAGGATCATCAGAGAAGTTCACAATGCAGAATGCAGCTTTATAGAACGAAAGCTGTATCAGCTGCTGGTATGTCAGTCCGGAAGATGCTGTTCCTGCGTTCCAGTAACTGCTGACCTCCTGCAGGAATTTCTGCAGCAGAGCCTTCTTATTACTATCGTTTCGATCCGCATAGGTAAAGGTATTATTGCCAATGCTGTCCGGGAAATCATCACGCAGATACTGGGGCGGTGTCAGAAGCTGATTGAAATCATCTTCTGAAATCTTTACAGCACTGGGAACAATCTCATAGAGTCCGTATCCGTTATACGGATAGCCGGCATAGAGAAGACTTTCCAGCTTTGTTTTCAATGCAGTCTGAGCATCTCCGGTAATATGATTGGCGGCAAAAAAGTCTTCGAACGTTGTCTCAGTATACGTGGGAACATTCTTAATACTTTCTGTCGCATGCGGCCAATGCAGATCATTATTCATGCAGTAGAGGATAATCCTGGTTCCATCAGACTGTGTGACAGAATGTATCGTTGTATTCGGATCGTAATCGATGTTAACAGTGTCTGGCACTTGACTGAGCAAAAGGGCATGGATTGAAAACCGGCCTGACTGCAGAGCTGCTGCTGCAGAGGCAGTATCTATACTGACATCCTCTTTTTCAGCCGCTGCATTTTCATCCTGTAAGTGATACGCACTGACCGCATTGTTCTCTGCCAATTCCGGCAGAGAAATCCGGACTGAAATATCCTGAGCGGGTTCGATATTGTGTTCGCCATCTTCCAGGTAGAAATCAAAATCATACGCAGCTACCTGATCTGCTGTCAGATCAGAATTTTCTGATGCCTGCTGCAGTGCAGTCAGAATCTTCTCGGCATCCACCTTTGTAACAGATACCTGAATGCCTTCGGGAAATGCACCTTCCGGTGCACTGATATAGATCTCAGTTCCATCATCCGCCTGTGTCTGCAGTGATAAGGCAGGTGCAGAATCCGTCTGCATATCAGAAACAGGTTCTTCTGCTGCTTCAGCCGTGGATGAGCCGCCTGTTTCTGCAGCTGTACTGTCTGTTTCAGATGGTGTTTCTCCCGTTACAGTCTGTGTCTGCCGGGCAGCGGCCTGCTCTGCTGCAGTAGCAGATTCCATCACTTCCGCATCAGTTTCATCTATCACATTAACAATATCAGTTCCTTCCGTATTCTCCCGGGCCAGAACGGGCTGTGGAAATAAGCCGATCGTCAATGCCAGAGCCAGAAACAGCCCTTCTAATCTTCTATGGTTGTTCAAGTTTCTTCTCCCTTCGTGCATGTATCAGAAAAGTCATTCGTGAATGTCAGAATAACCTGTCATTGAGGCATTAATTACCATAGCGAAGAAGGAAAGTAAAATGTTTCGCCCGACTTTGAGCAAGTTTTGTATAAACAAACAAATTTGTGAGGAATATTGAGTATTTTCATGATCTTTCGTGATTTATCTGACTTTCATATGTCTTACGCAGTTTCAGATCTTTTGCTGACCGGCAAAAAAAGCCTGGTCTTCTGCAAAGCAGAAAACCAGACTTGAAGTTCGTATTATTTTCAGGAAAGCAGAGGCTTGCAGGCTTCCGCAAGCGCATCCTTTTCCTTCTGTGCTTCTTCCAGCGTAGCACCCTTGGTCGTGAAGTATGTCTTGATCTTCGGTTCTGTTCCGGAAGGTCTGACAATGACAACAGCACCATCATCCAGGTCATAGCGCAGAACATTTGCTTTCGGCAGACCCGTAGCGGCGGTGTCCTCATAATCGGTAACCTTGACTACCTTATGTCCGGCAAATTCCTTCGGTGCTTCTTTTCTTAAGGAAGCCATGATGCCGGCCATCTTGTCCATACCGGAAAGACCCGGGAACTCAAAGGCATCAACCTTGTTGTAATATCTGCCATACTGGGCATAGAGCTCTTCCAGTCTCTGCTTGATGGAAGAACCGATGGAACGGTAGTAGGCAGCCATTTCACAGATCAGCATGCTCGCCACAATGGCATCCTTATCACGGACATACGGTCCGGCCAGATAGCCATAGCTCTCTTCAAAACCGAAGATGAATCTGTCCTCTTCCCCTGCTTTTTCAAGCTGCAGGATCTGATCGCCGATCCACTTGAAACCGGTCAGTGTATGTCTCAGCTCAACGCCATAATGTTCCGCAACCTTTTCAGCCATCGGGGTAGAAACGATGGATTCAACGGCAACAGGATTCTTAGGCATTGTGCCCTTTTCAATACGTCCGGCACAGATGTAATCCAGTAAGAGAACACCCATCTCATTGCCGGTCACAAGTTCATAGGAGCCATCTGGGCAGCGCATGGCAATACCGACACGGTCCGCATCAGGGTCTGTTGCCAGCATCAGATCTGCCCCTGTCTTCTTGGCCAGTTCCACACCATACTTCATGGCTTCATAGATTTCCGGATTCGGATACGGTGCGGTGGTGAAGTAGCCATTGGGATATTCCTGTTCCGGTACGATCGTAATATCGGTAATACCGATATCGCTCAACACATGGGTTACCGGCACAAGACCTGTACCATTCAAAGGAGAATACACCAGCTTGAGGCCTGCTGTTCTGCATAAGCCCGGTCTGACCTGACGGGCTTCAATCGCATCATACAGAGCCTTCTTGCAGTCATCGCCGACAAACTGAATCAGTCCCTTTTCAACGCCTTCCGCAAAGCTCATGTACTTGGCACCGGTCAGGACATCTGTCTTCTGGATCTGATCATAAACAACGGCAACCGCATCATCTGTCATCTGGCAGCCATCCGGTCCATATGCCTTATAGCCATTGTACTGGGCCGGGTTATGAGAAGCAGTGACCATGATACCGGCATTGCACTTGTAATATCTTGTCGCAAAGCTTAAAGCCGGAACCGGCATCAGCTCATCATAAATACGGACGTGAACGCCATTGGCAGCCAGAACACCGGCCGCATCTCTGGCAAAGTTCCATCCCTTCAATCTGGAATCATAGGAAATGGCAACTGTCTGTGTGCCGCCCTGTGTCTTTACCCAGTCCGCAACACCCTGTGTAGCCTGTCTGACAACCCAGATGTTCATACGGTTCGTACCGGCACCGAGCGTTCCTCTTAAACCGGCTGTACCGAACTGCAGTGCCACAGCAAAACGCTCTTTGATGGCATTATCGTCACCTTTGATGCTGTTGAGCTCACGTTTCAGATCAAAATCTTCAAGATCGGCATTGAGCCATCTCTGATACTCATCCTGATAAGACATGCTTTTACTTTTTATCCTTTCAATTATCTTTGCTGAAAATAAAAGGGGAAGCTGTACAAGACATACTCCCCCTTAAATACCAATTGATCTATTAGGCAATGACTTTCTGAGCACGAAGTACGTCTTCGATTGTCTTAATAGCAGTATCCTCGTCTTCACCATCACATGTAACAGTGATTTCGGACTGTGTAGGAATACCAAGAGACATAACGCCCATGATGGACTTCATGTTAACTGTTCTTCCTTTATAAGATACCTTTACTTCGCTCTTGAACTTGCTGGCCGCATTGACAGCAACTGTAGCCGGACGGGCATGCAGTCCTACCGGGTCAACAACTGTAACTGAAATCTGTTTCATTGTTATCATTCCTCCTGTACCAATGACTGCCATTATTTTAACGCACACCTATTTCATTTACAAGCGTTTACATTATTTCCTGCCGCATCCTGTACAGTACCAAATGTTTCACTGGTCAGTCCCTTTTTACCAGTCAGATACAATATTATCTGATCTCATTTGCTCGGGTATAGAACTGATAATAGACACCCTTCTTTGCCATAAGCTCTTCATGGTTTCCTTCTTCTACAATGCCTTCATCCGTCAATACCAGAATCCGATCCGAATGAACAATGGAAGAAAGACGATGAGCAATAGTGATTGTTGTACGTCCCTTTGCCAGGGAAGAAAGGGATCTGGCCACTTCATACTCGCTCTCATTATCCAGAGCGGAGGTTGCTTCATCCAGGATGATGATGGGCGGATTCTTCAGAAACACCCTGGCAATGGAAATACGCTGTTTCTGTCCGCCGGAAAGCTTTACGCCTCTTTCTCCGATATACGTATCATATCCATCCTTCAAAGAGCGGATGAACTCATCTGCCCCGGCTTCCTTTGCGGCAAGTTCCACTTCTTCCCTGCCTGCTCCGGGCTTTCCATAGGCAATATTCTCATACACCGTACCTGAGAACAGGTACACATCCTGCTGTACCATACCGATAGCAGAACGCAATGACTTCAGTGTGTAATGATGAATATTCACGCCATCCAGATCAATCTCACCATCATCCACATCATAGAAGCGGGGAATCAGATTGCATAATGTTGTCTTACCTGAACCGGAAGGACCGACAATCGCCACTTTCTCACCCGGATGAATCGTCAGATTCAGATGTGACAGAACTTTATTGTGATCATCCGGATAGGAAAATGAAACATCTTTAAATGTGATTTCACCATCGGTATGTTTCAGATCCACTGCCCCGGGATCATCAAAGATGTCAATGTCCGCATCCATTAACTGCAGGAAGCGTTCAATCCCGGTCATGCCCTGTTCAAACTGCTCCGTAAATTCAATGATTCTTCTGACTGTAGAAATCAGTGTTGTCACATACATGACATATGCCACCATATCACCGGCACTGATTCCTCTTTTTACTAACAGATAGCCTCCGCCGGCAATGACCACCATATACAGAATGCCCTCAAACACTCTTACCGTGATCTGAAACGCAGCCATATAATGGTATGACTTCTTCTTTACATTGAAGAATGCCAGATTACCCTTACTGAACTTCTCTTCTTCCTTATCTTCATTGGCAAATGCTTTAACAACCTTCTGTCCCAATAGACTGTCTTCAATCTGCGCATTGAGTTCCCCGGTCTGAAATCTTCTTTCCGCAAAAGCATTGCGCATTTTCTTTCTGACATGATTGCATACCACAATCATGACCGGTATGACTGCGAACATCATGACGGTCAGCGGCACATTGATTCTGATCAGAATAATAAAGGACACGATCAGCTTGATGGCTGCTATAAAGTATTCTTCGGGACAGTGATGGGCAAACTCAGTAATATCAAACAGATCCGTTGTAATCCGGCTCATGATCTGTCCCACTTTGGTATTGTTGAAATATGTATCTGACAATTGCAGCAGATGGTGATAGGAATCCCTTCTCAGATCCGTCTCAATGTATGTGCCCATGACATGACCCTGATATGCCATGTAATACGCTGCTAATGCATCAATAACGCGCAGCACAAAGTACAGCAGTACCAGCTGGCCGACAATCCTGATACTTAATGCTGTAATATCATCCACAGCTGTATTGGTCAGATAGCGTATAATCATCGGCAGAACCAGTTCCGCCCCGCATGTCAGAGCAGCACAGAACAGGTCAAACACCAGTGTTCTGATATAAGGTTTATAGTATGGCACAAACCTTTTTAACAATTCTTTAACAGGATATTCTCTCTTCTCAGATGTACTCATATATCACTCAGCTTTTCTCCAATTGGGCAAAGGATAAATCGGATTTTCTTTTTCATCAAGCCTTCTTTTTATACAAATGACAGCGCATATGAGAATGCATGCATGTATTCAGTTCATTCCATGATTACGATTTCTTCACGATTTTTCATTACTTCTTTGATAAACCAGCGCAGCCGGCCTCTCTTGATTTTGGCATTATAGCCCTTGACCTGGCTTATCGCATCATAAAGATCATCGACATCGCATATATAGGTTCCTTCTGAAGTCGGAATACCAGATGCCTCATAAAAGCGGCAGCCCACATATGTATTTCTCATCCGTTCAGGATTCTCGGAAATTTCCAGAATCCGATCTGTCAATGTACTGTATAGACAATTGCTTTCCATACTCTTTACCTTCTTTCTTTATCTGCTGATTTGCCATCAGCCAGTTTTCTGTCAGAATATAATAGGAACAGGAAGAATTCACATGGATGAAAAAACTATCCGCTACTACAACGAAAATGCCTCATCTTTTACTGCCTCCACAAGAGATGTTGCGTTCATTACCATTCAAGACAGATTCCTTTCAGAACTGAAGCCGGATGCTTTGATTCTGGATCTTGGCTGCGGGTCTGGCCGTGATACAAAATACTTTCTGGATCATCACCATCCTGTAGAAGCCATGGATGGTTCTGAAGCGATGGCAAGAGCCGCTTCTGCCTATACAGGCGTTGATGTAAAGCATATGTATTTCAATGAACTGAACGAAAAGAACAGATATGATGCAATATGGGCCTGTTCATCCTTACTGCATGTACCGAAGAAAGGACTGCCGGATATCCTGCAGAAATGTGCCAACGCCTTGAAGAAAAACGGTCTCTTCTATCTCTCTTTCAAGTATGGCGGTTTCGAAGGCTATCGCAATAACCGTTACTTTACGGATCTGACAGAACAGTCTCTTACTGAACTCTTAAAGCAGGTTTCTTCTCTTATTCTTTGTGAAAGCTGGATATCATCAGATGTCAGACCCGGCAGAGAAAATGAGAAATGGCTCAACGCTTTTCTACACAGGGTATAAAATACATTTATGAAACAGAGCGTCCTTACCGGCGGTGACAATCCCGCCAATCAGCTTCTCACTTCGCTGCGCCTCAGCATCGATCATGCTTCAGGCATTGATTTCATCGTGTCTTTTCTGATGGAATCCGGAGTTGAAATGCTGGTAGAAGATCTACGCTCTGCCATTGCTCATCATGTACCAGTACGCATCCTGACCGGCAATTATCTGGGCATAACCCAGCCCTCTGCTCTGTATCTTTTAAAGAAAGAGTTTGGAGACCGGATTGATCTGCGCTTCTATGATGAACCGGGCCGTTCCTTCCATGCCAAATCCTATCTGCTTCATTACAAAGACTGGAATGAAATCTATGTCGGCTCTTCCAATGTGTCAAAATCCGCTTTCACTTCCGGAATTGAATGGAATTACCGTTTTACCGATAAGATTGATGACAGAAGCTATCAGAAGTTCTACAATACGTTCCTGGATCTTTTCGAACATCATGCCGTCATCATGGATGATGACACTTTGAAAGACTATGCGGATCACTGGCATAAACCTGCGCTTTACAGAGACCTTGAACGTTATGACAGCTCTTCTTCTATCCTGCAGGATGCTGTCAACCGCACCTTCATTCATCCTAGAGGCGCTCAGATTGAAGCCCTGTACTGTCTGGACAAAATCCGTAAGGATGGTGCTTCCTGTGCACTTGTGCAGGCAGCTACCGGCATTGGCAAGACTTATCTTGCCGCATTTGATTCAAGGCCTTATCATCGCGTCCTTTTTATTGCGCACCGCCATGAAATCATTCATCAGGCCGCCCGTTCCTTCCAGCGGGTCAGGCCGCTTGACAGCTGCGGCTTCTTTGAAGCCGGCACAAAAGATACAGAACAGACAATGATCTTCGCATCTGTTGAAACCCTGGGCAGAAAACAGTATCTGACCCGTTTCTCTCCTGATGCTTTTGATTACATCGTCATTGATGAATTCCATCATGCCGTCAATGACATGTACCGCAATATCATGAACTACTTCCATCCGAAATTCCTTCTCGGTCTAACTGCTACACCGGAAAGAATGGATGGCAGAGATATCTATGAACTGTGCGATTACAATGTCGCATTTGAAATCGATCTCTATACAGCCATCAACCAGGGCTATCTTGTCCCGTTCCATTACTATGGCATCTATGATGAAACAGACTATGATGCCATGCGTTTTCAGAACGGCCATTACCGGGAAGAAGATCTGAACAGAGCATATATTGGCAATCAGCACCGTTATGAACTGATCTATCAGTCTTACCTGAAATATCCTTCCAAAAAAGCACTTGGTTTCTGCGCTTCCCGCAGCCATGCCGAAGACATGGCAAGAGAATTCTGCAACCGCGGCATTCCTTCCGCCGCTGTCTACAGCGGTGCCCAGGGAAAATACGCCATGAACCGGGAAGATGCCCTGCATGAACTTCACATGGGAAGGCTGAAAGTACTGTTCTCTATTGATATGTTCAATGAGGGACTGGATGTACCGGACCTTGATATGGTTCTGTTTTTAAGGCCGACTGAATCACCTGTTATCTTTCTGCAGCAGCTTGGCAGAGGCCTGCGTAAAGCTGATGGCAAGCAGTATCTGAATGTGCTGGATTTCATCGGCAACTATGCCCGTGCTTCCCGCGCTCCTTCTCTTCTTTCCGGGATCGGACCGGAACATTCTGCCAGTCCTGATACATACCAGTATCCCGATGACTGTATCGTCGACTTTGATCTGAAACTCATTGATCTTTTCCGAAAGATGAATGAACGTTCTCTCAGCGTTCGTCAGCGGATTCAAACTGAAGTGGAAAGAGTCAGAGATCAGATCGGACATATTCCTACCCGCATGGATCTTTTCACATACATGAGTGATGATATGTACGACTATACCATTGCCCACACAAAGGAAAATCCATTCCGTGACTATCTGAAATACCTGCACGACCTGCATTGGCTGAATGAAGAAGAGGAAGAAATCTATTCTGATGAAACAGCACATGATTTCCTGCACCTTCTGGAAACAACCTCCATGTCAAAGGTCTATAAAATGCCGGTTCTATCCGCTTTCTACAATAACGGATTAATACGCATGGAAATTACGGATGAACAGGTGCTGAAAGCCTGGAAAGACTTCTTCAATACCAGTACCAACTGGCGTGATCTTGATCCAGAAGCCTCACACGAAAAGTACCTGTCAATCACTGACCGCCAGCACCTTGCCAAAATTCATCAAATGCCCCTTCACTTCCTGCTGCACTCAGGCAACGGCTTCTTCATGGAAAAGCCGGGATACGCTCTGGCCCTGAAGCCAGAACTGCAGCCATACATGCAGAATGCATCTTTCATTCATCACTTCGGCGATATCATCCGCTACCGTACCATGAATTACTACAGAACCAGATATCTGAATCATCAGAGCAGAAACAGATCCTGAACGATCTGTTTTTATTCTGCCGCTTCCATTTCTGCAATCTGTTCCTGATAAGAAATAATCCTGTCGTGAATGTCCTGCCTGATCTCAGCATTCGTCTTTTCATCTTTTGCCATACCGCCGGCTATACTCTTCAGCAGTTCAATCCAGTCCTCTTCTCCTTCATCCGTCTTCACACATAACGTTACTGAAATGAAATTGAACTGTGGAAAGTTCTTGATACTCACTTCTCCTCCCCTGAACCTCTTTGTAATGTCTTTACTCCTGCCGATCTTCACCTTCTCTGTTCTCTTTTAAGGACACTTTCAGTGACAAAAACATCATCTTTCAGATGTCCATAGCCGTGTACACCTGCAGGAGAAATTTTTTAACCCTCTCTGGAGAAATAACTGGCTGGTGTTTCATACAGCTGAGCGCAAAGGGCGGCTGGGAGAATATTAACCTTCTGCCAGCCGCTCTTTTATGCTTCTATCGTTGTAAAGTCACTTTCCTAAATATTCTTTGATTTCCTTTTTCTGTCTTGCTTTCTGGCTTCTTGCATAACGGGATCTTGGCACCATCGTGCCTGCTCTTCCGGCACCTGCCAGCCTTCTGCCGCCTTTACGCGCATGAGCTGTATCATACAGTGCTCTTTGTGCCGCATTCATTTTCTTTCTCTTCATATACAAAACCTCTTTATCTGTTTGCATTCTATTTCGCTATAATCTTATCCATGAGTACATATTATGAAGCTATTCGCGCTGCGATACAGATCTATCCATGGGTTGCTTTATTCTTTTCCGTGTTCTATATTGCCTGGAACTATCACAAATACGGGTCCATCAGAAGCCTGCGTATTCTGATTGTCTATTCCTTCTGGCTGTACATGCTGTGTATTTACTGTCTTGTCATCATGCCCCTGCCGGATCCAGAAATGGCTGCCGCGCTGCATGGCAGAGCAATGCAGCTGGTGCCGTTTCACTTTGTCCAGGATATCATCCATGCCTATCATCGCATCCGTGCGATCGGAATGCCGCCACTCTACATCCTTAACAGCAGTGATTTTCTGATCACATTGTTCAACCTGTTTATGACCATGCCGTTTGGCATGTACATGCATATCTATTTCAATTGTGATTTCAAAAAGACCGTATTATTATCCTTCCTGCTGTCTCTCTTCTTTGAACTGACCCAGCTTTCCGGTCTTTACTTCATCTACCCCGGTTCCTACCGGCTGTTTGATGTGGATGATCTGATTGTCAATACAGCAGGAGGAATGCTTGGCTATGCTGCGGCTATTCCCTTTATGAAGATTCTGCCTTCCCGTGAAGAGATCGACAATGTCTCCTACAAGCGCGGTACATCCATCTCTTTCTTCCGCAGACTTTCATCCTTCTGTATTGATCTTTTCTGTGTCTGCATGCTGTTCTTCATGCTGGAATTTGCTAACAGCGCTCTTTCACTTCACCTGCATGAAAGCAGCCTTCTGCCTGCCATACCGCTCTACTTTATCGTGATGCCTCTATTGATGAAGGGATCTACACCAGGCAAGAAGGTTACCAGCATCAAAAGAGTAGATGTATCCGGCACAAAGGCACACTGGTACCAGCTGTTCGGCCATACTGCCATCCGTCTGCTCATCCTTTTCTTCATACCCTGGCTGATGCTGGAAAGCCTGACTCTGATCAAGTTAAGACAGAGTGCCATCCTGATTCTTGGCGGCATTTATGCCGGCATTTATCTGCTGATTCTGTTAATCGGCTTTGTGCATATGGTTACACATCATCAGACTCTTTCTGAAAGACTCTCACATACAAAGCTCATCAGTACTGTTAAACATCCTGTTTCTGAAAAGAAGTAATGTTTCCTGCCATGCGCTAAAATAGACGTATGAAAACCGAAAACCTCTCACTGTTTGATGATACATCCAGCCCGCTTGCCGACCGCATGCGCCCGGTCAACCTCAATGAATATGTCGGCCAGGAACACCTGCTTGGACCAGGCAGAATATTGCGTACCATGATCGAGAAAGATGAAATTCCCTCGATGATACTCTGGGGTCCTGCCGGCTGCGGGAAAACAACCCTGGCCCGCATCATCGCCCATACCGCCAGTGCACGCTTTATTACCTTCTCCGCTGTTGACAGTTCGATCAAGGACATCAAAAACGTCATGCATGAAGCGGAAGAAGCACGCCGCACCGGCCAGAAAACGATCGTCTTTATCGACGAAATCCACCGCTTCAACAAAGCCCAGCAGGACGCCTTCCTGCCTTATGTCGAAAAAGGTTCCATCACCCTGATTGGCGCCACCACCGAAAACCCATCCTTTGAAGTCAACAGCGCCCTTCTCTCCCGCTGCCGTGTCTTTGTCCTGCACCAGCTTTCTGCAGACAGCATATTCCTTCTTTTGAAACGATCCCTTACAGATGAAAGAGGCTTTGGCGGCATGCATGTTGAAATTGATGATGCACTTCTGAAAGAAATCGCTGAGGCTGCCGGCGGTGATGCCCGTACGGCATTGAACACGCTGGAAATGGCCGTCCTTTCAGCTGAGCGTGACGATGGCACATACTGTGTCAGTGAAGATATCATTGCTCAGTGCATCAAAGGCAAAGCCATGCACTATGACAAAAAAGGAGACGGCCACTACGACACCATCAGTGCCCTGCACAAATCCATGCGCAACAGCGACGTGGACGCGGCCCTCTACTGGCTGGCACGCATGCTGGAAGCTGGTGAAGATCCCCTCTACATTGCCAGACGCATTGTGCGGTTTGCGGCTGAAGATATCGGCATGGCCGATTACCGGGCCATGGGAATTGCCGTCAGCGCCTATCAGGCCTGCATGTATCTGGGCATGCCCGAATGCAATGTTCATCTCAGTGAAGCCGTTGTCTTCTGTTCCCTGGCGCCAAAATCCAACGCATTATATACCGCCTATGAAGCTGCCGCTGAAGATGCACGCCGCACGGAAAACGAACCTGTGCCCATGCAGCTGCGCAATGCCCCGACAAAGCTGATGAAACAGCTCGGTTATGGTGAAGACTATCAGTACGCCCATGACTATCCCGGTCATATCACTCCGATGATCTGTATGCCTGATTCCCTGATTGGAAAACAGTACTATCATCCAAGTGAAGAAGGCAGCGAGAAGCGCATCAAAGAACGCAAGGAACAGATTGAAGCCTGGAAAAAAGAACACCGGAAATGATCAGGTATCAGATCTGATACCGTAAGACAGCATCACTCTGTCAGATAATCATACAGATCATCCCTGACACTCTTCTTCAGTCTGAAAATAATATTGACAATCGGTTCCTTCTTCCCGTTTTCCTTTGTAATTTCCTTCTGTACCGCTGCTTCCGCCGGCGTCACTTCACCAAGATAATAATGACCGGAACCTTCCGCATCATTCTTCTTGATAAAGAGAAGTATCTTCATGCCGTTTTCCTCAGCGTGCATGATCTCTTTCACCTGCTGATCTTCCCGTCTGACATTGTGTCTAGTCATCCAGGAGAAAAGATCATTGGAAAGAAACCGGTCTTCATACCTTGTTTCAGCCGTAATGTTTTCCATCTTCTGGTATGTCACAAAGATGGGGCAGGTATTGTATGCGATCTTATAGCCGAAGATGGTACTGCTCTGGTCTTTGGGCCAGTCCAGCAGACGGCATATATCCATTCTTGAATACTTCTCATAAAGAGCCAGGTTATTCTCATCCAGATGTTTCTGATACCGGTCTTCAAACTGCTTCATGCCATACTGCACAAGAATACACAGTTCCTGTCTGAAATTGCCATCCAGCAGATCCATGGCAAAAGCCGGTGATACCTCTTTTCTCTCATTCAGTATGCATGTATTGCCATAGTGCAGACGATCCTGGGGTGTGTTGATGAAGGCATTCTGCAGGATACGGATGGCAGAATCATAATCCTGTTTCCGATAGATGACAGAAGGACAGATCTGCTTCAGCTTCTGTTCAAATGTCTCTTCCTTCAGACTTTCATGGTCCATGAGCATGCCAAGCATCACAAGCTCATGCGGCCGCATCCCGTTCAGCAGCAGATCTGTCACATAGGCAAGGATTGTTTCCTGATGCTTTGTATACGTGATCTGATAATCCCCGTCACACTTTCTGACAAAAGCATCATAGCTTGGCGTTGTACGGGTGATGAAAAGACGGGGATCCAGTTCCCCATACGTATAGAAATCCATAACCGTAGGAATGCGGTTCAGCTTTGCCTTCAAGGCAAAGTACTTTTCCTTACGGAAGGATGAAGTCACTCTGGACTGACTGATGGACTGATAGATTCTTTCCCGGGAAATGGCATCAAAGTGAATGGTGGAAGGTCCCGGCAGACTCCGGCTGCCTTCAAAGGCCATGCGGCGCATCGTATCTCTGTTATAGGATCTGTCCCCGGATAAGGCAATGGGAATCATATAATTGTTTGTATAGTTGCCGATAAAATCAAGAATGACAACAAACTCCTTATCCTCTGTCTTACGCAGTCCTCTGCCCATCTGCTGAATGAAAACAACCGGACTCTGTGTCGGCCTCAGGAAAATCACCTGATTCACTTCCGGAATATCAATGCCTTCATTGAAAATATCCACTGTAATCAGATATTCAAGATAATCCAGGCCTTCATCCTCACTCAGCCGTTCCACACATTCTTCACGATACGCCTGACTGTCATTCCCGCTTAAAAACACCGTCCTGAGGCCTCTTGCATTCATCTTCTCAGACAGTTTCCTGCCTTCATCTTTCCGGCTGCAGAAAATCAGTCCTTTGACTCTCTTTCCGCTGTACCCGAAGAACCTGGCATTCTGAATGATATTATCTACTCTTGCCTCAGATGTCAGCGCCTCCAGTGACCGATCAGAATTATCAAAAGTCTCTGTCGTGTCATCTTCAGTCTGATCCGTAATACCGAAGTAATGGAACGGACAGAGCATATTCTCTTCCAGGGCCTGCTGCAGTCTGATCTCACAGGCAATATTATTGTCAAACAGCTCATAGACATCATAACTGTCCATGCGGTCCGGACTGCCGGTCATCCCCAGCCAGAACTTCGGGGTAAAATAATCCATCAGACGAAGATAGGAAGCTGATGCCGCATGATGTGCTTCATCCACGACAATGACATCAAAGGCATTTCTAACAAAGGATGTACAGACTTCTTCCTTGGTCATTGTTTCAACGGTCGCAAAAAGATACTTCACATCATGACAGTGAGAGCTGCCGCTGAGCACCCCATAGTCTTCCTTCCTGCCGCCAAGTATTCTCTGATAGCTTTCCATTGCCTTACGGGCAATCTGTTCCCGGTGCACAAGAAACAGCATCCTGCCAGGATTCATCTGTCTGACTGCTAATGCCGAGGCATATGTCTTTCCCGTACCGGTAGCGGAAATCAGAAGGGCTCTTCGTTTTCCTTCCTTCTGCATCTCTTTCAGATTCTCCAGGAACTTTTCCTGCATGGCATTTGGCTGAATCTCTTTCGGTTCCTTCTTCTCTTCAATCTGCCGGATATATGTTCTGACCCGTCTGTTTTCTTCATATTCTGCTGTATAGGCATCAATGAACGTATCAAAATCCTCACTGGCTTCACTGTTCCATAAGGATTCAAATTCCTGCAGTGTCTGTCTGGCAAAGCCGCCTTCCCTTGTCGACAGGACCCTGACATTCCATTCCTGGTTGGTTGACATGGCTTTCACCGTCAGATTGGAACTGCCGACAATCATCGTATAGTATTCACCATGTGCGAATATATAGCCCTTGGTATGAAAACCATTGGCACCATGATCCGTCCGGTACATCCTGACTTCCAGTCCTGCCTGTTCCTTGAGAAACCGCAGCGCCTTAGGTTCAGAAAACAGCTGGTAATCCGTTGTCAGCAGTCTGCCCCGTATTCCCTTTGCCTTGAGTTCTTTGAAACTTTCCAGCAGCGGTGCCAATCCTGCCCAGGTAATAAAGGCAACAGATATCACATATGTCTCACAGCCATTCAGCTCTTTTTCAATGACAGAAGATACTTTCTTCCCTTCCCGGTAATTATTGGTAACCAGTCCCGGCTCATATTTTTCATCAGCCATAACTGTTCCATCCAGAAAAGCAGCCTGCAGTCCATGTACAATATGCTGTTCCAGTCTCTGATGATCGCTCATATCTTTCTCCGTATCTGCCTACTATCATAGCAGCCTTTTCATCATACCTGAGCAGTGATTCATATATGTTTGCGGTAGAATGAAATTCAGACACAGAGGAGAACACCATCATGAGAAAAAGAATCTATGAAATCATCGAAGCGTCCACCGAAGGAGATACGCTCAGTGCTGTCTATGACATGATTATACTGGCATCCATTGTCATCAGTCTGATCACCCTGACCTTCAAAACAGCAGGTCCGGTAATCAAAGGCATCGATAAAACTGTCACCGTGATTTTCATCATTGACTATTTTCTTCGCTGGATGACAGCTGACTACAAATTCAGCCGTCATACGCTCAGCTCATTCATCCGCTATCCATTCACATTCATGGCTTTAGTCGATCTGATTTCCATCCTGCCTTCATTGACTCTTTTAAGCAGTACATTCAAAATACTGCGTGTCTTCCGGCTGATGAAAGTACTGCGGATGATGCGTGCATTAAGAGTCTTCCGCATCTTCAAGGCAGCCCGCTATTCCCATTCCATTGAGATCATCGTACAGGTATTCGATGAATCCAGAGATGCCATGGCTGCCGTAGGCACCCTGGCGATCCTGTATATCCTTGTATCCGCACTCATTGTCTTCAATGTTGAACCTGATACATTTGACAGCTTCTTTGACGCTGTTTACTGGGCAACTGTATCATTGACTACCGTCGGCTATGGGGATATCTATCCGGTTACTGTCATCGGCAAAATCGTTGCCATGATCTCCTCTGTTTTCGGCATTGCGGTTGTTGCGCTTCCCTCCGGCATTATCACCGCAGGCTATCTGGATAAGATTCAGAGTCAGAAAGAAAACTGATTTGACACTTCTCACACATTTCTTCATCCAATGTTCACTTTTCCTCCCTGTATGTATCACACACAGCCTGTATCTTTATAAGCGTCAGATGGAGCGAGACATCTGATCAACATAATAAAAGTTCATTATTTCTTTCCCCAAAAAATCAGAAAAGGATCCGGCGTTCTCTCCCCACATATAAGCCGGATCCTTTTCCTTTTTTCATTCCTTCTGACACAATTCTGCCAAAATTGTTCAGATAACGTTCACATTACTGTTCGAAGAGCTTCACACTTGCCCTGTATCTTTATAGGCGTCAGATGAAGCGAGACATCTGGCAGACTATCATAATAACAATTCATAAATTTCTTTCCCCTCAAATTGAATGAAAACGATCGGTCCTCCCCCATATGCCGATCGTTTTCCTTTTGTTCTCCTGTTCCGCTTTCAGATTTTACTCACACTTCTTCAGAAACAATTCACGCTGACTGACTCTGTTTTTCACAGGATGCCGGTATTCTTATTCCTGTCAGATGAAAGACATCTGATAAAGAATCATTTAAAACTTCATAAATTTCTTTCCTCAAGAAAAATGCAGAAAAATGTCCAGCCTCAGACCAGCTGGACATTTTGCTTATGATACAATCACCGTACCATCTTCTTTTACCGTTACTGTATCCCCGGTATGTACGGTATTGAGGAATTCTTCTCCCAGGCTGTCAATGACCGGCATTTTCGCATCTGTCCATATATCTGACAGAAGCGCACCGGCCGCGGCCAGAGAATCAATCGGGTTTGCAAACAGCATGCATGCACAGTTTCTTCCATAGGAAGAAGCTGTAAACAGAACCATGCCGCCGGTGGTGGAACCGATGGTCTGCAGCAGACATAACGCCTTGCCTGCCATCGGCTTTTTATAAAGATCCGGATTGTTCTGATCGGAACATGTTGCTTTCTTATCGCCGATCAGTAAGGAAGTCTGAAAGCTTGCCAGTGTGTTGAAACCGCCATGTGAGACAAGGGCTTCAGCCGTGACTTCACCTTTGACAACGACTCTTCCATGAAATTCAGTCATCTTTTACTCCCTCCTGCAATCATTTCCAGTATTTCATCATCTTTTTCATAACGGGCTGAGGAATAGGTTCTCAGCTTGTTGGAATTGGTTATGACCGGCTTTTTGCTGCAGAGCGGATTGTCCATATACATCAAAGGACAGATACAGCTGAGAACAACACCCATCTGCACACACCTTTCATAGTCCTGCGTCTTTCTGAATGTTTCCAAAACCCCAGGAGCAGTGGTGAATACCGTAGGGATGGCAACTTTCTGCCGGCCATGCGCCGTTAATGCTTTGCCCAGTCTTTGGGTCCAGTCTCTCAATTGATACAGAGAAAGATGCGGGCAGCCGATGAAACAGAGCTTCGGCTTTGCGTCTGCATTCTTCCAGATCACCGGATAGCTTTCTCTGACCCTTTCCAGTTCAGCATCATCAATGATGTAGGTACGGGCATCTGCCTTCACCAGGGCATCGCCCATTTCTTTCGCTTCCGGCGTCAGATGGTCGATGTGATAGAGACCGACAGCGCCATTAGAAGCAGTGGCCGCCCCGAAGTCCTTCAGATACGCTTCGGTTTCTTCATTGAGTTCTGTGCCAAGGAAGGTATCAAGGCCATAGACATACGGTACATCTTCCATGACTTTCATTCCGATAGCACTGCCTAAAAGCTGTGCCTCCGGACGCCTGGATGTTTTCACATACACTTTCCAGGATGCCTTTCTGCCTTCATCCGTCAGTAAGCCGAAGTACGGTACATAGCCCACAATGGAGCCGAACATTTCAAGAATGCCGGAATTACGGTTGCACCGGGCCCCTAAAACGGAATTGGCATACACAACCGCCGAAGATTCCGCCCAGGACAGTACTTCACCTTCCTTGGGCCGATTGCCAACCTCCGGGAAATAACAGGCACAGGTAGCGGCCTTTTCATCCAATAGACCGATCTGTCTCAGCTGTGCTTCATAGGAAGTCTGACAGCTGTACATGAAATGTTTGAAGACAAGATCTTCCAGCGGATTCTTCGGCACAGCTGGATCAAGCGGACGGGGATCCATACTGAATTTCTGCTTTGATGTAACCCCTGCATCAATCAGCTCCTCCATCAATCCATAAACCGGCTTGAGAACGCCTAAGCCGAAGCTTGTTACAATGTGGCCATAGGCACTGGTTACCGGTACCATCTTCTCTGCCCCGAAAAGCTCACCATAGCGGACCAGCGTCTTCATGATCTTAGCCATGGTTTCACCCTGGGCACCATCATAGATGGCTTTCTGTTCTGCTGTTAATTCCATCTTCTTTTCTCCTTTCAGATCTTCATGGCAGTTTCATAAGCCCGCCAGATCACCGTTCTGAGATTGCCGACATGATAACAGTCACCGACAAGATGCACATGTCTGCTGTCTTTGACACCGCCTAAAGGTGCAGGCAGATAGCCGGTGGAAGTGATGACACTGTCACACGGCACTTCTTTATTTCCCTGCGGGGTATGAATGACAATGGCATTGTCTTTGACTTCCTGCAGTCCTGTTTCAAGATACACCGGCACCTGATGCAGCGCGAAATACTCCCTCAGGTAGGAACTGTTGGCAAGACATACTCCCTTCTGGGCAATCAGATCCTGTTTCATTTCCACAATGATCGGATGCTTGCCGCTAAGACACAGCTCATAGGCAATCTCACAGCCCGTCAATCCGCCGCCGATCACAGCCACCGTATCCCCGACTTCTTTCCCATTCAGATAGTCACAGGCTTCTATGGTATTTTCAATGCCCGGCACATTCCTGAGTACTCTTGGTACAGAACCGGTAGCCACAATGATTTCTTTTCCTTTGAACTCATCAAGTGAATAGATTTCCGTATTGAGATGTACCTCAATGTCCATCCGCTTCATCTGGTTTCTGTACCAGTCCAGCAGTTCTCTCAGTTTCCCCTTATAGGAAGCACTGGAAGCAGGAATAAACGTACCGCCCAGTTCACCGCTCTTTTCATAGATGATCGGATGATGGCCTCTTAACTTCAGCACCCTGGCTGCTTCCATACCGCCGATGCCGCCGCCGATGATCACAACATCCTCAGGATGCTTTGTTTTCTGAATATAATGCTTATCCCACTGCATGGTTTCCGCATTGACAGCACAGCGGGACAGATGCAGGGAATCATACAGATCCTGATCATTGCTGGTGCCTTTGTAATGGGCCATATTGAAACAGCCGTTATGACAGAGAATGCACGGACGGATCTCTTCTTCCCTGTCCTGCATCAGCTTGGTAACCCATTGCTGATCGGCCAGGAATCTTCTGGCAAAGCCGGCACCGTCAATCTTATTCTCTTTGACTGCTTTCGCTGCTGTCTCTGGATCAAGACGTCCTGCTGCCACAACCGGAATATCCACAAACTTCTTAATGTGTTCCACATCATCCAGATTGCAGTTTTCCGGCATATAGATCGGCGGATGTGCCCAGTACCAGGCATCATATGTGCCATTATCACAATTCAGCATGTCATAGCCGGCAGCCTGCAGATACTTTACGGCTTTCTCAGATTCTTCCATGTCACGTCCGGCTTCATGATAGCTTTCCCCCGGCAGTGCGCCCTTGCGGAACCCTTTGGTCTTGGACACAACACTATAGCGCAGCGATACCGGGAAATCACTGCCGCAGGCAGCTTTGATCGCCTTGACAATCTGTACCGGAAAACGGTATCTGTTCTCAAAAGAACCGCCGTATTCATCCGTTCTGTGATTGACATAAGGAAGAGTAAACTGATCCAGAAGATAGCCTTCATGGACCGCATGCACTTCCACACCATCCACCCCGGCATCCTTCAAGAGCTTTGCACATCTGGCAAAAGCATCAATATATTCTCTGATTTCATCAATCGTCAGGGCACGGCTTGGCACCTTGTCACTCCATCTGTTAGGAGAAGGAGATGCCGTAGCCGTGATCTTATCAAGATCCATAAACGGCTTTGATGCTTTGCGCAGAATCGGATTGCAGTAGAGCTTTTCCATCATCGGACTGATCGTAAACGAACGGCCGAAGCCTGCCGTCAGCTGCACAAACAGCTTCGCCCCGGTCGCATGAAACTGCGGCATCCATTCAGAGAGATCCTTATACATCTTCTCATTCTCATACAGCCACTGCCCGCCGATCGGATTATAAACAGGCTGACAGCCCGGCAGTACAAGACCTGCATTGTTCTCTGCCACAGACAGAATGAACTTTGCACCCATTTCATCAAAATGCGGCCTTTCCATCCAGCCGAACAGATCTGTTCCGCCCATGGACGTAACGACAATACGGTTCTTTATTGTCACACTGCCGATCGACCAAGGTGTAAACAATGGTTTCAATGATTCCTTCATGACATTTTCCTCTTTCTTTCTATCCTCATTGTACAGGAATAAAAATGACTGTTCGTACTCTCTCAGTGAAAGATAGATATACCGCTTTGACCATATTCCCATATTTCTTCATGCAATGTTCACTTTTCCTTCCTGCATGTATCACACACGATCTGTATCTTTATAAGCGTCAGATGAAGCAAGACATCTGATAACAAAACATAATAAACTTTCATAAATTCTTTCCCAAACATGAAAACGGCCGGTCCCTCCCCCAAATACCGGCCGTTTTCCTTTACTTATCCCATTCCACCTTCAGATTTCAATACATGAATCTTCAGAAACAGTTCACGCTGGCTGCCGTTTTTATTTCACAAAGCTTCTGTATTCTTAGCCCTGTCAGAAGAAATACATCTGATGGATCTAAAAAACTTCATAAATTTCTTTCCCCAAAGTAATACCGGCAATTGAAATGTCCAGCCACAGACCAGCTGGACATTTTACTTTTTACAGCAATCCCATATTTCTTCATGTACTGTTCACATCCCCTCCCTGTCCCTTTCACAGCTGTCCTGTATCTTTATATGCGTCAGATGAAGCGAGACATCTGATGATACATCATAAAAAGTTCATATATTTCTTTCCCTCAAAACAAAAAGAGAAGCACACGGCTCCGGCAATTCCCCCCCTTCGAAAAGACCGCGTGCTTTTCTCTTCTGCTGTCCTGAATCTGTATCGCCTTACCCGCTTTTATTCCGGCACGAAACAAGGCTGCTGCAGCTCATTGAGCTCTTCTTTTCCATCTCATCTGCTTATTTCCTTCTAGAGCAGGAAATTATCCACTTTACAGAAACTACATTTTCTTTATACAGAGTATGCATAGCGCCAGAACTGATCATTCGATATGATAAAAACAGAAGATCAGTATTTACAGAGAGTGACAGGAAGGAAATTCAATTATGCATCGAAAAGGACTGCGATGGGGAATCTGGGCAGCGGTATGCGCCATTGTGTATTATGCTTTTTATCCGCCTTTCAATATACAGAGTACAGGCATGTGGATTTATCTTGCATGCATGGCCGTACTCTGGGTGATCCTGGCAGGACCCGAAGGAAAAAAGACCATCGTACATCACATTCATAAGGGAAAACGGTCTTATAGAAAATCATCAGAGATCCCGGTCAGAATATATCTGATCACAGTCATAGCAGCCGTGTTTTCCATTGCCTGGGCCTTGTCCGCTTTGATTCTTTCTCCGCTGTTTCTATCCGGTACATATGCCGCCCGTATTACGGTAACAAATGAAGACTTCAGCAGTGTGCCGGCCTATTCCTTCAATCATACTGCGATCATTGACCGTGACAGTGCCGAGAACCTTGGCGACAAGGTAATGGGTGAGATGAGCGATCTTGTCTCTCAGTTTGAAGTCTCCTCGGAATACAGTCAGATTTCCTGGCAGGATGGAACATACCGGGTAACACCGCTTGCCTATCAGAGCTTTATCAAATATCTGCGCAACCGGAAAGACGGCATTCCCGGCTATATTCTTGTCAATACAACAACCGGTTCCGCCCGCCTGCAGCGGCTGGAAGATAAGATGCGCTATGTACCCAGTGCCTGGTTCAATGATAATCTGTACCGGCGTCTGCGCTTCAGCTATCCCACAGCATTATTTGGCAGACCGACATTTGAGATTGATGATGACGGCAGACCATGGTATGTCTGCTCAACCTACGGGTATACCGGTCTGCATGCGCTGAAGAAAGTCACCGGCGTGATTCTGTTTGATCCGATCAGCGGTGAAAGTCAGAAGTACAGTCTGGATGAAGTGCCTTCATGGGTCGATCGGGTATATCCGGAAAAACTAGTCAATACGGAACTGACAGACTATGGAAAATACCGCAAGGGATTCTGGAATTCACTCTTCGGCCAGGAAGGAGTCATTCAGCCTTCTGAGGGCTATAACTACATCTCCAAGGATGGCGATGTCTGGCTGTATACCGGCATGACCTCTTCCGCTTCTGAAGATTCCAACATCGGCTTCATGCTGGTAAACCTGCGCACCCATGAGGCACAGTATATAGCGGTATCAGGTGCAGGAGAGACAAGTGTCATGAACTCTGCCCAGGGTGAGGTATTGAACTATGGCTATACCGCAACCTTCCCGACCCTGATCAACATTGCCGGCAAGCCTGTATATCTTCTGTCGCTGAAGGACAGTGCCGGCCTTGTCAAAATGTATGCCATGGTAGATGCCCAGGATTATCAGCAGGTGTATACCGTCAAGGCAGGTCGCAATACGGAGGCAGCGCTGAATACCCTGACTGCCCAGATCGGCGGCGGTGAAGGCGTGGACACATCTGTTCTTTCACATGTCAATGTGGTCATTGATGAAGTACAGAACGCTGTGATCGGCTCTAAAACATATATCTATCTCAAAGCGGAAGGAAACGTGTATACCATTGAAGTAACTGCCGATAATGCCGCAGAGGTACTGTTCATTCATGCCCAGGACCGCCTGACTCTGTACTATGATGAAGAAGACGGCAGACGCATCGTCCAGCAGATTGAATATTGAAAGACCTTTTTCCCGGCATGTTCCTGATTTTTATCCAGCCGCACCCTGTCATTCCTCTATTTTCGTCCTATAATTGACATAGAGGTAAAACAATATGTCAATACAATTGAAAGAAGTGGTCGACGTCCTGCTCAAGGTCGACGATGACACCAACGTCTGGTATGACCGTAAAGCAGACCGCCTCAAGTGGCACAGTCCTTATTCCGGCGACATTGATGATGAAGGAGCACAGACCGATGCCGTTAATTGTGTCAATCTGCCTTCCCGGTATGAAATCAATGATTACCGGCTCATGGAATTGTTCATTGAAAGACTGCCGGAAGGCGAAGCGAAGAAACATCTGTCTGCCGCCATTGTCGGCAGAGGTGCGTTCCGCCGTTTCAGAGGTACCGCTGAACGCTTCGATCTTCTCAGCAGATGGTATGCCTTCCGGGAAGCCTGCTATATCAGCTTTGCCAGAAGATGGTGCGACATCAATAAGGTTCCCTATGAGCCTTATGTCAAGCCAATGACCGAGTTCAAGGAAGCAGACTTCGATCTCTACGATGATGAAGCCTTCCACACAACCCTGTCCGATCAGGAAGAAAAGAAAGCAGAACAGCCTGTCTTCCAGATTACAGAAGTACCGGAAGAGAACAAGGCACTGATCGTACCGCTTGCCGAAAACGGGGATGAGCTGAACGGTGAACACAGACATGTGCTGGCCGCCGTGGATGAAGGCAGCTATGCCGGGTTTATCGTGGTGGATGACAGTGAAAAGCCGGTTGTCATTGATCTTTTTGTCTCCCGTAAATACAGACGGCGCGGCATGGGCAAAGCTTTACTGCAGAAAGCCCAGGATGACTATGGCAGACTGCAGATCCATGTTGAAAACCCTGACTTCCAGGCCGTTTCGTTCCTGAAAGCATGCGGCTATCATCCGTGTTCCATGGACTTTATTAACTGACCCTTTGGGAAACCGGTATCCGGTTTCCCTTTTTCATGCAATAAGGGTGTGCATCTGCACACCCTTACTGAATCGGAATGAATGTTTCATTATGGAAAGAATAGGCATAGACCGAAATATCTCTGCCCGGCATCATCAGCTCCAGCGCCCGTCTGTACTGCAGCAGCTGTACACTGTATCTTTCTCTGATCTCTTCCGGTTTTAACTGATCCGTCTTGAAGTCAATCAGAATAATATGCCTGTCATCAAATGCCACAAAGTCCATGGCGCCATGAATCGTATGACTGTTTTCCTCATCAATGACAAAGAAACTGTATTCCTTGTGGATTTCCATACGCAGACATGCCTGATAGATTTCTGATTCAGAGAAGTGAACCAGGCGTTCCTTGTCTTTGATCGAAAGATCAGGATCTCTGATATCTTCCAGTGTCCATACCCGGTCCGGCAGCTGTTCCACCATTTCATGCATGCGGGTACCGTAGTCTGTACCGCCATGTTTCTGACGCATGTCAGGATCCAGCGGCGGCAGATACGTAAACTCCGTCGAACTCGGGGTGAAAAGAGGCGGCAGAACTGTCTGCTTCACGTTTAAGGCTGGCAGTACAGTACTGCCCTTTTCTTCTTTCTCATTGATGCAGTCTGCGATTTCATCATCACTGATTTCTTCTGTATCCAGACGGAAGTAAGGATAGCATCCGGAAAGGTTCTGCTGCAGTGCTGCCACAAGATACCCGTCCGCTTCCCCATACTGCTGGGCCGTCTTACGATCAAACCTGCCCATGGCACTGAGCACAAGCTGGCTCATGCCTTTGCGTTCCGTACGGATCGGAGTATGCAGAAGCTTATGCAAAGTATTTTCATTATCCACCGCATCCACTAAGAACATTCTGTTCTTGGCTCTTGTTGTCGCGACATACATGCGGCGGATATGTTCCTGGGCTTCAGCCCTCTGATCGGCCAGATGAATGGCACAGTACTGCACGGAACCCCGCCGGATCTGATGGATGGGATCCACTGCCTTCAGACCAAGTCCCATCTGATCATCCAGGGCCATCAGAGCATCCGCTCCCTTGTCTGAGGCAAAGCTGCGATAGGACCAGATAAAGACGATCGGATACTGAATACCCTTGGAATGATGGAACGTGGATACCGTAACCGCATCTTCATCCGCCCCATGGCTGTTGGCTTCAAGTGATGCGTCATCTTCTCCATTGACCAGTGTTTCATAGAATGTATCCAGACTCAGCGGTTCACTGTTCATGGCCAGGGTAAATAGCGCTTCATAGTTGGCTTTCTCCTGGCTGTTGAGCTGTTCATAGAAATCATTGATCAGTCCGAGCTGTTTGAGAAATGCCGTAACCCCTTCATTTACCGCCGTCTCATGCAGGGAATGAATCAGCTCATACACCGGAATACCGCTTTCCTTCACAGCTTTGACAAAGCTGTATTTTTGTGATGGATGGGCTGCTTCACAGTTTCTGCGCAGAGCCATGAAATCCTTCTCTTTCAGACCGAATAACTCCGAAGACAGCACAATGGCTAATGAAACACTGTCGCTTTCATCATACATGCAGGCAATGACCGCTTTGACAGTCTGACACAGAACCGAGTTATAGAAACCGGTCTTGGTGATGGCATTGATCGGAATGCCATAGCGATCGAAGACCGTATTGAGGATGCGCTTGGGTCCGTGACTTGGGGTAAGAATGGCAAAATCCTTATAGGAAAGATGTTTCTTCGGATCCGGATCGGCTTCACTTTCCTTCTTCATGGTCATGATCTTGCGCACAATCCATTCCGCCTTCATCTCATCCCCGCTCATGTCCGTTCCCTTGAAGAAAGACATATGAAACTCCACCGGCACCGGATCTTCCTTCTGTCCGGTTCCTTCTCCAATGGCAACGACATCATCCCCCTGGTACGTATCTTCAAACCCGTCGATATTCATCAGAATCTGATACAGATCATTGTTCCATTGCACAAGACTCTGCTGTGATCTGTAGTTATGGTTGAGACTGATATGATACTGATCTTCCGGTTCATTCAGAAGACCTCTCATCAAAGAAGGCTTGGCCTGACGAAAACGATAGATGGACTGTTTGACATCCCCTACCCGGAATACATTGTCTCTGCGGGCAATACGCTCAATGATGGCGTTCTGCAGTTCACTTGTATCCTGAAACTCATCAATCATGATCTCATCATAGCTTTCTTTGATCCGCTCAGCCATCAGGCCATGATCCGCATCCAGAATCATCAAAGCAAAACGCTCCAGATCCCCGAAATCCATGCATGCATTCTTTTCCTTGAGATGTGAGGTAACAGCAGATGTCTTTCGACAGAGTTCCACAAATACCGGTACGATTTCAGCCATGCGGTTGGCATCATTGACAAATACATTCTCACTGTACACACTGCTCAGAAAAGCCTTGAAGGCTGCACTGTACGGCTTTTTCAGCTCACTGTAATCCGTCATCAGAGCTTCATCCGCATCTGATTTCTTACGCGGTACAGCCTTGAATGTGACCTGTTTGAGCGGTGTCAATGTACCAAGGAACTTGGTCCAGTCATGTTCAGCTAAAGCAGATAAAGAAATATCATACTGCTTCAGCATGACATCACATGCGGCATCGTAGGCTGGATCAAAATCATTGTCCGTGCAGAATGCTTTCACCTGTTCCACCAGTATTCTCAGATCATTCAGCTCTGTACTGTAGCTGAGAAAGAACAGATCAAGCATATGGGGCGGAAAGTCCTTCAGCCGATGCACATGAGGATAGTTATCCAGGCACTTTTCCTGTAAGAACGCATCCGGATCATCGGCACTTAATGCCATGTCCAGCACTTTCCATACCGCTTTCTTGAGTTCATCTGTCTTTTCACACCTTGGATCAAAGATCTCGGCCAGAGCCAGCGCTGCCTCAGGATTTTCTTTCTGTACCTCGGCAAAGGCTTCATCAAAAGCCATATCATGCAGTAAGCCAAGACTGCCTTCATCCACAATTCTCTTGGTTAGCTGCGGATCAAGACCGATGACATTGTAGTATTTGCGGATGATGGAAAGACACCAGGAGTCAATGGTGGTAATATCCGCCGCATTGAGATCCGCAATCTGTGCTCTGATATACTCTGCTTTTTCTCCTTCAGCCTCTTTTAATGCATCCTGCAGGCTGGTAAAGACTCTGCGCTTCATTTCAGCTGCCGCAGCCTTGGTAAAGGTAACCGCCATAATACGCCGGATCGGGATTCCTTCCTGAAGACACCGTTTGACAATACGGGCTACCAATACCGTTGTCTTACCGGCACCGGCCGAAGCACTGACAATGATGGAGCGGCCAAGATCCTTTCCAACCAGATCCTTCGCTTCTGTCTGTTCATGATCAAACGGCATCTTACTTCACCTCCAGCAGGTTCACTGCTTTCCTTTCTCTTCCTTTGAACCGGCATATGCCTTTGAAATGACAGAATGTGCAGGCTCCTTCCACCGGATCTGCCCTGAATATACCAGAGGCAACACCCTGATAGAAGAGATGGTAAATATGATTCAGCATATCTTCCATACCCATGTATTCACTTGTCACAGGCAGATGCGAACTGAGCGCACTATATGTACCGCCCGTTGAATCAAGACCATCCGCCTGTTCATCATCCAGGGTAACCCCCGGCATACGCCGGTTATGATATTCCTCCTGCCAGCACGTCTCTTCATCAAAGCTGCGCAGCACTACTTCCGCCTTTTTCCCTCTGCCTGCCGTTTCCGCGCCAATGGCATCAGCAGGCTGGGGGTTGAGATGGCAGTACCAGCCTCCGGCCGCATGAACAGATCTGCCCTGCTGTTCACACAGCTTTTCATACACCAGAAGATAGCTGATCAGCTGGGTCTGCAGCCCTTTGGCAAATTCAGTTGGCGAATACTTATCCGCACCGCTCTTATAATCAATGATACGAAATTCATGTCCGCCGAACTCATCCACCCGATCAATCCTGCCTCTGAGCTTTACCTTTTCATCCTGTGTCACCGCAACCCCATCAAAGGCCAGCTCCGCTTCAGAGGGAACATAGGAAGTATTGCCCTCCATATCACGCAGCCAGGCAAACAGCTTCAGCGCATTCTTTACCATCTTCTCTTCCGTCAGATTCACTTCCGTGACCTGTCCCGGCAACAGCTGGCGCAGTACATCAAACTGAGGTTCAAGAAATCCGCGGATCCATGTTTCATCCTTTTCACAGTACTGTTTGGGGTCATCACTTTCCTTCAGTGCTGCTTCCATCATCTGATGCCACAGTGTTCCCATGGCAGCCGCATCCAGTCCCAATGGAGTTCTCTGATCGATCTTCATGCCATGCTTATAGAACCACTGCATCGCACATTTGAAAAAATCTTCCGAGGCAGTCACGGAAGTAGTGATTGTGCCTTCCTGCATGAATTCATTCTGCACATCGTCCCGATCAATAAAACCGGGATCCACTGCCATGGGCTTCAGCTGTTTCAGCTCCCACTTCTTTTGATCCGCAATAGCTGTCAGCCCGACATACCAGTTTCTTTCCCTGCCGTCCGTATCGGTACTGGCCATGGAATACACAATTTCATCTGCGCTGTACTTCACCCATTCCAGTTCATGGTTATAAAGATCCAGTCTTTCTTCCATACCCGGATATTTATCAACCTTCTTGACATAAGCCTCATCAAATAAGCCATTGCGGATACTGAATCCCGGATAATAATCTTCACAGCATCCGGCCACATACGTCATATCTGCCCTTGAAACAGGATGTCTGAGATCCGTTACAATCACCGAATCACAGGAAAGATCCATCCCTGACCCGCATTTATCCCTGATAATTTCAATCAGATACGCCAGATCATCCTCTGTCTCCATATAGCCCAGGCAATTGCTTAAAATGCGTCTCAGCTGTGCCCCTTCCTGCATGGCCTTTTCTTCATGTTTTTCCAATACTGAGGCATGCCGCACAATTTCATACGCTGCCACAGCCTGATCCTGCGCGCTTTCTGCCTGTTTCAGCGCTTTTCTCTTATCCTCAATCAGATCCAGATACTTCTGTGTCTCTTCCATGCCCCTTCTGATCTCTTCACTATAAGCGCTGAAACACGTCTGTTTCATCCGTTCAGGAAGACTGGTATCCAGGACATAGGAAGAAAGCGAAGTATGCATGAACGCAAGTGCCCGCCCTGAAGGCATGACATCAAACGCATTGACACTGACCGCATTTAAAAACCTCTCCATATCATCCATATGCATGGCAAGATCCGCCAGGGCACACCATCTTTGAAACAGCGGCAGCTGACTCACCTGATGAACAGCACTGTAATGCATGCCGTACTGATGCATCACCTGATCCAGCACCGGCATCTGCACACCGGCATTGGTCAGGATGATATTGCTGCGGAAGGATGGATTCTGATTCAATCTTCCAATGATATCCTGTACAATCGCTTCCAGCTCCTGATGATCCGAATCCGCATATCTTCTGACCATGACCGGTTCATTTCTTTCTTCTTTTTCTTCCGTCACACTTTCAGCAATGATCTGATTCACCTTTGCACTGAATACATTCAAAGCAAAGGA
This sequence comes from Solobacterium sp., assembly GCA_022644565.1. Taxonomy (GTDB): domain Bacteria; phylum Bacillota_I; class Bacilli_A; order Erysipelotrichales; family Erysipelotrichaceae; genus Bulleidia. The sequence continues at coordinate 4,585 of JALCHG010000012.1, read as the reverse complement.
AGGAATCCAGCTGACTTCATTCTTTTCCTTTAATGTCTGCAGTCTTTCCTTCAGCCCCTGTGCCATCCTGAGACTTCTTTTTTCCGGCAGTTCTTCTTCCAGCGCCAGGGCAACAATCTGCCGCAGTTCTTTTTCACTGTTATTATCTTCCGGCAGATCTTCTGCCCCGATGCCGTACAGTACACATTCCCCGGCAAACATCAGGATTTCATTGATGAAAGAAGGAAAGCGGAACATCCCTCCATAGATTTCAAATTCACTCTGTCTTTTCATCAGCTTCTGATGAAAAGACAGATTCACTGCTTCCCGCGGCATCTCTTCAGACTCTTTGAAAGAAGACAGCGTCAGCATACTGATCCCGCTCAGCTTTCCTCCCTGTTCCAGTGCCCTCCGCATCTGTTCCAGACTTCCTCTGTAATGATCCGCAATCAGAATCTTACCCATAAAACACCTCACTGCCTCTATTCTACCATTGCAACAATGTTCCCACATTTGTTCAGTCAGTGTTCACATTGTACACATGAACTCTTCACCCCTGATGACTATTCTTATAAGCGTCAGATGAAGCGAGCATCTGACATGGAAAAACATAATCTCCCTTTATTCTTTCCCCGAAGCATTCTGCACCTCTCCCATGGCAGGATGCTTTTTCTGTTTTTACCCTAACATAGTTCGCATGCGATTGGTGTACCTCCATGCGCACAGATACATTTATTTTTTCAGCAGGAAAGGACTGCACGCTGATTGCAAAAGGAGAATCTGTCCGTCATGCACAAAAATGGGCTTTCCGTCCAGCATCTGTGGGATGATACAACCGAGACAATTCCAGTCAAAGCAGCTTCTGCAGATGATTAAAGAGAAACGCCGGATGTGATTCTGGTCTGTGTGAAGTACTATTCTATTGATTCCATTTTACCGATGGTAAGAAAAAAGACACAGAGTGCCTGCATTAAAAGATCAGGGATTGCAGCGTTTGCAGGGTTCATATCCCTGGCTGATCAGATCCTCCCTGTTTCCTGAATATGTTATTTTATTCTTCTCTTTGATGTCACTGACGCTGGGACATGTCAGAAGATGGAATTTACCTGTATTTGTATTGACGATGTAGGTCATCTGTTCAGATGATGCGGCCGTCGCTGTAGAAGATATTTCCGCTCTTGCACTGGAACCATCCGCGTAGTTGATGACAATACCAGGCTGTACGTTATAGCAGTACACACAGAACATCAGCCCCTGTCCTTTATCCTCTACCGATTCTGCTTCCATGAGTACGCCTGAAGCCACAAGATTATTGCCTTCAAATACCGGAGTGACCCGATACTGGACATGACTGCCGGTTGATCTGATATAGTCTGCGGTTTCATTTTCAAACGGTTCCATGCCTTCCACATTCATATATCTTGTTCCGGTAATCAGATTCAGAGGATTGGCATTTTCACCCGTCAGTTCATAGCCGATCAGATGGCATCTGTTATACAGGTATTTATCCGCAATCAGATCATCATAACGTACCGTATGCCAGCCGGAAGGCTTGATCATACCGATGGAGCCTCTTTCTTCCGTCGGCATCAGATCCTGTCCGATACAGGCTTCCGCAATCCCGCACCGGCCAAGATCATCCAATACGCTGTAGGCTTCATAGGATTCTGCTTTCAGTGTACTTTCATCAAAGTAAGGATGATTGTTATTGACCACAGCATAGGGACTGCCGCTGTATGGCGGCAGCTGATCCAGGGTAAAGCCGGAGGATGTGATTTCACCTGATGGTGTGGATGTTACAGCAGGGGAAGGTGTTACATCGATGATTTGCGGTGTTGTTTCTGCTGTGGCAGAAGGTTTTACTTTTTCTTCTGTTTCAACCGTACATCCGGTTAAAGCAAGACACAGGATAATTCCTGTCAGAAGATTCTTTTTTACTCTCATAACACGACTATCATACAATTAAACCAGGAGGCATATCATACCAATGACACAATACGATCCTCTTGCAATTATTACTGACCTGTATCACACCACCGATGTGGAAGGCGTGATCACCATTCCTTTCATGCATAATATGCGCATACAGATGGACTGGGACGGCAAAGACTGCCGCCGCATCAGAGAACAGTTCAATGAACTTTATCTTTTTCTCAACGAAATGACAACCTGGAACAATCTTCTGAATGACAATGATACAGAAAACAGCCATATCCTTCCCTCTTATGAGTATAAGATGTGGAAGAAATGGCTGTGCCCTTTTGATTTATCTCAGTTTGATAAAGCAGAACTGCATGCGATTCATATGAAGCAGCTGAATCATACTGCTCTTTCCGCTTCCGAAGGCGCCGTCTGCGGTTCCTTTCGCAAAGCACTGAAACAGCAGGCAGATCAGAGAATCGGCCAGGGTCTTTTCTCCGATCAGCTTATTCACTATGCAAGATCTGCCGTCAGACAAGGCTGTGACAATGCATGTGATCCTTCGGAAGCGGAAACTCTTGCCATCCTTTTTGCCATCCATGCCTGCGGTCTGCGCATCATGTAATTAGCCTCTCAGGTTGTAATGTTTCTCAAGCAGAAACCTTTCCACAAGATAGAACACTGCTGCTTCAATCAGCGTAATAATCAGAATTGCCGCCAGAATGCCCATACCGCCATTCTTCTGCATAAAATAATTGCCGCTGACCGCGGAAACCGAGATGTTGAATGAAACCTCATAATTGATCAATGACAATATCTTTCCTTCCAGAAGACCGGTACCAACAAACACGCCAATGCCGATCGGTACAGCATAGCCAGGCACAAGTGCACCAATGCCTTCAGAAAAATAGATCTGGAAAAGCGTACTGAAAATCTCTGCAATCATCACAATCACAAGCACTACAGCATACTTCACTTCAGCCCCATTCCATGCCATTCTCAATTCATTGTATTCAGACATGCCGTATCTCATCATCAGACAGATAAACGGCAGTACGGATACAGCCAGGGATGCTAAGATCAGAATAAATGAAGCACAGGCATGCGCCAGCATTCTTGTATCAGATGATACCGGCAGACTCATCATGAAATGAGCATCTCTGCCATATGTATCTTTCCAGTAGTTCTGTACGATTTTAACCGCAATCATGACCATCAGAGCATTCATCAGTGCCCCATAGATCAGAATGGAAATCGTACTGAGCCGGCCGAGTACACCGGCCGTATTACTGATGAGCATGACCAGTTCCACAATCAGACATGCGGCCAGCAGCGGCCACATGGTTCTGAAGTATTCCTTCAGTTTCCACTTGAGATATTTTCCGAACATCTGAATTCCTCCTTGAACAGATCCTCCACACTCATCTGCTTTTTTTCTCTGATCGTATCCGCATTTTCATGCAGAACAATCTTTCCCTGCTTCAGAAAAACCACATCATCCAGAATGGATTCCACATCCGCAATCAGATGGGTTGAAATGACAACAGAAGCTTCCCGACTGTAGTTTGTCAGGATTGTCTGCAGGATAAAGTCACGGGCAGCCGGATCCACCCCGCCGATCGGCTCATCCAGCCAGTACACCAGGGCTCTTCTGCTCATGACAAGCGAAAGCTGAATCTTTTCCCGCATGCCCTTGGACATTTCACTCATCCGCTTGTTCATGTCAATGCCAAGCTCACTTAACATCTTTTCCGCTCTTGCCCTGTCAAAATCACTGTAGAAATCACCATACAGCTTCAACAGACTCTCTGCCTTCATATAGGAAGGCAGACAATCCCGGTCCGGCAGATAAGCACATAATGCCTTGGTCTTATCACCCGGCTTTCGTCCATCAATCAGGATTTCACCGGAAGTCGGTGTCAGTAAGCCGTTTGCCAGCTTGATCAATGTTGTCTTGCCGGAACCATTCGGTCCTAATAAACCGATGATCTTTCCCTTTTCTATCGAGAGATTTACCTGATCCAGTGCGGTAAACTTACCGTATTTCCTGGTCAGATTTCTGCATTCAACAACTGCCATTTTCTTTCTCCATCTCCTTTTTTAAAGCTTCTTCCAGCTCCCCGCCACTGATGCCGATCCGCTTCAATTGACGAACACATGCACTGATATACCGTGCACACATTTCCTGCCTTAGAGAATCAAGCATCTTCTGATCTTCCGTTACAAACCTTCCGCTGGTTCTTTCACTGTGAACTAGCTGTTTCATTTCCAGATACCCTAATGCCTTCTGCATTGTATTGGGATTCACCCCTGCCTCAACAGCCAGTTCACGAACAGAAGGCAGTTTGGAACCCGGCGCATACTGTCCGCTGATCATCCGCATGATTACTTCATCCGCAATCTGCAGATAGATCGGCTCACTTCCGTTGAATTTCCATGGCATGATTCATCCTTTCCTGTACTAATGTATTACTTATCTAGTACAGTTATACAATAGCATATCCTCATTCCCTGTCAATATGAAAAAGACTGCTTCGATCTGTCTTAAGAATCGAAACAGTCTTTCTTTAACTTTTAGAAATATTAGCAAAATCGTGAACTTATAGCTGGTGTACATAGCCGTGATCAGTAAGCAGGTGACATTAGGATATTCTTCTCATGCGGAGGAAACCTATTATGTCTGACA
>JALCHG010000011.1:0-42813 GCA_022644565.1 Solobacterium sp. | reverse complement strand
GCTTGATTCTTTATCATTTTCATCACCTCCTTTCCGCAGACAAGTTTACAGAGAGGAAGGCAAAATAAAAGCAGCAGACAAAGCTGCCTGCCGTGTGTTCACTATATTCTATGCTGTCATGAGTGCCACGTTCAGATTGGAATGCTGCCCCATTTAGATTAAAACGATGTCCCGTTCAGATTAGAAACTGCGCCCCATTTTCTCAGAATTTCGCAGATGCTGAACGTGTGGATGTCAAGATTCTTGGCGAGAAGCAGATGGATGTGACAAATGGCCACGTGGTTGTACAGCTCGATGATCCTGAATGGGTAGTTTGGGCTAATGACAGACATGCTGTTGTAGTATCTGCACGTGCTACAGGTATCCATCCGGTGAGCGGTAAATGACGTGATCGCGGCGTGGTCAGTGTCCAAGTCCCCTCAGGAATTGCGCTGACCACGCTGCATTCTTTATTCGATTATTTGCAAGTTTCACAGGGCTAGTATTACCCCTGTGAAAATGATGTAGCGTGTCGCAAAGGAGGTGATGCCGATGGCAAAAGCTATACAAGCACGTAAATATCAGCTTACGATAAATAACCCTCGTGAAGCACACATGGATCATGATGAAATCCGCGATGCACTTGCACCGATGAATCTCGATTATTATGCGTTGGGCGACGAAATTGGAGCACAGGGAACGTATCATACACACGTTTTCTTATATAGGAAAACACCGATTCGCTTTTCGACGATCAAATCAAAATTTCCTACTGCTCATATTGAAACGGCTTATGGAACATGTCAGGAAAATGTTGACTATATCAAGAAGCAGGGAAAATGGCTTGGGTCTAGCAAATCTGAAACTACTGTAGATGGAACTTATGAAGAGTTTGGAACAATGCCGCTGGTGGATGAGACTCAGTCCAAAAAAGCTGCACTTATTGATGCGATTAAAAGCGGTGCTTCAAACGCTGAAGTATTAAGAATGTTTCCTGAGTATGCATTCCATGTACGTGATTTAGATAGTATCCGGCAGACTGTGCTGAATGATAAATATAGATCAGAGTACCGCGATCTTGATGTCACATACCTTTGGGGTGAACCAGGGGTAGGAAAGACCAGCTACATTTACAAAAAGTATCAGCCAGAAGAGATCTTTCGGATGACAACGTACTACAAAACACACTTAAATTTTGACGCTTATACAGCTCAGAAAGTTGTTGTTTTTGAAGAATATCATTCCGAAATAGAGATATCAGCACTGCTGAACCTTTTGGATCGGTACCCGATGATGCTGCCAGCAAGGTATAACGACAAAGTTGCTTGCTATACAGTGGTGTTTATCACATCTAACATTCCGCTTGAACAACAATATGAAAATTTACAGATTGAAGAACCGCAGACATGGAATGCGCTCATTCGTCGCATTACACGTGTAGTGCATATGACAAAATTTGGGATTGAAGTGACTGACGATATGAGCAAGTGGAGGTTGGAAGATGAATGATATTGAAAGCATTCTTGTGACATTAAAAGCAGGGCTCACTGAAGTGAAGCATGACAAAAAGAAAGCTGTGCTTATCATCGCGATGATGTGTGCCTTGTTAATGATTACTGAAATTGGAATGAAAATAAGTGCAGGAACCGTTGCAGGGGCTATCTATAGACAGATGATATTACCTGTAATTTGGATTGTGATTCCTATCACTACGTTGTACCTTATGGGAACTTCATTACGGGTTATTGGGATGCGGTCAAAACTGGAAAGGATCGGGATAAATAACAAAAACGGTATCATACCAAGACTAGTGAAGTGCGAGCCAAAAGGAAATAAAGTATATGATTATTACTTTGCATCAGAAGGTATACCGCTTGAGGCTTGGAAGGATAAATCAGATGATCTGGAGGCATCATTGAACATATATATATGTGATATGCGATATATTGAGGGACGCAAATATATCCTTATTACTGCGTCACATGCTACTGGAGGATTACCAGACAGTGTTGTGTGGAATGATGCACTATTGGATCCAGATGACTTCAAATTGGTCCTCGGTGAAGGTGAAAGAGGCAGAGTGACCGTAGATCTGAATGAGCAGAACTCTATTTTGATAGGTGGTTCGACTGGGTCAGGAAAGTCAGTGTTGCTGAGATTGCTGATGTATCAGGCAAAATTAAAGGGTGCAGAAGTATATATAGCTGATTACAAAGGGATGATTGATTACACAAGCGCTTGGGAATCAATACTGAATGTATGCACCCCTGAAACGCTTCAGAACAATCTTGATGAACTTATCGAACTGTTAGATAGGCGAAAGAAAGTACTTAAGCAGGCCGATATAAAGAATATTTCAGAATATCGGCAGAAAATCGGGCCGATGAAACGACATATCTTCGTCGTGGATGAGGTGGCAGAACTACTTGACAAAACTGGCGCTTCAAAGGAACGCAAAGCAGAAATTGATATGACGATAGCAAAGCTTTCAACGCTTGCTCGACAAGGTCGTGCTTTTGGGATTCATCTGATACTTGCAACACAGCGACCGGATGCTAACATCCTTCCGGGGCAAATCAAAAATAATGTTGACTGTCGCATTTGCGGAAGGGCAGACAATGTACTGTCACAGATTATTTTGGATAGTACAGATGCTGCCGAAAAGATTGGAAAAAACTGTCGTGGAAGATTTCTTACCAATTCGGGTGAGCTATTTCAATCATATTGGATTGATGATGATGTAATAGAAAATCATAAAGGGGAATCATATGACCGTAAAGAATAAAGAAAATATTTACGAAGCGACACGTTTTTACTCGCAGCAGGAAGTCGCTGATATGTTGCATGTATCTACTCATTATGTGACTAGATTAAGACGTATAGGGCTGCTGAACGGACGTAGGTTTGGAAGGGGATGGCTTTATACACATGATGATATCTGGGACTTCCTCCAGATTAGTGCGGGGCATGATCTGTATGAAATTGCAAATATGACAGATGATGCTGCACGCCGCGCTGTGGAAGACTGGCGTCATTAACTGGGTAGGCTATGATGGTGACCGATTATCACTCGATGGGATACAATATGTTTGTTGAAATACATATGGTGTCCACATGATTGTCGGTCACCATTTCTAGGAGAGGTGACGACGTCATGTCAAAAGATTGAGGACATGACAAATGAAAAAAGAAAAATACATTGAGGAGAGATATAAGATAAGAAACAAAAAAACGACAAATGAAATCACTGCGTTTGTTGTTAACATCCCTATGCCAGACGGCAAAAAGTATGTGAAACGGTATAAAGTTTTAGACTACAAGACTGCAAATGACGCAAAAAAAGCTGCTATCCGTGAAAGGGATTCTGTTTTAAATTTAATTCATCAGAATAAGGATGCAACAACTCCAGAGGATGCTGTGACAGCAATTCAGAAACGTTTAGTGAAAAACAAGGTATTAGTAGAATCAACTTGTACAGTCGATGACTTGTATCAGATGGTGCCTGCAAATTTCCCGCGAAGAAAGGGGACTTATGTAAAGCTCGACAAGGAATATCGAAAATATATCTACCCCGATTATGGCACTATAGATATCCACAATATTTCGTCTGAGGACATATTGCAGTCATTGCAGAATTGTGCAGATCACTGTGTGCAGCAGTGTGTAGGCAATGTCAAAACGATATGGCATAGAATCTATCAGGTAGCTATGCTCAAAGGATTGAATGTAACAGACTGGACTACCATCATTGACGTGCCAAAAAGTGAAAAGCATACTACTCGGGAAATGTCTGAGCAGAATGTGACTGAAGACGAATTTGAATCATTCCTCTCATACATGGAGTGTTATGGTCGTCATAACGAGGAATGGGATTATAATCGGCAGATCATTATTTACATGCTTAGAGTAATGCGGCTGACAGGATTGAGGCCGCAGGAAGTAAAGGCGCTGACTAGAAAATCGATTGAGTTCAAAGAAATTATTTATTTTGATAGAGAAGCCGGAGAAGAGAAAAAGGTCAATGCTGTGTTTGTAACAGTGACGCATTCTGTAGGATCGACTCACAGTGATCTGGTTGTTATCCGAGACACAAAGACTATAAGTGCAAAGAGAACGATTCCACTGTCTGAAGCTAGTGGCGCTGTGGCTTTATTTAGATCAATACTGGATTTCTCCAAGTATGACGTGGTTTTTGCAAACTACAACGGCGAGTTGATCAGCAGTGATTGGTTGGCTGACCATATATATTACGTCAGAAAGGCATATAAGCGTGATACTGGCAGGGATATAGATATGCACGCAACACTTATGCGCAAGTCATATTCTGCTGACCTTTATGCCCAGCATGAAAACCCGGCTGTTATAAAGCAGTTGATGGGTCATAAGCATGAGGATATGAGCTTGAATTGGTATGCGTCTGCACAACAAAATGATGTCATTAACGCATCTTTCAATCGAAAATTTAAAGAAAAATAGTAACAGTTTCCACGTTTTAGTCCACGTTTTGAAAAGAACATCAAAAAAAACCGCATTATGATGCGGCTTACGAGTGAGCGATAAGGGACTCGAACCCATGACCCCTTCCACGTCAAGGAAGTGCTCTCCCAACTGAGCTAATCACTCATGTGCTTTGTTATGATAACATAACATGACACAAAAACAAACATTAATTTTATCTTCGACGGCTCATTTTCTTTTCATGATGACGCATGATGAGGTATCTCAGTACATCAAAGATGAACAGGACAATGTCCAGGATGACACCCCACATGAGATTGTTTTCGACATTGGCCAGCGGATCATGATAGAAGATCAGATCAAATATGACACCCAGTACAAATGCGGCGGCCAAGACCAGTACTGCTGAGAGAAGTTCTTTTTTCCATTCCATAAGCTTCTGCCTTCTTTTCAATGCAGTTATAGTAGCACAGAAAAGCGGTATACTTGAGGCATGAAAACAGTTCTTCTTGATTTTGGCAGAAATAACAGTATCTGTGATCTGAAGATGAAAGAGATGAAACAGGTGCTGGAAGAGGCAGGGGTGCAGTGTGTCTTTGTGAAGATCGGGGAAGTAAAAGGCTGTACGGGATGCGGTAAATGCTGGAAGAAGAGAAGATGTGTCATTGAGGATGAAGTGAATCTCTGTGCTGATGCGATGCAGGACAGTGATGGATTGATTCTCGGGTTTGAAAGTTACTATGGCAGGTGTGAGGAAGATGTGATGCGGTTTGTGAAAAGGCTGTTTCACAGTGCTTCGGATGTACTGGATCATAAGCTGTTCAGCTGTGTGATTGAGGGAAGAAGGACGGAAAGTGCTTTCTTTGAAGCGGGGCAGTACATGATGGAGAGTCATATGTGTCTGTATGTACCGGATGAATTTGGAAAAGCAGAGAAAATAAAAAGCAGAAGAGGAGAGCTTGTCCTTCTGCTGAGATGTCATGAAAGGGCAGTACAGGATGGCATTCTGAGGAAAGATCCGTATGTCTGTCCGTTTGAAAGGTTTGTACGCTGACTATTGTTTTGAAGTGAAGGCAGCGAAGGCATAGCCGATAAAGCAGATCAGGGTGATGAGGATGGTTCTTGTTTTGAGACTGCTGATTTCATTCATGCGGCAGGATACATAAGAGAAAAGAAACAGGGCTGTACCAAGAATGGAAAGGATGCGGCATGATTTCACTGATTTGCCGATCCAGCCGGGTAAGGCAAAGCCGATACAGATGCCGTCTGTTACTAATACGGTAAGAATGCCTTTGATATCTGTGCCGTAGTCATCAAGTGAAGTATGGATCAGAGCGGAATGCAGACCGAAAAGCTGCAGAACATCAATAAACAGATCAAATACAGCCAGCAGTACAAGCATTTCACAGAAGTATTTCATAAAGGGATTTCTTTTTGTCATAATGCCTCTCTATGGAAATAAAGCAAAAGGATTATAGCGTCAGACAGAGATGAGGATCAAGAGTTCGGGTTCGTAAAAAGAAGGAAATGCAGAAGCAGCCCGGCAGTTGACCGTTTATGTTATGCTTTTTTCTATCTTGATGCTGTCAGAAAAAGGAGGGTTTCATTCTGTCAGGTGCAGTGTTTGGTGATATCTGCGGTTCTGTGTATGAGTTTCATCCGATCTAGAAGAAGGATATTTTCTGGATCAGCGTGTGATTGATGTCATGCCGGAGGAAGTGGATACGGAAAAAGAGAAGAAGTAAACAGACTGCCGGTGAGGTATCTGTCTGTAACCCGTATAATACCCTGACGGGACAGAATGAAAGATACGAAAAAAGCCGATAAACTCAATGTTTCCGGCTTTTTTCGCATGCGGTGAATTTCGTGCGGCTAGCAGGACTTGAACCTGTACGGATAAACCATCAGATCCTAAATCTGACGTGTCTGCCAATTCCACCATAGCCGCATTGACAGATTCCATTCTAACATATGAAAAAACGATGTCAAAGGACATCGTTTCAGCAGACAAAGTTCATATAGTAGGGAAGCTGCTTGCGCCACCATGGCCAGTCATGGGAGACGTCTGTGCCCCAGAAGTCGACCCAGGCCGGGATGTTCTTGTATTCAAACAGCTCTTTCATGCGGGCGCTGTCTTCCTGCATCGGATGTTCCCAGGCACCTCTTCCACAGCACAGGATAATGTCTCTGTGGCGGTACATCTCCACATAAGGGTGATCGTAGGGCATGCCGTTGATGTAATCCACGGGGGAATTGGCATAGACAAGATCATCACTGTAGTCCGGGAAGAACAGTCTGGCGTTATAGGCACCGGACAGGGCAATACAGCCGGAGAAGATGTCCGGACGTCTTAACAGGAAGTTCAGGGCATGGGTGCCGCCCATGGAACATCCGGTTGTCAGAATGCCGTCTGCCCTGGCGCCGTTGGCTTCTTCATTGATGGCAATAATGCGGGGGCAGAGCTCATCGGTGACATAGTGGAAGTAGGCTTCCTGTGCCTCAATGCGCTTGCGGTTGTCCCATGACTTGGAAGACCAGGAATTGACATCATTGGAATCGCAGGTGAAGACCTGAATTCTGCCGTCGTTGATATAGGCTTCGATACAGCCGATCATGCCGTTATTTTCAAAGTCGAAGAAGCGGCCGTCCTGGCTCGGGAAGGCAAGCACCGGCTTGCCGGCATGGCCATAGACTTTGTATTCCATATCACGGCCGAGGCAGCTGGAATATTCTTTAAAGTACATTACTTTCATTTCTTCTCTGTTTCCTTCTTTTCAGTTTCCCTGGATTTGTCCATGACAAAGCGGATGAATGCCTTGACATCTTCCCTGCGCTTGAAGCGGGCAATGTACATGTCTTCACCCATGGCTGAGCCGAGGATGCCGGGCATGCGCTCATGCATACAGATGGCTGAGCCATAGCGGGCAAATACCGCTGCTTCACCATTGGTGTATTCGTATTTATCACGTCTGCCGCAATAGACACAGTAATACGGACGGTCGGTTTCATACATGGCAAGGTTGTACATGGCCATGTTGGCATAGACGCTGTATACGTTGATGTCGTTGGCAAAGTTCATCATGTCGGTGGTATAGCCTCCCGGCGGACGCATGTTGACTTCAAGGCCGACAAGACCTCCTTTTTTGCAAAGGCCCGGCTTGTCTTCGGTCAGACGGAAGTATTCCGTATGGAAGAAACGGCCTCTGATCTTGAAGGCATGGATGACTTTTGTACCGTAGTCTTCAATGTCCTCGGGGATTTCACGCTCACTCCAGTACACGCATTCATCTGCCTTGTTTACCACATCCATGATGGGCTCCGGGAAGGTGTGGGATGTCTTGAAGATGATGTTGTTGTCCTGATCGGTGATGCCGTCAAAGGAGACGATATAACCCGGGACATACTCTTCCATGATGTACTGGACGGGCAGGTTCTGTCTATAGAAGTCCTGCAGCTCCTTATCATTATTAATACGCCAGGTCGCATTGGCACCGACGCCGTCATCCGGTTTGACAATGACCGGAAAACCGACCTGATCTACGAATTTCTTTCCTTCTTCATATGTAGAAGTCAGATGCCATCTTGCGGAAGGTACCCCGGCCTCTGCGTAGTACTTTTTCATGTTGGATTTAAGCTTGTAGCGCATGACATCACCGCTCTTGTCACCGGTGGTGATGTTGAAATCCGTACGGAGTCTGGCATCCTGTTCCAGCCAGAATTCGTTATTGCTTTCAAGCCAGTCTATCTTTCCATGTTTATGGGCAAACCAGGCTACGGCCCGGTACATTTCGTCATAATTCATCATGGACCCGACCTGATAGTATTCGTCCATGGCCGCCTTCATTTCATCACTCAGGCTGTCATAGGGATCTTCCCCGATACACAGAGAAGTACCGCCGATCTGTTTCCAGGCCTTCGGGAACTGATAGTATGTCTTGGGAAAATTCGGTGATATAAACACAAAATTGCTCATAGCACACTGTCCCTCCTTTGTAATATGCTAGATTATACAACAAGATGACCAGTTGAAAAGAATTTCATGATCCGAAAAAGAGGATGAATGCTGGAGAAAAGGAGAAAAACATGCAGGAGAAGGCACTGGAGGAAGCACGGCGGGAGATTGATGAAATAGATGTACAGATGGCGGAACTGTTTGAAAAGCGCTTTCATGCCGTGGAGGATGTGATTGCCTGGAAAATGGCCCATGGCAAGGCCATCTTTGACGGTTCCCGGGAAGAAGCGATCAAAAAAAAGAATGTGGCATATATTAAAGATGATGCGATCCGTCCGTATTTTGAAAAGTTCTTTGACACGGAACTGTCTTTGTCGCGTGCCTATCAGAAAGAGATCGTTGAAAAAAGCAGATCTTAAGCGAATTCACACAAAGTTCACATACAAATTGTGTAAAAACTGTGAAAATTAGCGTATCATGCTAGACGTTAAAAAGGGAGGGCTGATCAATGGCTGTTTCTGAAAAGATGAAGAACAGATTTGCCGGCATCGGCAGTAAACTGAAAGTCATATTCCATGAGCGCGAGCCCAAACATATGATGAATATATGGCAGGCTGCCATAGTTCAGTTCATTTTCTCGTTCATACTGTATTTCCTGATTGAACTGTTTTCACGGCGCAGTATTACGGAAACCTTTGCTTTCATGCATAACTCGACAAAGGTATTCGTCTATAACGCCCTGTATATTTTTGTGACATCTACCCCGGCATTATTGTTCCGCAAGAGAAGTTTCTGGCAGATTCTGATCTTCGGCATCTGGGGGGTGCTCGGACTGACCAATGGCATTATCCTGGCCAACCGTGTCACGCCGTTTACCGGACCGGATCTCAAGAATATTTCTGAAGGCGGTGCGGTTATTACCAAGTATCTGAATGGCTTTGAGATCTTTCTGATGTTTCTTGGAATTGCGGCAGGCATCATCTATCTGATCGTTCACTATGTCAGAACCCCGAAATACCCGGGCAAAATGCACAGAGGACCGGTATTTGCCTGTGTGGTGGCGGCGTTTTTAGGCTTCTATGGATTGACACGCTTCTGTATCAACCAGGGTATTCTGGCTACATACTTCGGCAATATCGCCTTTGCGTATGAAGATTATGGATTTCCGTACTGCTTTACGGTAACGATCTTCGATACCGGCATCAATGAGCCGGATAACTACTCCCAACAGCTGATTGACAACATCAGGGCCAATGATTCCAATACTGAGGAAACATCACTGGATCAGGGTGACAAACCGAATATTATCGTCATCCAGCTGGAATCTTTCTTTGATCCGACCAGAGTCAGCTGGCTGAAGTTCAATGAGGATCCGATTCCCAACTGGCATAAGCTGTGTGAACAGTATTCCAATGGCTACTATACGGTGCCGACGGTAGGTGCCGGCACGGCCAATACGGAGTTTGAAACCCTGACCGGCATGAGTCTGCATTTCTTCGGTGCAGGTGAATATCCTTATAAAGGCGTACTCAAGAAGGAAAGCTGTGAAAGCAGTGCCTATGATCTGCGTAACATCGGTTACAATGCCTTTGCCCTGCATGACAATGAAGCCAACTTCTATGCCCGTCGTACGGTATACAAGAACCTGGGCTTTGAATCCTTTACCTCAGCTGAATACATGCAGGGACAGGATGATACCAACTACAACGGCTGGATGCGCGACCGCAATCTGATTTCCCCGATCAATGACTGTCTGGACAGTACGCTGGGGGCGGATTATGTGTTTACGGTATCCGTACAGCCCCATGGCGCCTATCCGACTGAACAGGTGCTGGATGATCCGGAAATTACGGTCACCGGTGCTCCGACCCAGGAACAGGACTATGCCTGGGAATATTATGTCAATGAGCTTCATGAAGAAGATCAGTTCATTGCGGATCTGATCAGTTCTCTGGAAAAGAGAAATGAAAAGACTGTACTGCTGCTGTATGGTGATCATCTGCCGACCATGGGCCTGACGGATGACGATCTGACCGGCGGCAATACCTATCAGACCAACTATCTGATCTGGGACAACTTCAGCATGAAGAAACAGACAGAAGATCTCTATGCCTATCAGTCTGTTGCTGAGATCATGAATCGCCTCGGCATTCATGAGGGCACGATGTTCCGTTTCCAGCAGGCCAATATGGGCGGCCGGCATGATAACTTCCTGGCCAATATGCAGGCCCTGCAGTATGACATTCTCTATGGCAAACGGTACTGCTATAACGATGACGGCGATACGCCGTATACACCTTCTCCGTTCTATAAGATGGGTGTCAGGACGATTGATGTGACCGGCTTCAAGGAGCTGTCGGATCAGATGTATTACATCTATGGCGACAATTTCACGAAATCGTGCAAGGTGTTCATTGATGGCGATCAGGTGGATACGACCTGGATCTCGCAGAATATTCTTCTGGTACAGAATACGGATATCAAAGACTGGAGTGAAATCCAGGTCGGCGTACAGTCCAATTCCAGTACCCATAAGATCCTGAGCCGTACACTGAAGTATCAGAAGGAGCCGGAGCCGACCGCTTCACCGGGTGCTTCCGCTACGCCCAGTGCAGGTGCGAAGTCAGATGAAAATAAGGAAACGCAGTGATGCGTTTCTTTTTGGCTGTGAGATCATTTGAATTGTTCAATGGCTCTTACTGTGCTTATAATATGGATTACATTCAGAAGGGAGGGGTGATATGAGCGAGGAATTATGGCAGATTCTGCTGAAAGCACTGCCGCAGATTCTCAAAGCGGGGATTCAGATGACCATTCCTCTGACGCTTCTGTCGTTTGTTACAGCACTTGTTATTGCCGTGATTGCGGCTTTGATTCAGTACGCCAAAGTGCCGGTGCTGAAACAGATCATGCAGTTTTATGTCTGGCTGATCAGAGGCACGCCGCTATTAGTACAGCTGATGATTATTTTCTATGGTCTGCCGATGGTCGGCATCCATGCGGATCCGTTCTGGGCGGCCTGGGCCGGTTTCTCCTTCTGTGAAGGGGCATATATGGCCGAGGCTTTAAGAGGATGCCTTGAAGGGGTGCCGGAAGGACAGAAGGAAGCCGGTCTGTGTGTCGGTATGAGCTTCGGGCAGATCATGTGGCATATTGTGCTGCCCCAGGCCTTCCGTACGGCTTTTCCTTCCTTAAGCAATTCTCTGATTTCTCTTGTCAAGGATACGTCTCTTGCCGCCAATATCACGGTGGTGGAAATGTTCATGACAACCCAGCGGATTGCCGGCCGTACTTATCAGTTCTTTGCCCTTTATATTGAAGTTGCCCTGGTTTACCTTCTGTTCTGTACGGTGATTTCATTTATCCAGCACAGAGTGGAGAAGTATCTTGGCAGATATGACAGAAAGGATGGCAAGTGATATGGCAGTACTGGAAATCAGAGACATACATAAGCGTTTCGGTGATCTTCTGGTGCTGGATGGTGTGTCGCTTTCCATTGAAAAGGGTGAAGTGGTTGCTTTACTTGGGCCTTCCGGTTCCGGCAAGACAACGCTTTTACGCTGTGCCAACTTTCTGGAAACAGCGGATGAAGGACAGCTTGTATTTGATGGAAAGGCATATGGCTTTGGTACGATCAGAAAGAAGGAAATCGCAGCCATCCGTAAAAGAACGGGCTTTGTCTTTCAGAACTACAATCTGTTTGCCAATAAGACAGCGCTTGAAAATGTGACCCAGGGACTGACCGTAGCCCGTAAGATGAAGAAGGATCAGGCGGAAGCCATCGGCATGGAAATGCTGAAGAAAGTAGGTATGGAAGCACGGGCTGATTATTATCCCAGCCAGCTTTCCGGCGGCCAGCAGCAGCGTGTCGCTATCGCCAGGGCTCTGGCTCCGGATCCGGAAATCATCTACTTTGATGAGCCGACAAGTGCGCTGGATCCGGAACTGATCGGTGAAGTGCTGGCGGTCATACAGGATCTTGCAAAAGAAGGGCGGACAATGCTGATTGTGACACATGAAATGAACTTTGCCCGCAATGTCAGCAACAGGACCATCTTCATGGAAGATGGAAAGATCGTGGAACAGGGTGAATCAAAGGCTTTCTTTGATCATCCGCAGAATGAAAGAACAAGAGCTTTCTTAAGAAGAGTCATCGAACATGACTCAGGAGGAAATGAATGAAAAAACTGGTATCTGTAAGTGTTGCCGCGCTGATGGCACTGAGTCTTTCCGCATGCGGTTCCAGCGCGGCTTCTTCCGCTTCAACCGCAGCCGCCGCAGATGACTCCCTGCAGAAGGTAAAGGATGCAGGCGAGCTGAGAATCGGGCTTGAAGGAGACTGGCAGCCGTTCTCCTACCATGATGAGAACGACAATCTTGTCGGTTATGATGTGGAAGTAGCCCAGAATGTTGCCAGGCGCCTGGGCGTAAAGGCAGACATTACGGAAGGGGCCTGGGATGGTCTTCTGACGGGTCTGTCCACAGGTGTCTATGATGTTGTTGTCAACGGGGTTGATGTGACCGAGGAAAGAGAAAAGACATTTGATTTCTCTGATCCGTATGCTTATGACCATATTGATCTTGTGGTGCGCAAGGACAATGATACGATCAAGACATTTGGAGATCTCAAGGGCTCTACTACTGCCAACTCTACCGGCTCCACCTATGCCCAGATGGGTGAGGATTACGGGGCAAAGGTATCCAATGTGCCGACACTGGCGGAAACAATGACGCTGGTTCTTAACGGTACCGTACAGGCAACCATCAATGCGGACACATCCGTACAGGATTATCTCAATACAACCGGAGAAACAAACCTGAAGGTTGCAGATCAGTCTGATGATGTGACCGAGTATGCCATTCCGATGAAGAAGGGTTCTGATACGCTGCGCAAGGCGATCAATGATGCCCTGCAGGATATGCGGGATGATGGTACGCTCAAGTCATTATCTGAGAAATACTTCGGTGCGGATCTGACCGAAGCGTAAGGAAAGGATGCGTGTGATGACACGCATTTTTCTTTTGTTGTAAGATACACGTATGAAAAATATCGTAACAGGTATTCTGGCCCACGTTGATGCAGGCAAGACAACGTGCATTGAGGCCATGTTATATGAAACCGGAAAGATCCGCAGAAGAGGCCGGGTAGACCATGGGGATACGGTGCTGGACTATGATGAGCAGGAACGCAGCCACGGCATTACGATCTATGACAAGGATGCCCTGCTGGACTGGAAAGGGGACCGGATCTTTGTCATTGATACTCCGGGTCATGTGGATTTCAGTGCGGAGATGGAACGCACACTGCAGGTGCTGGACCTTGCAGTACTTGTGATTTCCGGTCTTGATGGGGTGCAGAGCCATACGGAGACAATCTGGAAGTGCCTGGCCCATTACCATATTCCGGTACTTGTCTTTGTGAACAAGATGGATATTGCCCGCTTTACAGAAGAAGAACTGCTGGCAGATCTTAAAAAGCGCTGCAGCAGTAATATGATTGCCCTGCAGGATGAAAACGTGCAGGAAGAAGAAGCCACCATCAATGAAGCTATCATGAATGCCTACTTTGAAACAGGGGATATCCCGCAGTCCTTACTGCAGGAAGCTTTTGCGTCCCGCTCCTTCTTTCCGGTTGTGTTCGGCAGTGCTTTAAAGGGTAACAATATCGACTGTCTGCTGGATGCGATTGATGCCTTCAGTATGGAAAAACAGTATCCGGAGGAATTCGGGGCAAAGGTATATCAGATTACAGAAGATAAAGAAGGAAACAGACTGACGCATCTCAAAGTAACCGGCGGTGTGCTGCAGGCCAGAGCCAGGATCAATGAAGAAGAAAAGGCGGATCAGCTGCGCATGTATACCGGGGAAAGCTATCAGATGGTGCAGCAGGCGGAAGCCGGTACGATTGTAGCAGTCAAGGGCTTGAAAAGTACATATGCCGGACAGGGGCTTGGCTTTGAAGAAGACAGCGGGGCACCGATGTTATCCGGGTGTCTTGACTATGTGCTTCTGACTGAAGAAGGAACGGATATTCTGGCGCTGAATGAAGTGTGCAATGAGCTGGCGGCAGAGGATCCGCAGTTAAGCATAGATATGGATGAAGTGCATCATGCCATTCATGTACGGATCATGGGGGACATGCAGAGGGAGGTTCTGCAGAAGAAGATCTATGAGCGCTCCGGCATTCAGGTCGGTTTTGCCTCTCAGGGCATTGTATATCAGGAGACGATCCGTGACAGTGTGATCGGAGTAGGGCATTTTGAACCGTTAAGACATTATGCAGAAGTGGTGGTCAGACTCGATCCATTACCCAGAGGAACAGGCATGGAAGTGGTGTCCGAAGTGCCAGACGGCATGCTGTCGGGCATGTTTGAGCGTTCCATTCTTTCTGCTTTGAACCGGCCGATGAAAGGTGTGCTGACCGGGGCTTATCTGACGGATGTGAAGATTACTCTGATTGGCGGCAAAGGATCGCTGAAACACACTAACGGCGGTGACTTCCGCCAGGCAGCCCGCCGGGCGGTAAGACAGGGTTTGATGAAAGCAGACTGTGTGCTGCTGGAGCCTTTTGTGCATTTTCATCTGGAAGTGCCTTCTTCTGTTCTTTCAAGGGCACTGTATGATCTTGATACAAAGAAGTGTCAGTTTGAAATCAAATCTTCGGATGAGACAGCGGTCATTGAAGGCAGCGGTCCCTTGAGAACCATGCATAACTACATGAGTGATCTGAATGCCTATGCCCATGGGGCAGGCAGATACACGGCCATGATGGATGGGGCAAGAGAAGTGGAGGATCAGGAAAAGATCATTGCCGAAAAGGATTATGATCCTTTGATGGATATCCGCAATCCGGTCGGTTCCATCTTCTGTGCTGCTGGAGCCGGGTATTATGTGGAATGGGATGAAGTGGAAGAGCACATGCATATTGATCTGAAGGAGGGAAGTGAGGGCTCTTCCTACCGCCATGAGACAATGAAGGTTGCAAAGGAAGATCTCAAGAGAATCCTTGCCAGTGCCGGCAGTAATAACCGCAATGAAAAGAAAAAGGTGAAGCCGGCAAAGAAGGAAGAGGATAAAAGACCGCATGTGGAGATCAGGGAACAGAAAAAGCTCCCGAAGCGCTGCATCATTGACGGTTATAACTGCCTGTATGGATGGAAGTCCATGGAAGGGTTCCGCAATGAAGAGCTCGGGGCAGCCCGGGATCATCTGATTGATATTCTGTTCAACTACCAGGCGTATCTCAAATGCCCGATGACAGTTGTGTTTGACGGGTATAAACGCAGGGATAATGCCGGTTCTGTGGAGAAGCGGGGCGACATGGAAATTGTGTTTACCCCTACGGATATTACCGCGGATGCCTGGATTGAAAAAGAGGCATATGACTGTAAGGGAAAGTATGATCTGACGGTGGTGACCGGGGATGCGCTCATCCAGAATTCGGTGCTGGCGTCCGGTGCGGCAAGAATGAGCGCAAGAGAGCTGGAACAGCAGATCAGACTGAAGATGGTTCTCTGATTTCTCTGATGAAAGCTTCTATATCGCTGCCTGCGTGAAGCGGATAGAGAATGCCGCAGGGAATGGTATAGTTCCATTCCACGGGTATGGTGACTAAGGAAGGATGAACATCCTTCCAGCATTCAACAAGGGTATGCCCGGTATTTCTAGGGTAATTCATATTTGAATGTGCTGAATGATGTGAAGTGTCCGATTGTTTTAAGCAATGTGATGTTTGAGCCGGGATGCCGCAATAACTGGCATATCTATCAAGCAAAGAAAGACGGCGGACAGATGCTGATATGTACAGCTGGAGAAGGCTGGTATCAGGAAGAGGGAAAGGAAGCAGTTTCTTTGACTCCTGGTACGGTCATTCAGATTCCCGCCAATGTGAAACACTGGCATGGGGCAAAGAAGGACAGCTGGTTCTCTCATATTGCCTTTGCCATTCCCGGGGAAGAGACTTCCACGGAATGGTGTGAGCCGGTCAGTGATGAACAGTATGATCAGCTTGGCTGAGGCAGGTGCTAAAGGCATCTGTCTTTTCTTTTTAATGTGTTAAGATATGGACTGAAAGGAAGTTTTATGAAAGCACCATTTTCAGCTTATCTGAACCAGATTGAACCAGCACTTGAGACGCTGATTGCAAAGCTGGGTAAAAATTATGAATATGTCAGTGCACTGGCGACGGATTCACCGGCATTCAGTGCCCAGGTGACCAAAGGCTCCATGAATATCAGTTCGGATGCACTGACCAGTGAAAGAGGCATTGTCTTCCGTTTATGTAAAAACGGACACTACATGGAATATGCCCTGAATGAATTTGATCCGGACCATGTGGAGGAAACGGAAAAAGAGATTGAAGAGACCATGGCCATGCAGGAAAAAGTCCTGCAGGAAACCGGTACAAAGATCTATGACACACCTGTGTTAAAGGATGAACCGGATGAGATCTTCTATGAGGCAGAGGCAGAAGAACTGCCGGAAAAAGCGGATGCGGAAGGGATCATGGCTGTTCTGAAGGAAAAGTATGATGAAACCGTCAAGGCACATCCGGAACTTCTGAATGTGTTTCTGAATGTATCTGCGACCCATATCAGCAAGATGTTTCTGAGTGCGCACAAGCATCTGAAGCAGAGCTATGTCATTTCCCAGATGTATGCCATGATGTTCGGTATGGCCGGGGATCATGTGGAACAGGGCATGGGCGCTGACAGCGGTTTATGCGGCCTTGAGATTCTGAAACATATGGATGAACAGATCAATCATGCCCTGCAGCAGCTGGATGCCCTTGTCCATGCCGGCCACATTATACCGGGTGAATATGAGATTGTAACCAGTCCTGAAGTGACCGGTGTCATTGCCCATGAAGCGTTCGGACACGGCATGGAGATGGACATGTTTGTCAAAAACAGAGCATTGGCCAAAGAGAAGATGGGAACCAGAATCGGCAGTGATCTGGTCACCATGCATGAAGGTGCGCTCTGTGCCAAGGGTGTCACATCCTATGCCTTTGATGATGAAGGCACACGGGCAGGTGATGTAACAGAGATACGAAACGGCATGCTTGAAAACGGCATTGCGGATGCACTGAGCGCCGCAAGACTCGGTATTGAGCCGACGGGCAATGGCAAGCGGCAGAACTTTGAGCATAAGGTCTATACCCGTATGACCAATACTTTGTTTGATTCCGGTACAGACACCAGGGAAGAGATGATTGCCTCAATCAAGCACGGGTATCTTCTGGAAGGGCTCCGCTCCGGTATGGAAGATCCCAAGCACTGGGGTATTCAGTGCATTCTGCAGTTAGGCAGAGAGATCAAGGATGGAAAACTGACCGGAAAGGTTGTGGCACCGATTATCATGACCGGCTATGTACCGGATCTATTGGGCAGTATTTCCATGGCATCCAGAGACAGAGAGGTATTCGGTTCCGGCTACTGCGGCAAGGGTTATAAGGAGTTTGTCAAAGTAACGGACGGGGGACCATATCTCAAGACGAAAGCGAGGCTCGGATAATGATCGATACTTTGAAGAAGCTGCTGGAAGAAAGCAGTGCAGATGCCTGGGAGATCCGGCAAGAGAATACCGAAGGATGGGAGTTCTACTTCATTAAGCATAAGCTCGATCAGAACAGAGCCAAGAAAGTGTCCCATACCCATGTGACCGTATACAGACGGGAAGCAGAAGGCCTTGGCAGTGCCCAGGCGGAATTTGCCCCGACTGGTAATGAAGAGACATGGAAGAAACAGCTGGAGAAGCTGCTGGAAGAAGCAAAGTATTCTTTAAGTGCTCCGTATGAACTTGTCAGGCCGGAGGAAGTCAAAGACTTCAAGGCCAAGGAAACAAAGATAGATATTCCTTCTGTTTCCAGTGCGTTCATGAAGACATTATGTGAGCTCGATGAAACTAAGACCCATGATGTCAATTCCTATGAGATCTTTGTACAGGAAAGAAAGAGCCGCTATATCAATTCTAATGGCGTGGATCTGGCTCAGACTGTACCGTACTGCTTTCTTGAAACAGTTCTGGACGCAAGAGATGAGAAACATGAGATTGAGCTCTATCGCAGCTATACAAGCGGAGGATGCGACAGTGAGTATCTTAAGACAGAGCTCAACATGGCCCTGCAGGCTGGCGAAGACAGGCTGCACACCGAAGGAACCCCGAAGCTTGGCAAAGGCAGAGTATTGTTTACTACATCTGCTGCCCTTGAGATCTACCATTTCTTCCTGAATGGCCTTTTGGCAGGCCAGGTGTATCAGAACGTTTCACCTTTCAGACTGAATGAGCCGATCACAGACAAAGAGACAGGCGATCGGATCAATATCCTGACCCATCGTCATCTGCCTGAATCTTCCATGAACATGAGCTTTGATCATGACGGCTGTCTGATTGAGGATGCAGTACTCATGAAGGAGAATGTTCCGGTACGTATTGTCGGATCCCGTCAATACAGCCAGTATCTCAAGCTGGATCATTCCTTTACCCCGGGCTGCTTTGAAGTCAATGGAGGTAAAGTGCCGGCCAAAACGTTAAGAGAAGGAGATTATCTTGAACCGATTGAGTTCTCTGATTTCCAGGTGGATATGGCCGGCAATATGTTTGGTGAAATACGTCTAGCCTACTACCATCATGATGGAAGGACCATACCGGTATCCGGCGGTTCTGTTTCCGGCAATGTGAAGGAGCTTTTAGGCGGCTTCCATATGTCAGAAGAGCTGAAGCAGTATGATTCTGCTCTGATTCCGGCTGTGACATCAATTGAGGGTGTAACGATTACCGGTGTAAAATAATAACGCAGTAAAAGACATGTCTGTAACAGCGGACATGTCTTTTTGCGTGGAACAGATGAACTCATAATGCTTATCTACATGGATGCGGGATCGGAAGGAACTGCGTCTTCTGTATACCTTAAGAGCGGATGAGCGGGGGGCAATGCTATAATTATGGCATGAGCAGAAGGAAGAAGAGAAGAAGACGGATCTGGCTGTTGTCTCTGTCTGCAGTATTGTTTCTGTGCCTGTTCTTATGGCATGATTACCAGGCAGAAACGAAGAAAAAGGCATGGGAGCTGATGCTGGTCAACAGCACGCATCCTATTGCCTCTGACTATGAACCTGACTTAGTAACGCTGGACAATGGTGAGCAGGTGGATGAAAGAATGTATCCATATCTGCAGGAAATGTTTGATGATGCCCGAAGTGAAGGCATTGAATTGTATGTTAGAAGCGGCTATCGCTCCTATGATGATCAGAAAGCTCTGTATGACAGCCAGGTGCAGGCATATCTAGATCAGGGTTACAGTGAAGAGGAGGCAGAACAGCAAACCCTTGCCTATACGGCTGCCCCGGGTACCAGTGAACATGAAACAGGATTGGCTGTTGATATCAATACGGCGGATGATAATATCAGCGGGGATACTGCACAGTGGCTGAATGAAAACGCCTGGAAGTACGGTTTTGTCCAGCGCTATGCGTCAGATAAAACCGATATCACAGGCGTTTTGAATGAACCATGGCATTACCGCTATGTCGGAAAGAAAGCGGCTGAGGTAATGACGGAAAAGAATCTGTGTCTGGAAGAATACCTTAATGAGATGTGACAGCAGCCGCTGTCTTTTCTTTCTGCCCTTCACCCTGTATTTCTCTAGACAGGACAAAACCGCGTCTAGCCGCAAGTACAGCGATGATTTCATTGATGACTGCAGCTGCAGCAATGGTGCCCTGCAGGATGGAAACAAGCTTTGGTTCAGGCGCAAGAGAACTTGCCGCAATGGAAGTAAAGACAAGGGAGACACCGGAATGCGGCAGCAGGGTCAGACCGAGATATTTCTGTACGGTCTTTGGCATATGGGTAACCGATGCACCAAAGCGGGCACCGAAGTACTTGCCGAAGGCTCTTGCGGCAATGTAGATAAAGGTGTAAAGACCTGCACCGACAATCAGATGGTAGTCCAGCGGTGCCCCGAGGTTGACGATGGCACCGATCAAGGATACGGTCAGGATCGGATTGTACCAGTTGGAAAGATTGGTCAGCTTCTTATTGTCAATCATGTTGGAGAAGACGGCTGAGAAACAGACGCCTGCCAGCATGTAGTTCGGTGATAACTGTTTGAACCATGCTGTATAGACAAAGTCGGTTAACAGGAAGGTGGCTGTGACACCAATGACTAGGATCGCAATAACCGGTCCTTTTTCATCCGTTTTCTGTAATGCCTTTCCGCTCAGCCATCCCGGCAATAAGCCAAGTACAATCGGCAGAAAGATCATTAACGGAATCAGATACCAGGAGAAGGAACCGCCGGAAACAATCTTTGTGACAAAAGCATTGACTGAGAAGAAGACGATAATGCCGACAATATCATCGAGAACCGCCATCAGCAGTAAGGTATCAGTGACCGGCCCTTTACAATGGAAGTCCTGCACAATGGAAAGGGCTGGGGCCGGGGCCGTTGCCAGGGCAATTGAACCAAAGACAAAGGCCAGATAGATCGGACTATGAGAAAAGCGGAAGATCACGGCAAAGGCCAGGGATACAACAAGGAAAGTGCCTAAGGACTGGGTTAATGTTGTGAACATCAGTGCCTTGCCATAGCTTTTGATATGGCGCCAGACAAGTTCTGTGCCAAGCATCAGGCCGAAAGCCGTCTGCATCCATCCCATGATCACGTTATAGCCAGTAGAAGCCATTAATGTATTGCTTAATAAACCAAAGCCATACGGTCCCAGCATCATGCCTGCAATCAGCCAGCCAAGAATGGAAGGCAGATGCAGTCTTTTCACAAGCCTGCCAGTCAAGAATGCCAGAAACAGGACTAAAAGCCATCTCAGAAATAATATCATTCTTTGTTTTCTCTTTTCTCTGCAATGCCGTAGAGCATGCAGTCGATGATTTTCGGAAGTTCTTTTTCATGTGCTTCGATCTTCTCATTCATATCGGAATGATCTGCCGTATCAGAACGGAAGCGGGCATTGTACGCATCGGCGACAAGGCGGAAGCAGGCAATTGCTCTTTCTCTGCTGATGCCGCTTCTAAGCGGCAGGGCATCAAGCATGGTCATAATGATCTGCCGATTGAAGTCTTCTAATGGTGAAAGAGTTTCCTTTATTTCGTTCTGCAGGGCAGCAGGGGGCATCAGAAGCCCTTCAAAAAGTATTCTTCCATGCAGGGGGTGTACGGTGAAGAAGTGCATGCGTACGCGCATGTAGGCTTCTCCCAGGGCTTCTGGGGCCGTCTTCTGATCCATGTCTTTGAACATGTCCATCAATAGATCACAGCTTTCTTTCATACAGGCAAGATACAGGGCATCTTTGTCTTTGAAGTTATGATAAATCAGTCCTTTATTGATACTGCCTGTCTTACAGATGCGTCCGATCGTGCCGCCCTCATAGCCATAACTGCCGAATTCATTGACGGCTGCCTTCATGATTTTCTTTCGGGTCAGTTCGGTTCTTTCTTCCTGTTTCATAAGCTGCCTCCTGTACGCGATGTGTATTATGACATTTTTTGACTGATCAGTCAATAAAAAATTGACAGATCAGTCAAAAAATGGCTGAAGACCGTTTATGGCCTTCAGCCAGGGTGAAAAGGAGAAATTATCTGTGCATTTCCTTCTGTACACGCTCAAATGTTGCCAACACTCTTTCTTCCGGTGCCCCGCTCACAAGCGAAACAATGACATTGACAAGAAGCGCACACAGGAAGGCCGGCAGCAGTTCATAGATATCAAACATGCCGCCTGATGGCCTGACAAGATACTTCCAGACAAATACCATGATGCCGCCTGTGCACATCCCGGCTAAAGCGCCCCATTTGTTGGAACGCTTCCAGTACAGGGCAAGCAGAACAATCGGACCGAAGGAAGCACCGAAGCCTGCCCAGGCAAAGGAGACAATGTTGAAGATACTGCTGTTGGGATCCCAGGCAATACCAATACCGATCACAGCAATGATGCACAGGCTGAGTCTGGCAATCTTCAGCAACTGTTTCTCGGAAAGTTCAAGGTGGAAGAACTTGTGCAGGATGTTTTCGGATACAGAGGAAGAAGCAGCTAAAAGCTGGGAATCGGCGGTGGACATGGTGGCGGCCAGAATGCCGGAAAGGACAATGCCGGTAGCGACGATGGCAAGTGCACCATGATGGCTTAACAGGGAAGCAATCTCTACAATAACGGTTTCCGAAGCGGAACCGGACAGTTTTCCGATGGCACCAGCATCACTCATGGCAAGACCTACAATACCGATGAGTACCGCAATGCCCATTGATATCACGACCCAGATGGAAGCGACACGTCTTGATAAATCCAGCTTACGGTCATCTTCAATGGCCATGAATCTTAAGAGAATATGCGGCATGCCGAAGTAGCCCATGCCCCAGGCTAATGTGGAAATGATGGTAATAATTCCATAAGGTGAAGCGGATCCTGTCGCCGGATTGTAGCTTGTATGCATGGAAAGGTAGCCGGGCAGACTTCTGGCATTGGCCATAACGGCATCTATCCCGCCGGCGGTATGAACGCCGAAGATCAGGATAATAAAGAGAGCTATGGTCATGATAATACTTTGAATGAAGTCAGTCAGGGAAGCGGCCAGGAAACCGCCGGTCATGGTATAGGCGATGATGACGGCTGCGGAGATGATCATGGCAATGTGGTAGTCTGTTCCAAACAGGGAAGCAAACAGTTTGCCGCAGGCGGCAAAGCCTGATCCGGTGTAGGGAATGAAGAAGATAATCATTTCAATGGCAGCGATTAACATCAGTATTCTATGTTTATCTTCATAGCGGTCGCTGAAGAAGTCCGGAATGGTAATGGAACCGGCAGCGGCGGTATATCTTCTTAAGCGTTTGGCTGTAAAGAGCCAGTTGAGATAGGTTCCGATGGCAAGTCCGATGGCCGTCCAGCCGACATCTGCCGTTCCGGAAAGATAGGCAAGACCCGGCAGACCCATCAGAAGATAGGAACTCATATCCGAAGCTTCCGCACTCATTGCGGTGACTAGAGGACCGAGTTTTCGGCCGCCGAGATAAAAATCGGAGACTGTTTCATTCTGTTTGGAAACCATAAAGCCGATCATCAGCATTCCCAATAGATACACAATCATGACAATGAGAACGCCAGCCTGTGAAGCACTCATATTCTTTCTCCCCTCTGATATGTAACACTTTACAAATAAATGTAAATTGTTTCCTGCATTGTAATATGTGAGCAGAAAGAATGCAATGCATACTGCAGTTCTAAGAAAATTTATGCTCATGCATAAAATTAGCCAAATGGTATAACCTTCACCGTATGGCCTTGTCAATGTTTGATTGGAAACGTTTAACAGCCAGACGATTTATCCCTGTAAAGGAGAAAGAGAGAGCTTCAGCCTGTATGAATGAGAAGGAATTCAGACATCTATCCCGTAAAGAACTGGTGGATATCATCGAACTTGAAAAGAGAATAGAAAAAAAGATGCTGAAATTGAAGATCTTCACAAGCAGCTGAGTGATCGTCGAATTCTTCTGAACAGATCGGGAAACATCGCGGAAGCTTCCCTGACACTGAACCATGTGTTTGAGGATGCACAGAAGGCAGCGGATCAGTATGTTTCTGAGATCCGACGGATTAAAGAGGATACCGAGAAACAGGCGAAAGACATCCTGCAGAAAGCACGGAAGAAGGCAGGTCAGGATGAGTAAGGAAAGAAAAGAAGTTGAGATTCCGGATCTGTCGGTTGTAGCCAAAGAGAGAAAACGTCTGCATGGACGTTCCCGTTTCTCAGACATTCTCAACAGTACAATTGCCATTCTGTTGGTTGTTGCGGCTGCAGCGATTGCTGTAGTTGTAATTGCCGGTATAGCTGGTAAGAAGAAAGAGGATTAATACATAACCCCGGATCTTTTGGATCCGGGGTTATGCCGTTTTACAGACAGGATTCGTCCAGCTTATTCCTGATTCGTCCAATTTTTATTGATTTTGGACGAATGAGTGATTGGCTGGACGAATCGGGAAGACGGCAGCTGGCCGAATAAAAAACCATGGCCAGTGTTTCCACCGGCCATAGTTCAGATGGTTCAGTCTGCGAATTTTACGGCTGTATCCAATGCAATCAGCATCATATCTGTGAAGGAGTTCTGACGTTCTTCAGCAGATAATGCTTCAGGCTTGAAGAGATGATCGGAAATGGAAAGGATGGACAGAGCTTTCTTGCCATTGGCACAGGCGGTCCAGTACAGGCCTGCTGTTTCCATTTCGACACAGAGATGACCGAAGTCTCTCAGCTTTTCGTTAAGGCCTTTCTGCGGATAGTAGAAGAAGTCGGATGTATAGACTTTGCCAACGCGGGCATTGATATGTCTCTTCTCAGCTGCTTCATAGGCTGTCTTCAGCATGTCCCAGTCGGCACATGCGGCCAGCTGGCCGGGAATGCCGTAGGCGTTGCCGTAGTTGGAGTTGGTGGAAGCTGCTTCAGCGATGACGACATCCTTCGGGTTGACGGACATGTCAAGGCCGCCGGCAGAGCCGATGCGGATGATGGCATCGACACCGAACTGGGAGTAGAGCTCCTGGGTATAAATACCGATGGAAGGAACGCCCATGCCGTGTCCCATGACAGAGATGGTCTTGCCCTGGTAGGTGCCGGTGAAGCCGAGCATGTTCCGGGTGTCATTGAACAGGACGACATCAGACAGATAGTTGTCGGCCAGGGTCTTGGCTCTGAGCGGATCGCCCGGCATCAGAACAACCTTGGCAATCGGTGCCTTCTGTACGATTGAAGCGGAAATAGATTCTTTGTTTGCCATGTTTTTTCTCCTTTTATTTATTGAACAGTTTTCTCAGGTTTTCTTTGAAAGGCGGATAGACAATGCCTCTTTCGGTGACGATGGCGGTTAACAGGTTATGGTCTGTGACGTCAAAGGAAGGGTTGAAACATTTGACTTCCGGTAAGATCATCGGTTCTTTGTACCACATGGTACGGATTTCATCCGGATCACGCATTTCAATATGAATATCATCACCGCTGGCGGTGTTGAAGTCAATGGTGGAAGAAGGACCTAAGGTATAGAACGGAATGCCGTAGTGTTTGGCCAGGATGGCGACACCGGAGGTACCGATCTTGTTGGCGAAATCGCCGTTGGCGGCGATTCTGTCGCAGCCTACCATGACGGCCTGGACTTTACCCTGTTTCATGACAAGAGAGGCCATGTTGTCACAGATGGAAGTGACGTCTATGCCTGCCTTGGCAAGTTCGAATGAGGTAAGTCTTGCGCCCTGTAACAGGGGTCTAGTTTCATCGGAATAGACATGGATGTGCATGCCTTTTTCCTGGGCCATGTACATCGGTGCAGTGGCGGTACCGTAGCCAAGGCAGGCAAGGTAGCCGGCATTGCAGTGGGTGAGGATGCCGTCGCCGTCTTTGATGAGGGTGACGCCGTATTCGGCGATCTTACGGTTCATGGCAAGGTTTTCGGCGTCAATGTCTTTGGCTTCCTGTAAGAGAATCTGATGGATCTCTTCGTTGGTACGGGAGCTGTTTTCTTCAGCTTTGGCAAGCTGGCGCTTCAAAGCCCAGGAGAGATTGACGGCGGTAGGACGGGAAGAGTTGAGATACTCTGCCTGTTTATGGAGCTTGTTGAAGAATGCTTCATGGTTTAAGGAAGTGTTCTGTCCGGCAAGTACCGCAATGGCATAGCCGGCAAAGACACCGATGGCCGGGGCGCCTCTGACCTGTAGGAGCTTGATGGCTTTCCACATGCTTTCTTCATCCTGCAGGGTCAGATATTCTTCATGCATGGGAAGACGGGTCTGATCGAGGATGACAATGCTTTTTTCATCTGCACTCAGGGCAATGACATTCAGTCTGTTCATGTTACGAATCCTTTCTGTTATCTTTTCCGTATTTGTTGACGGCAAAGTCGCGCATCCAGGCAACATCCGTGTCCTTTTCAATCACGGGTCTGCCGATGGCAAGTGCCTTGTAGTAGACTTCCGCACCTGCTTCAAGTACAGCTGCGACTTTGAAACATTCCTTGAGGTCTTTGCCGACACATACCGCACCATGGTTGGCTAATAGACATGCCTGGCTGTTTCCAAGTGCCTGGACTGTGTTTTCGGCAAGCTCTTTGGATCCAGGCAGGGCATATTTGGCACAGTGTACCGGGCCTCCGATGGCCTGGGCTATTTCATCGGTAATGACGGGAATGTCTTTATGCAGTACGGCAAATACCATGGAATGAATGGGATGGGTATGCAGAACGGCATTGACGTCGGGACGGCTGCGGTAAATGAGACCATGAAGGTCTTTTTCGACAGAAGGGGTTCTGTTTCCTTCAACGATGTTTCCACTCTGGTCACAGACGACGATGTCGTCTGTGACCAGGGTGTTATAGGGCATGCCGGAAGGTGTGATGTAATACAGATCTGTTTCAGGATCACGCACGGAGATGTTGCCCCATGTTTCTTCGGTCAGACTGCGGTCGGCCATGGCGATGCCGGCCTCAATGACCTGTTCCTTATATTCTTTCTTGATAATCTTTTCGCTCATGCCTTCCATTTTATAAGGAAACGTGAAAATTTCAATGTCTCAGGAAAGACAGATCAGAGGACATGTAGCTTTGAAAAAATTACAGATATATGAAAATATTTACATTTTTTATAAAGTGATAAAAATTGCCTTGAATGCTGGCTTTTTTGAACATATATGAAGATGTGAAAAAGAAAAAATGAAATCGGAGTAAGAAAGAATGTCGGCAATCTGAAAACAAATGTATTTGTTATGAAAACATTTGTGATAAAGTTAAACCCGTAGAGAAAAGAGGGGAAAGAACATGGGGTTTACTAAGTTTCTCAAAAAGGTTGTGAAAAAGTACAATGATACAAGTCTGATTCTGCGTATTTTCATTGGACTTGTGATTGGTGCTGTACTGGGGCTAGTGGCTAAGAAGGCGGTATGGATCGGGACTTTCGGTGATCTGTTCGTGTCTGCTTTGAAGGCCATGGCACCGATTCTTGTCTTTGTCATTGTAGCGGCGGCTTTAGCCCAGAGCAGATCCAGGCTGGATAAGCGTTTCGGTACGGTTCTGTTTTTGTATATGCTGACAACATTTGATGCGGCAGCACTTGCCGTATTAACAAGCTTTGCGTTCCCGCAGACCATGACACTGACCAATGGGGCAGAAGGCTACAGTGCACCTGGCAATCTCGCTGATGTATTCAAGACACTTCTCAGCAACATCGTCGCCAATCCTCTGCAGTCCATTATCGATGGCAACTACATCGGCATTCTGTTCTGGGCGGTTCTGTTTGGTCTTGCCATGAAGGCACTTGCGTCGGCGACTTCCAAGACATTCATGGTCAATGTTTCTGATGCGATTTCCCAGATTGTCAGATGGATCATCAACATGGCACCGTTCGGTATCATGGGTCTTGTCTATTCCAATGTATCCAGCAATGGTCTTTCCATCTTTACAGACTATGGCAGGCTGCTGCTTCTGCTGGTTTGTACAATGGCTTTCCAGGCACTTGTGATTGCACCGTTTATTTCCTTCCTGTACATTCGCAGAAATCCGTATCCGCTGTTATGGAGATGTCTGAAAGAGTCCGGTCTTACCGCCTTCTTCACCAGAAGCTCCGCAGCCAATATTCCGGTCAATATGGCTTTATGTGAGAAGCTTGGTCTTGATAAGAAAATCTACTCTGTCTCCATTCCGTTAGGCGCAACAATCAATATGGATGGTGCTGCCATTACCATTACGATCATGACGCTGGCAGCCTGCAATACCCTCGGTATCAAAGTATCCATTCCGGCTGCCATCCTGCTGTCCTTTGTCAGTGCGCTTGCGGCATGCGGCGCTTCCGGTGTGGCCGGCGGTTCCCTGCTGCTCATCCCGATGGCGTGCTCTCTGTTTGGTATTTCCAACGATATTGCCATGCAGGTAGTTGCTGTCGGTTTCATCATCGGTGTGGTACAGGATTCGGTTGAAACTGCCTTGAACTCTTCGGGTGATGTCATGTTTGCGGCAACAGCTGAATACCATCAGCGCATCAAGGAAGGCAAACCGCTGCCTGACTTCCTGGAGAAGAAGAGCCAAAGAAATAAAGTTACAGCCTGAAGAATTAAGGCGGGAACAGTGTCTGAAATATGGCACTGTTTTTTTATGCCGGTCTGTACATTCATCCGCTATAATAGTGACCATGAAGATTGTTATTACAGATACAGGCACATGGCCTTATCGGCTGCAGAAGGAAGATAAAGTCATTACAGATACCGGACTGATCCAGCCCTGCCGGATGTGTGATGCGTGCTGGGTGAAGACGCCGGGCATGTGTGTGATTCCCGATCCGCTGCAGTATTTCGGGGCAGAACTGTCCCGGTGTGAAGAAGTAGTGCTTGTTTCAAGAGTGGAATACAGTGCTTTATCCCCGTTTGTGTCCAGTGTGATTGAGCGTATGAAGCCGTATGTGTATCCGTGTCTTTCCGGTGGGGAGAACAGTTCTTTTAAAAGCAGATATGCCAATCACTTTTCGATCAGTGCTTTTCTCTATAGTGAAGATCTGGATGAAACGGAAAAGAAAGAAGTGCGTGAGCTGATTTACGGGATCTGTCATCAATTGAGTGCAACCCCGGGTGAGATTGTGTTCATGCATGATGCACTGAGTTTAGGAGGCAGGTTATGAAGATTGCTGTACTTGCCGGGTGTCCTGGACTCGTTGAGGATGCGGGAAGGTTATTGATTCATAGATATATTGCTATGCACAGTGAGGACTGTTTTGATGTGATGGACGCGGATGCGTCCATGTCGCCCTATGAAATGAGCCGGCGCATCAATGCATGTGATGGTCTTATGATCGTGGCCCCGCATACGCTTGCCGGTCTGCCGTTTGCCCTGCAGTTTTTCATGCGCTCAAGTGTATATATGCTGAAAAAGGGACTGCCGGCTGTGTTCTTTGTGTATACGCCGCTGAATGAAGGTAAAGCAGGAGTTCCCAGCATGCGTCAGTTACAGGCCTGGGCTAAGAAAGCAGGACTCAAATGCAATGGCAGTTTTCTGATTGGAAAAAGTACGGAACTGCAGCGGCATCCGGAAAGTTCTCTGAAGGCGGGATGGCTGAGGCCGCTGGGACAGTGCTTCATGGAAACAGATGAAGCATTCAGGGGAACGGTTCATGAAACTGAGACGGCTTTATGGAGTGTGTCTGGATTGTATAAAAGCGACTGTCTGAATTATTACCTTGCTGAAGCACGTCATCATGGAGTGAATAAGGATGAATTCAAAGCGGAAGCGCGGTATGTGCATTATTTGTGAAAATAGTTTCATGAAAAAGAAAAATGAAAAATAAATATTTTCAGAAAGCTGATTGACATAAACCGGGAATGAGGTAAACTCATAGTCGTAAACCAGTGATTGGGAGATCAAACATATGTGAGCAGCCTGCAGAGAGCCGGGATGGTGGGAGCCGGTGGTGATTGGCCGTATGCAAATGGACCCATGAGGGTCTGATGAAAGCCTGAGGGCAAGTACTCAGAACGCATTGCCGGCGTTAAAAGGCAGAAAATGTGATTGCATTTTCGTCAAGATGTGGCTGTAGGGAAAAGAATACAGTCTCACAAGGTGGTACCGCAGAATTGATCGTCTGCCCTTGATAACAGGGGCAGACGTTTTGTTTTACAGGGAACACGGAAAATGCACGTAAAGAAAAGGGAGGAAAAATCACATGAAAAAGTTCTTATCGATCGCTTTATCCGCAGCCCTGGCTGCATCCTTAACCGCGTGCGGTTCTTCATCATCTTCAGCTTCTACAGCTGGCAGTGCATCTTCCGGCAAGACCTATAAGGTAGCGGTTGTCAAGCAGCTTCAGCATGCGTCTCTGGATGAAATTGCGGATGCCATTACAGGTGAGCTTGATGCTTTGGCAAAAAAGAATGGTGTCACCATTGAATATGGCGATGTATATGATGGTCAGAATGATCAGTCTCAGCTGACCACAATTGCCAATCAGATTGCCTCGGATAAAGTGGATGCGGTCATTCCGATCGCTACCCTGGCAGCCCAGACCATGGCGGCCAGCCTGAGTGATACACCGGTTGTCTTTGCGGCCATCTCTGATCCGGAAAGTGCGGATCTGACCGGCATTGATAATGTGACCGGTACATCTGATGCTTTGAATACAGATCAGATCATGGATATGATGTTTGCCCAGAACCCGGATATCAAGACAGTCGGTTTACTGTATTCCAAGTCTGAAACAAACTCTGCCAAGCCGATTGAAGAAGCCAAGGCATATCTGGATGAAAAGGGTGTCAAGTATGTTGAAGCGACCGGCAATACAACCGATGAAGTACAGTCTGCTGTTTCTACCCTGATCTCACAGAAAGTAGATGCTGTCTTTACACCGACGGATAATGTTGTCATGGCCGCGGAGCTGTCCATTGCGGATACACTGGCAGATGCCGGTATTCCTCACTATACTGGCGCGGATTCCTTTGTCAGAAATGGTGCCTTTGCCACCTGCGGCGTCAACTATACACAGCTTGGCAAGCTGACCGCTGATCTTGCCTACCAGGTTATGACCAAGGGTATGGATTCACTGGATGGATTTGAACTGGATGGTACAACGGCCAAGGATGGCTACTATGTTGTCAATGGCTCCATCGTTACCGTCAATACCGAGACAGCTGAAAAGGGCGGCTTCAAGTATGATATGTTCTCTGATTATGGAGAAGTAAACGAAGTCACAACAACAAAAGACTGAAGACACTGCAATAGATAAGACCTGAGGCAGCTGAGGCTGCCTTTTGGCGTGAAGAGGAGGACGCATGCAGTATATCGTACAGACGGCCCTGGAATTGGGCGCCATATATGCGCTGGTATCGCTGGCGCTGTTTCTGAGCTTTCGCATTCTGAATATCGCTGATATGACCACAGACGGATGTTTTGTGCTGGGGGCCGCTGTGTCGGTGTCCTGTGCTTCGGCCGGTCATCCGATCCTGGGTATCTTCATGGGCATGCTGGCAGGTGGAGCAGCTGGGTATGTAACGGCATTCCAGCAGACCCATATGGGTGTGCCGGATATTCTGGCCGGTATTATCACCAATACCGGTTTATATACCATCAACCTCATGGCCATGGGATGGCGCTCCAACCATTCTTTACTGAAGGATGAAACGATTTTTACTTTGTTTCAGAAGACCGGGATCGGGGGCGGCTGGTATCCGCTGGTGCTTGCCGGTGCAATTACGGCAGCTGCCATGATTCTGATGAAGCTGTTTCTTAATACAAGACTCGGTCTTTCCATCCGGGCAACCGGGGATAACCGGGATATGGTATCTGCTTCTTCCATTGACCCCAAGTACACCATTACGGTAGGGCTTGTGGTGGCTAACATGATGACAGGCTTAAGCGGGGCGATTGCCGGACAGTTTCAGAAAGCAGCGGATATCAACTCCGGTACGGGTATTGTGGTTGTCGGTCTTGCCTGTCTGATTATTGGTGAAACGGTAATCAACGGCAAGAAGTCCATTGGACGTAATATTGTTGCGGTTCTGATCGGCAATATCATCTACCGTTTCATCTATGCCATTATCTTAAGAACCGGTGTCGTACCGGTTGAGTGCCTGAAGCTGATGACAGCGATTGTGGTTGCGCTTGCCATTGCGGCACCGACCCTGCAAAAACAGGCGGCCTATCGGGCCAGAGCCAGAAAGGAGAGATAAGATGCTGAAGATAGAAAATCTTTCCAAGACATTCAATCCCGGTACGGTCAATGAGAAAAAAGCGCTGGATCATGTGAATCTGACGGTAGAGGATGGTGAGTTTGTCACGATCCTCGGCAATAACGGTGCCGGTAAATCAACCCTGTTCAATGCCGTATCCGGCAGCTTTCTGTGTGATGAAGGAAAAATTATCCTGGATGATGTCAATATGACATACTGGCCGGAATACAAGCGGGCCAAGGTCATCGGCCGGCTGTTTCAGGATCCTTTAAAAGGAACCGCACCCCATATGACCATTGAAGAAAATCTGGCCTTAGCTTTCTTAAGAGCCAATAAGCATACCAATCCTTTTTCTCATATTACGGAAAAGGAAAGAGGGCAGTTTCGTGATGCTTTGAAACAACTGGATATGGGCCTTGAAGATCGGATGGATGTGCCGGTCGGTACATTATCCGGCGGTCAGAGACAGGCTTTGACGCTGTTAATGGCAACAATTGTTCCACCCAAGCTGCTGTTACTTGATGAACATACCGCAGCTCTGGATCCGGGCGCGGCGGATAAGGTCATGGCATTGACAAAGCAGATTGTGGCGGCGCATCATACAACATGTCTGATGGTTACCCACAACATGCATCAGGCAATTGATACAGGAAACAGAATCCTGATGATGAAAGACGGGCATATCGTATCAGATATCAAAGACAAGCATGGTCTTACGGTTGAAGACCTGCTGGCACGTTTTCATGAAGGAGCAGGTGAGGAACTCGATAACGATCGTATTCTGTTATCGGATGAGTGATGGCAAAAGAGACAAAAACAAATGCAATGCGGATGCTGGATGCCGCAGGTGTAGAATGGAAGCTGCATACCTATGATGCTTCGGACGGTCATATTGACGGAGCTGCGGTAGCCCGCAAATGCGGGGAAGATCCTGAACAGGTGTTCAAGACACTTGTCACGGAAGGAAATGACCGCAATTTCTATGTCTTTGTAGTACCGGTGGAAGAGGAACTGGATCTTAAGGCATGCGCTAAGGCGGCCGGGGTCAAGAGTGTGGAGATGATCCATGTCAAGGATCTCTTGAAGACTACCGGCTATATCCGGGGCGGCTGTTCTCCGATCGGTATGAAGAAGAAATTCAAGACGATTTATGATGAAACAATCATTCTGTTTGATACAGTACTTGTTTCAGGCGGACGGATCGGGACCCAGGTGGAAGTAAAGCCGGATGATCTGTTAAGACTGACGGACGGCATAACCGCAGATATTACTAGAAAGTAGTGTGCAGAACGTACAATATGTGCAGCAGGCCTGAAAAACAGGCTTGAATGTGTACATCAGCTCTGCTAGATTACTTATACTAAAAGCAGTGTGACAAAAAGGAACGGGCTGAATCAGCGCCGTTCCTTTTGTTTCAGATGCTTTTTGATATCCTGGATTACCAGGATGATGATTCTTGTAAAGATAAGACCGGTGAGATAACCGGCCATATCAATACAGACATCATGCAGGGAGCCAAAGCGGCCGGGGATGAAGTGCTGGATTGATTCGTCAATACAGGGGACAAGAAGCCAGAAAGATAGCAGGGGCATGTATTTCTTCTGGGTCATAGTGAGATGGACGGCAGTCAAGACAAGTACGGCCAGCAGGAAGTATTCCAAGAAGTGGGCCAGCTTTCTGACGTAATGGTGAAACAGGTCAAAGGAAATGGAGAAGCCGGCAGCGTGGACATATTTCAATAAGAAGTATGTGACTTTTTCAGACAGGTTTGAGGAGGAAGCACCGTTCTGCAGGGAGTTATTGAAGATCAGAAACGTATAGACAATCGCAACTGTCCATAAGATAACCGTACGTTTTCTCATGTCTGCCATCATAACAGATTCTATCCTTCCATGCTATAATCTTAGCCATGGGAAAGAAAACAATACGTATTTTAAAGATTGCGGCAGGTACATTTCTGCTGGCTGTATCGGTTGAAATGTTTATTATTCCGTATAACATTCTCTCCGGCGGTGTAGCCGGTATTGCGGTTGCCCTGGAACCTTTTTTCCACATTGATAAGACAATCTTTGCCAATGTGCTGACGGTGGGTTTCTTTTTAATGGGTCTTGTGATTCTCGGCAAGCAGTTTGTGCTGGACAGTCTGCTGTCCACCATTCTGTATCCGGTGTTTACAACGCTCTGTCATTTCATTGTACCGACAACCAACGTGCCGCCGGCTGTTGCTTCGATTTATGCCGGTATTCTTGGCGGCATTGGAATTGGTCTTGTCATGAGTACTGGTGCCAGTACGGGCGGCGTGGATATTCCGACTATGATTCTGGCCAAGGTGTTTCATGTCAGGATCAGCTATATGGTCATGATTGTGGATGGCTGTACGGTACTGCTTGGTATTATGGCTTACAGTGTGGATGCGGCTTTGATCGGTCTGTTATCTGTGTTTGCGTCGTCTTTTGCGGTTGGAAGGGTGCTGTATGCCGGCCAGGGCCATGCCAAGAATGTCACGATTATTTCGCCGAAATGGCCGGAGATTACTTCTACCATTCAGCGGGAGCTTGATCGCGGTGTCACCTTATTAGATGGAACAGGCGGTTATTCGGGCATGCATACAAAGGTTGTACTGTGTGTGGTCAGTGAAAGACAGTATGGAAAACTGCTGGATATCATCCATGAATTTGATGATAAGGCCTTTGTGATTACTACAGATGCCAGTGATATGCATGGGGAAGGTTTCTCCAACCCGGTGACGACCCGCATCTAAATCTTGTTCAGTAAAAATACAGTAATATGCTACAATGCTTTCGTATTCTGAAACGGAGGTCGCAATGATAGAATGCACTCACGTATACAAGCGCTATAAAACAGGGACGTCTGCCCTGTATGATATCAACCTCAAAGTGGATCAGGGGGAATTCATTTACATTATCGGTCCGACCGGATCCGGTAAGTCCACGCTGATCAAACTGCTTGACGGGGAACTTGTGCCAACCAAGGGAACTGTGAAGGTGGTCGGTATTGATGTCGGTACACTGAAGAACAGGCAGGTGCCGATCTACCGCCGCAATATCGGGGTTGTCTTCCAGGATTACAAGCTGCTGCCGCAGAAGACGGTGGCGGAGAATGTCGGGTATTCACTGGAAGTCATGAATCTCAAGAAGAAAAATGTAAAGAGAAGAGTCATAGAAGTGCTGGAGGAAGTCGGTCTGAGTGATAAGGCCGGGGCTTTTCCTCACGAGCTTTCCGGCGGCCAGCAGCAGCGTGTTGCGATCGCAAGAGCGATTGCCAACCGGCCGAAAGTGCTGATTGCGGATGAACCGACCGGCAACCTTGACCCGGCCAAATCCGATGACATCATGCTGCTGCTGCAGAAAATTCACGATGATTACGGCACAACGATCCTGATGGTCACCCATGATCTGACGCTGGTCAATACATACCGCAGACGTACGGTTGTTCTGGAACACGGTCATATCGTGGCGGATCTTGCCGAAGGAGGTTATGTCCAGCATGATCAGTAGAAGTATCAAAGAAGGTTTTCACGGCGTCGGCCGTCATTTTGCCATGGCGCTTTCCAGCGCCATTGCCATTACGGTTACGCTGTTATTGATTTCGATCTTTTCCCTTGTCATGATGAATATCAACAACTTTACCCAGAATGTGGAAGAGGGCATGGAGATTTCCGTGCAGGTCAGCTGGGATCATGACAGCCAGGAAGAGGAAGATGCCCTGCGCCAGCAGATTGCGGCGCTGGATGGGGTGAAGAATATCAAGTTCTATTCCAAGGATGAAGAGTGGCAGTTCTATAAGGATTCCCAGAGTGGGGATACAAAGAAGAGTCTGGAAGAGATGGGACTGGATAATCCGATGCATGATGCGTTCTATGTAGAACTGGAAGACGGCAAGCAGCTGCAGGAGATCTCCAGCACCATATCCAAGATGGACGGTGTGGATGAAGTCGATTACGGCGGCACTTCCACAGAAATGATGGTCAAAGTCATGAATGCCATCCGCCGGGGCGGATCGATTCTTGTCTTAGGCCTGACGATTCTGGCTGTTTTCCTGATCCAGAACACCATCAAGCTGACCATCTATGCAAGACAGGATGAAATCACGATTGAAAGATCAGTCGGTGCAACCAACCATTTCATCCGTTCTCCTTTTGTGGTAGAAGGCATTATCATCGGTGTCATGGGGGCCATCATACCGATTGCGGCAACCTATTACGGCTACCGGTATATTTATCAGCGTACCGGAGGCTATATCATCAGTGCAGTGCTGAAGCTGATTCAGCCGCTGCCGATGTCGCTGTATCTGTGCGTGGGATTATTAATCGTAGGCGTACTGGTCGGTCTGATCGGTTCTTATGTTTCTGTTACAAGATATCTGAGATGGAAGCGCTGATGCAGTAAAAGACAGGGACCCGGGGCTTGCCCGGGTTTTTTTGGAAAGAAGGAACCAGGTATGGATGAGAGCAGGCAGAGTGCCACAACAGAAATATCCTTTATGCATAAGGATGAGAAGAAGAAAAAGCCTGAGAAGAAAAAGAACCGCCGCCAGATCATTATCATGATCTGTGTGATTGCCGTAACACTCAGTGTCGGATGGATCGGAGGCAGTGTGCTGCCGATGAAAGGAACGATGCAGCTCAGGCAGATCCTGCGCAGTTTCTTTGGCTCTTCCTCCGGCAATAAGATTGATACGGTGCTTGATATCATGGAAAATGACTGGTATTTTGCCAAGGACATTGATGATATTGATCAAAGGCTGACAGACCAGGCATTGACCGGCATCACCACCAATGATGAAGATCCGCATACGGCCTACTTCTCCAAGGAAGAATCGGATTCCTTTACCGATTCCATCAACCGCAGCTATACCGGGATCGGTGTGGAAGTGGATACAAGCTCTGATACCTTTGTCATTACCCGGGTTATTCCCAACTCCCCGGCAGAAAAAGCCGGCATGATGGCAGGTGATATCTTAAGAGCGGTAGACGGCAAGCGGATTGAAGGCATGGATTTTTCTGATGTGCGCAAGCTGATTGTCGGAAAAGAAGGCACCAGTGTGACTGTAACGGTAGAGCGGGATGGCAGGGAAGTCGACTTTACGATGAAGCGCAAGGAAGTATCCGATACCGTCAAGGCTGAAATGGCAGATGATGATACGGTGTATCTGCAGCTGTATCAGTTCGGTCAGGATACTGCTTCAGACACAAAGAGTGAGCTGGAAAGCCTCATCGGGGATAAGGATAATGTCAGTATGATTCTGGATCTTCGAAATAACGGCGGCGGCTATCTTGAATCCGTCCAGGCCCTGGCGTCTCTTTTCATTGACAAAGGTGATACGGTGCTGAAGGAAGAATTTGCGGATGGTACATCCAGTACTACCAAAGCAGCCGGAGGAAAGCTGACCAACATCCATAACATCGTGATTCTGGTCAATGATGAAACAGCTTCTGCCGCAGAAGTCATGACGCTGGCGCTGAAACAGAACCGGGATGATGTCACAATTGTCGGCAATACGACGTATGGCAAAGGCACGGTGCAGCAGACCGTTACGTTCAAAGACGGTACCGCCCTGCATTACACTGTGGCAAGATGGCTGCCCAAAAACGGTGAATGGGTCAACGGCAAAGGCATTACCCCGGATGAAAAGGTGGATCTGCCGGACGCATTGACTTCATCTGCGGCGGAAATGAAAGAGGATCAGACCTATCAGTATGATGATGTGGCGGATCCGGTGAAATCAGCCCAGAAGTATCTGGAATACCTCGGGTATGATGTTGACCGCAAGGACGGCTATTTCTCAAAGGCAACTGAAAATGCTCTGAAGCAGTATGAAATAGATCACAATCTGACCTCAGACGGCATCCTGTCCTATGATGACTACAGCAGTCTCTATTCTTCTGTTCTGCATGACTGGACGATGTCAAAGACACATGATACGCAGTATAACCGGGCAATGGAGATATTGAACCAATAATGGATTATTCACATCACTTTGAATTAGTATCCAAGTTCAAGCCGACCGGCGATCAGCCGGAAGCGATCAATGAACTTGTGGAAGGCCTGAAAGAAGGCAAAAAGGAACAGGTGCTCGAAGGCGCTACCGGTACTGGTAAAACCTTTACCATGGCCAATATAATTGAACGGGTAGACCGTCCGACACTTGTTTTCTCACACAATAAGACCCTTGCCGGACAGCTGTACGGTGAGTTCAAGGAACTTTTCCCCAATAACCGGGTAGAGTTCTTTGTTTCAAACTTCGACTACTACCAGCCGGAAGCCTACATGCCGAAAAATGACATGTACATTGAAAAGACAGCTTCCATCAATGAAGAGCTGGATATGTTCCGTGAATCAGCTTTGAATTCTCTATTAGAAAGACATGATACAATCGTCGTGGCTTCGGTAGCCTGCATTTATGCGGCCAGTGATCCAAAGCAGTATAAAGACATGTTCATGACGATCCGGGTAGGAGAGACGTATGACCGCAATGCACTG
Organism: Solobacterium sp.; assembly: GCA_022644565.1. Taxonomy (GTDB): domain Bacteria; phylum Bacillota_I; class Bacilli_A; order Erysipelotrichales; family Erysipelotrichaceae; genus Bulleidia. Next base: position 4,225 of record JALCHG010000011.1, on the reverse strand, counting down.
CTCAGGAAATTTGTGGATCTGCAGTACACCCGCAATGACATGGAAGCAGCCCGCGGTACAATCCGGGTCAGAGGCGATGTCATTGAGCTTTCACCATCCTGGACCGATCAGTTTGTGATCCGGATTGAAATGTTCGGGGATGAAATCGACCGGATTACGGAAGTGGATCCTTTGACCGGCAAGACGCAGAAGGCTTTCTCATTCTATAACATCTTCCCGGCTTCCGGCTATGCAAGACCCAAGGAACAGATGGCAAGGGCCTGTGATGAGATTGAAGCGGAGCTGGAAGACAGACTGAAGTATTTTGATTCCAAAGGCAAGGCACTGGAAAAGGAAAGGCTGGAACAGAGAACAAGGTTTGATCTTGAAGCGTTAAGAGAGAGCGGCTATTGTGCCGGCATTGAAAACTATTCCATGCATATCGACGGCCGTAAGCCGGGTCAGAGGCCGTGGAATCTGTTTGATTATTTCCCGGATGATTTTCTGATGTTTGTGGATGAGAGCCATGTCTCTCTGCCGCAGATCCGCGGCATGTACAATGGCGACCATCAGCGTAAGGAAACACTGGTGGAATACGGGTTCCGTCTGCCCAGTGCTCTGGACAACCGGCCGATGCGCTTTGATGAATTTGAACAGATCCGTCCGCAGGTCATCTACTGTTCCGCTACCCCGGGTGATTATGAACTGAATGAAGTCAACAACCATGTGGTGGAACAGATCATCCGTCCTACCGGCTTACTGGATCCAAAGATTTCCGTCCGTCCGACCCATGGACAGATTGATGATATCTGTATGGAAGTGGATAAGCGCATTAAAAACAATGAGCGTGTGCTCATTACAACGCTGACTGTACGCATGGCTGAGGATCTGACGGAGTATCTCAAGGAAAGAAACTACAAGGTCAGCTATCTGCACCATGAGACAAAAACGCTGGAAAGAACGGAAGTCATCCGTCAGCTGCGCTTAGGCAAGATCGATGTGATTGTCGGCATCAATCTGCTGAGAGAAGGACTAGATATTCCGGAAGTATCGCTTGTGTGTATTCTGGATGCGGATAAGGAAGGCTTTCTGCGTTCCGAGCGTTCGCTGGTACAGACGATTGGACGTGCCGCCCGTAATGAACATGGTGAAGTTATCATGTATGCGGATACGATTACCGAGTCCATGGACAAGGCCATCAAGGAGACAAACCGCCGCCGTGCCATCCAGGAAAAATACAATGAGGACCACCATATTACCCCTCATACTGTCATCAAACCGATTGCGGAAACCATTCATGGTGTAGAGACCAAAGAAATGGCTGCCCAATATATAGCAAAAAAGACTAAAATGAATAGAAAAGACAAGGCAAAGATGATTTCTGATCTGGAAACAGAGATGAGAGAAGCGGCCAAGGAACTGGATTTTGAAAGAGCTGCCTCTCTGCGTGATATGATCTTTGAGCTCAAGTCTGAAGATTAAGGGGAAAGCCTATGACTGATTACGATAAACTGATCACAGAGCGTGCAAGAGACATGAAACCAAGCGGCATCCGCCGCTTCTTCGATCTTGTCGCTGAGATGCCGGAGTGCATATCGCTTGGTGTGGGTGAACCGGACTTTGTCACACCCTGGCCGATCCGTCAGGCAGCCATTGACAATCTGGAAGCAGGCCATACCAAATACACCTCCAATGCCGGCATGAAAGAACTGCGGCAGGAAATCTGTGCGTGGCTGAAACGCAAATACCATCTGTCCTATGATATCTCTGATATCTTAGTGACAATCGGCGGCTCGGAAGCCATTGATCTTGCGGTAAGGGCGTTAGTATCTGATGGGGATGAAGTGCTGATCTGTGAACCTTCCTATGTCAGCTATAATCCCTTGACTACGCTGACCGGCGGGGTTGCCATACCGGTCAAGGCAAAAGCGGAAAATGACTTCAAGGTCACTGCGGAGCAGATCGAAGAAAAGCTGAGTGAGCGCACCAAGCTCATCATCATGAACTATCCCAATAACCCGACGGGTGCGGTACTGGAACATGAGGACCTTGCAAAGATCGCCGCACTGCTGAAAGACCGTAATGTGATTGTGCTGTCGGATGAAATCTATTCGGAACTCACCTATGGGGGCAGGACACATGAATCCATCGCTTCCTTCCCCGGTATGGCGGATAAGACGATAGTGGTCAACGGCTTCTCCAAAGCCTTCTCCATGACCGGATGGCGGCTTGGCTATGCGGCCGGTCCGAAGGAAATCATCTCGGTCATGACCAAGATTCATCAGTCTGCCATCATGTGTGCAGCCACTACCTCCCAGGCGGCCGGTATTGTGGCCATGCGGGATTGTGATGATGCGATTCTTCAGATGCATGATGAGTATGACCGCAGAAGACAGTACTGTGTACGCAAGCTCAATGCCATGGGCCTGCATACCTTTGAGCCCAAAGGCGCATTCTATGTCTTTCCTGACATTACTTCTTCCGGCATAACATCAGATGAATTCTGCAATACCCTGCTGAAGGAACAGCAGGTTGCCATCATACCGGGCACAGCGTTCGGCGAAAGCGGTGAAGGCTTCGCCCGCATCAGCTATGCCTACTCGCTTCAGCATTTACAGGAAGCCATGCGCCGCATTGAAACCTTCCTGCAGGATCATAGAAAATAAGGAGAAACGATCATGGATGAATTACAGCTGCTTCATTTATTACAGCAGAACCCGAGAGCTTCCGTTACAGATTTAGCCGATATCCTCAATGAAAAGCCTGAGGATGTTTCAAACAAGATCAGCTACCTGGAAAAGAACAAGGTCATCTGCGGCTACCATACGGTCATCAACTGGGATAAGACAAATGAGGACCATTGTGAAGCACTGATCCTTGTCAGTGCCAAGCCGGAAGGCGGCAGAGGGTATGACGGCATTGCCAGCAAGATTGCCCGTCTGCCTGAAGTTACCGATCTTTATCTGATGAGCGGTACAACCGAGTTCATTGTCAAGCTGGAAGGCAAGACGATGCGGGAAGTGGCCGACTTTGTCGGGGCAAGACTGGCGCCTCTGGATGGTATTCTGTCCACCCAGACGTGCTTTCTGCTCAAGAAGTACAAGGTGGACGGCAAAGCCATGGAATTCAAAGAAGAAGGAGACGATCGGATTCAGATCTCCTGAGCATAAAGCGGCCGGTAAACAGGCTGCTTTTCTTGCATTTTTCTATAGACAGAACGGGCCGTCAATGATAAGATTTACCGGCGAGTGGTTTTAACCCACTCCTTGCCAGAAATGGCCGTTTAGTCCAGAAGGAGGTATACAGGAATGAAAAAGTACGAAGTAATGTATATCGTCAACGCATCTGTTGAGGATGACAAGCGCAAGGCTCTGATTGAGGATCTGAACAAGATCATCACAGATCAGGGCGGCAAGGTCACTGATACAAATGAGTGGGGCATGAGAGATTTTGCCTACGAGATTGATGATATGAAGAAGGGCTACTATGTTGTTGTGAAGTTCACAGCTGACAACGCAGGCGTCAAGGAATTTGACAGACTGCTCGGCATCAACCCTTCCATCGTTCGTTACATGATCACACGTGACGAAGCTCCTGAGCAGGAGTCCAAGTAATGATCAATATCAACAGAGTTGTTCTGGTGGGCCGTCTGACCCGTGATGTTGAAGTCAGAAAGACAGGCAGCGGTCTGTCTGTTGCCAGCTTCACTGTCGCTGTATCCCGTCGTTTTGCAAGACAGGATGCCCAGAATAACAATCAGCCTACCGCTGACTTCATCTCATGTGTAGCGTGGCGTCAGGCGGCTGATTTCCTTGGCAATTATGGTAAGAAGGGAACGCTCATCGGGGTTGAAGGAAGAATTCAGACCCGCAGCTATGACGGAAATGACGGACGCAAGGTCTATGTGACGGAAGTTGTCTGTGATACCGTTGAGCTGGAAAGAAGAAATGATGGTTCCAACAGCGCAAGCTACAGCCAGAATAACAGTTATGGCGGCGGTTATGGAAACAATAACAGCTACAGTAATAACAGCAATAACAGCTATAACGGCGGTTCCAGCTACCAGTCTTACAATAATTCCTACGATTCAAACAATAACAATAACAGTCAGAGCACAGATGAGAACCCGGGCGATGCCTTAGGCATTACGGGCAATGATCTGCCGTTCTGAAGAAAAAGGAGAATATCATGGCTTTCAGAAAACAGAGAATGGGACGCAGAAAGGTCTGCTATTTCACCAAGAACA
>JALCHG010000010.1:0-43845 GCA_022644565.1 Solobacterium sp. | reverse complement strand
CTGTGCAGTTTCAAGCCAAAGTACAGCATCACTGATGTGGTAAAAAACCTGAAAGGAGCGTCTGCCAGACTGTTTCTGAAAGCACATCCGGAAATCAGGAAAGCGATGTTCTGGGGTGATAAGCTATGGGCGCCAAGCTATTATGTTGTCAGTGTTGGCAACATGAGCAAAGAAACTATCAAACGTTATATTCAGAACCAGTATGATGGCAAAGGCGGTGATCATTCCCCGGAAAGAGAAAAAGAAAACAATTCCTCCCAGCAATGAATTGCTGGGAGGAATTGCTCTATTCTTCATTGAAGAATGTACTCAGCATGCTGGCGCATTCTTCAGGTGACAGATGGGCATCATCAATGCAGATGTCAAAGTTTTCAGAATCCTTCCAGCTGTGACCGGTGTTGATGTTGTAGTAATTGGCACGCTTGCGGTCATAGAAACGACGTTCTGCTTCAGCATGTTCCGGGGCAATATGATAGACATCCGTGATGCGCTTTTTCTTTTTTGCTTCATCGGAACAGCGGATGAATACTTTGATGACACCTTCTCTTCCTGCTAATGCTTCAGAAGCACAATGACCGATGAAGACAGCCTGAGAGTGTGAATCCGCCAGCTGTTCGATGATGTTCTGTTCGGCAATAAAGATATGTCCTTCCTTGTCGAGCATATCAGGTTTGGTACTGTAGACCTGCTGGACCGCAAAGATGGAATAGAAGAGAGAAGACTTGGCTGATTCTTCATAGCGTTCAATGTCTTCAATGGAGATGCCGTGTTTCTTAGAAACAAGTTCAAGGATCTCTCTGCCATAACAGGAAACACCTGTCTTTTTACTGATCAGACGGGCAATTTCCGTACCGCCGGCACCATATTCTCTTTCAATAGTCAGATATCTGTGTTTCATTTCATGCCTCCTGGAACTGGCTGTTGTAGAGATCAGCATAGAAGCCGTTCTTTGCCAGCAGTTCTTCATGGGTGCCTTTTTCAACAATGTTGCCGTCTCTGACAACAAGGATCATATCCGCATCCCTGATGGTGGAAAGACGATGGGCTATGACGAAGGATGTTCTGTTTTCCATCAGCTGGTCCATGGCAGACTGAATCTGCAGCTCGGTTCTGGTATCTACTGAGGAAGTTGCTTCATCCAGAATCAGCATCGGCTTATCGGCGATCATGGCCCGGGCAATGGTGAGCTGCTGCTTCTGACCTGCAGACAGGCCTGTTTCATCGTTGAGTACGGTGTCATAGCCATGCGGCAGTGTTCTGATGAAGTGATCCAGACCGACCGCCCTGCAGGCATCGTCAATCTTTTCCTGAGAGACATCCGGTGTGTTATAGACAAGATTCTCTTTGACCGTTCCTTCAAACAGCCATGTGTCCTGCAGAACCATACAGAACTGAGAGTGAACATCTTCACGCTTCATGTTCTGAGTCGGAATACCGTCTATTCTGATTTCACCGCCTTCCAGGTCATAGAAGCGCATGAGCAGATTGACCATGGTTGTTTTACCGGCTCCGGTAGGACCGACAATGGCAATCTTCTGCCCTGGTTCAACATGAGCTGAGAAGTCATGGATGACATCATGAGAAGCGCCGTCATAGCGGAATCTTACATGGTCGAAATCAACATAGCCCTTGGCTTTTTTGATATGTGCTGTCTTATTGCTTTCATCCGGCATTTCTTTTTCTTCCAGGAAGCCGAATACTCTTTCACCGGCTGCGGCCGCAGACTGCATGGACTGAAGCGACTGGGCAATCTGTCCTAACGGCTGGGTGAAGTATCTGACATACAGCATGAAAGAGACGATGACGCCGAATTCAATATCACCATTCAAAGTCAGTACGCCGCCGGTGATACAGACAACAACATAGCCGAGGTTTCCGATGAAGGCCATCAGCGGCTGCATCAGGCCGGCCATACATTGTGCCTTCAGACCAGAATTGCGCAGGCTGTTATTCAGCTTTGTGAATGTATTCTCTGCTTTTTCTTCACCGTTGTAGGCTTTGATGACGGTATGGCCGGTGTAGTTTTCCTCAATGTAGCCATTGAGAGCACCAAGATCTTTCTGCTGGGCAGTAAAGTATTTCTGAGAATGGCCCATGATGATAAACAGAAGGATGAAGCCGATGAAGCAGGAGACAACTGCTGCCAGTGTCATGCGCACATCTGTAATCAGCATCATGATCAGACTGCCAAGGAACAGCACAATCGCCGAGACGAATGTACTAAAGCTCTGGTTGATACTCTGGCCGATCGTATCGACATCGTTGGTGACGACAGACATGACATCGCCGGTTGAATGGCGGTTGTACCAGGACATGGGGAGCTTGTTGATTTTTACAGAGATGTCTGAACGCAGCTTTTTGGATAGTCTCTGTGTAACAGATGCGGTAATCCATCCCTGCATGGCATTGATGACAAAGCCGGCAGCGTAGATTGTGATCAGGAAGATGACAATCTTCTTGACAGCGTTCAGATCAATGGAAGGTTTGATCAGACCATAGACAGAATCGGGCAGTTTCTCCAATTGCTTCATGACCTGATCTGTATCATTCATATCGATTTTGGAAAGGACTTTGAATGTTTCCAGCTGATCATCACCAGAGATCTTCAAATCATCTACAGTGATTTCAGTGAAAATGGCATCTACAGCTTTGTCGGAAAGGCTGTCCGTCAAAGCTGTGATATCTGTATCTTTTTCAGATGTATCCTGCATGGTCTTCAGCGCATTGATGACTTCGATCTGCTCAGATCCGCTGAATGTCTGATCATTGACCGTGACCGGATTCAGAAGAACATCCAGGGCATTATCGGAAAGAGAAGTAATATCCATATTTCCGGAAGCAGCCATGGCCGCAAGTGCTTTGGTATCTTCTGCTGAAAGGCTGGAAGATGCCATCGCTGCAGTCATATTTTTCTGAAGTGCATCTGTATCCTGCAGGTTTGCGGTGATGACAGAGGTCAGATCCTTCATGTTTGTCTGCATGTTTTCGGTACTGTCCTGGACAACTTCCTGCATTTTATCTGTATCCGGTTTAATGCCATCGGTAATCAGGTTGGTCAGATCACCGAGTTTGTTCGGTCCAAGCAGCGTGAATATGGTGGCGACAACTGCACAGCATAAGGCAACAATCAGTAAGATGCCGTCTTTGCGGTTATAGCCGATGATCTTCTTCCATGTACCGGTCAGATCTTTCGGCTTTTCATGGGGTGCACCAGGTCCGCGGTGTGGACCGGCATTTCTTCTTTTTCTTTCTTCACTCATGCAAGTTCCTCTTTGGAGAGCTGTGACAAAGCAATCTGCTGATATACGGTGCAGTTCTTCATCAGTTCTTCATGTGTGCCCATTCCGGCAAGCTTTCCATCTTCCAGGACCAGAATCTGATCCGCATTGCGGATGGTACCGATACGCTGGGCTACAATGATACGGGTTGTGTCAGAACACTTTTCATCCAGTTCTTTACGCAGGATACTGTCAGTCTTGTAATCAAGAGCGGAGAAAGAGTCATCGAAAATCAGAATTTCCGGTTTACGGGCAATGGCTCTGGCAATGGAAAGACGCTGTTTCTGACCGCCGGAAAGGTTGCCGCCAAGCTGAGCGATGTAGGCATCATAGGTGCCGTCCATCTTCTCAACAAATTCAGAAGCCTGGGCTGTTTCAACCGCATCTTTGATTTCTTCTTCCGTGGCCGGTTGTCTGCCATTGTCGCCGAATCCTACATTGGAACTGACGGTGCCGGTAAACAGAATGGCCGACTGGGAAATGTAGCCGATTCTGTTTCGCAGTGCGCATTCATCGTAATCTCTGACATTTCTGCCATCGACAGTCACGCTACCTTCACTGGTGTCGTAGAAACGCGGAATCAGGTTGATCAGGGTTGACTTGCCTGAACCGGTTGCCCCGATGATCGCTGTCGTAGTTCCTTTTTTTGCTGTAAAGGAAATATCATGCAGGACATCATCCTGGCCGCCCGGATAGCGGAAAGAGACATGATCAAATACGATTTCGCCTTCTTTGTCTGCCATACCGTCTTTTTCTGTACCATTCTGAATTGTCAGCGGTGTATCAAGCACTTCATTGATACGCTGTGCCGCAACAGAAGCTCTAGGCAGAATCATGAAGATCATGACCAGCATCAAAAATGACATGATGGCCTGAATGGCATATTGGGAGAAGACAACCATATCAGAGAAAAGAGTTATCTTGGAACCAAGTGCAGCACTTTCAATGACACTGGCACCGATCCAGTAGATGACAAGCGTCAGACCATTGATGGATGACATGATGCTTGGCATCAGGAATGCCATGGCATGCTGGGCATACAGGTTGGCATCTGTCAGATCTGCATTGGCTTTTTCAAACTTGTTTTCCTGATAGCCTTCGGCATTGTATGCTCTGACCACTCTCAGACCGGTCAGGTTTTCACGTGTGACTGTATTGAGACGGTCTGTGAGCTTCTGCATGATTTTGAACTTCGGTACGGCAAACTGCAGAATGATGATAACCGCTGCCAGCACCAGCACAATGGTAATGCCGGTAGCCAGCGTCCACTGCCATGCCTGTCCGACGATCTTAAAGACGGCCCATACTGCCATGATCGGTGCCCTGATCAGCATCTGCAGGCCTAGAACAATAAACATCTGAATCTGCGTTACATCGTTGGTAGAACGGGTAATCAGACTGGATGTAGAGAAATGTCCGATCTCATTCATCGAGAAGCTCTGTACCTTTTTGAACAGCATGTCTCTCAGTCTTGCCGAGAAATCACTGGACAGCGTCGAAGCACAGATACAGACGACAATGGATGAAGCCATGGAAAGCAGTGCATAGGCAAGCATCTTACCGCCTATGGAAAGAATATCCGACATCTCCGTGCCGGATGTTTCAATCAGCCGGGTAATATCACTCATATAATCCGGAATGGTCAGATCTGCATAAACACATAATGCCGTAAAGCATATGGATATGAGGACCAGACCGACATCTTTTTTCTTAAAGTATCGAAACAGTTTTAACATCGATCCCTCCTGCCGTTAAAAAACGGATATGTAAAAATATAAACTCTGATACAATAGTAGAGTCAATAGACATATTGCAAATTCCTGTATTCGTAAAGAAAGGCGACGCAATGATGGATCATTATCTGACTATACATCAGTTTGCCTCATTAAGAGGAATCAGTATCGGATCCCTTCACTACTATGAAAAACTCGGTCTTCTCAAACCCGCTGCTGTTGATCCAAAGACCCACTATCGCTACTATTCTCCAGAGCAGCTTGCGGTGCTGGATGCGATTCAGCTCTGCGTATCGCTGGACATCCCGCTGAAGCATCTCGAGAAGTTCATGCACGATAATTCATTTGATCTCAAAGGAGTGATCCAGGAAGGCACATCCGTACTGGAAGACAGAATCCGTGATATGAAGAATAAGCTGGCTGTTGCCGAAAAGACAATGGAGGAAATTGAATCAAACCAGCAGTACAGCAGCGAGACCGGTGTTTATGAAAGAGTGCTCCCGGAGCGATGGTACGATACGGCTGAAATTGACTGGCATTATGATCCCAAGGCAGGAGTAATTGATAAGATGATAGAGCTGTTTGCCCGTCATCAGAAAGACTATGGCAATACTCTATTCCCAGGCGGTGCCTATATTACATATGGAAAAGAGAAAAGCAAAAGAAAAATACTGGCAATGATCCGGGTGATGCGGCCGGGGCGGAACAGAAAAGACTTTATGTGTCTGCCGGCTGGTACATATATCTGCAAAAATACTAAAATGGAAGCGGGATTTTCTCTGGAGAGAGAATTGCAGGAATATTTCCCCTGGCATAAAAAAGAACCGGTATTGATTTCCAGTTTTGTTCTGGAAAAGATGGACGGAGACAGAAAAGTCAGTGAGATACAGATTCTCAAAGAGGAGGAAAGATGAGGGCGATACGGCTGAAGAATGACATATTCCTTCCCATACTGGGACAGGGAACATGGAATATGGGAGAAAATCCCGATACCCGGAAAGATGAGATTGAAGCGTTGCGCTGCGGCATTGAACATGGCATGAACCTGATTGATACAGCTGAAATGTATGGGGAAGGAAAAGCAGAAGAACTTATTGGCGAAGCCATCCGTCCTTTTCGAAGGGAACAGCTGTTTATCGTCTCCAAAGTCTATCCCTGGCATGCGGATCGTGAGAATATATTCATCTCCTGTGAAAAATCGCTGCGCCGTCTCGGTACGGATTATCTTGATATGTATCTGCTGCACTGGCATGAAGATGTTCCCTATGAAGAAACCGTATCATGTATGCATGAGCTCATGGCTGACGGCATGATCAGAAGCTGGGGTGTATCAAATCTTGACACAGCAGATATGGAAGAAGTTGCGGCGGTGGGCGGCGGAGACTGTATGGTCGATCAGGTACTGTACAACATCGGTGCAAGAGGCATTGAATATGACCTGCTGCCATGGCTCAAAGAACATGATATGAAGGCGATGGCATACTGTCCGCTTGCCCATGATGCTTCACAGCGTGAAAGCATTATCTCGCATCCTGTTATCAGACGGATTGCGCTGGCACATCATGTCAGTCCGTGTACCGTCATGCTTGGATTTGTTCTGCAGAATCCGGATGTCTGTACCATTGTCAAAGCCGGTTCTGTGAAGCATGTTAAAGAAAATCTGAAAGCTCTGGATCTGAAGTTCACACATACAGAGTGGCTGAAGCTGAATGAAGCTTTCCCGGCACCGGATCACAAGATGCCGCTTGCCACAGAGTAAATAGACAATATGTAATAAACGGCTATGCACAGTGAACCTCCCCACTAAGTCCTGCAGACTACAGCCTGGGCTTCTTCCAGAGGCCTGTGTTCCTTTAGACTTTTATCTCACCTGAGAAACCGACGGCCTGCAGTTACGTGACGCATACGCGCCTCATAACCCATATGATGATCCGTCTTACTCGCATGAGATCTCGGGCGGAATGCTTGCGGATAGCCGTGGATATAGCAGCTCGTCTCATGTAAGATGGCAGCTTGTAAAACTTCTGATCAGAATCACATAAAGCGACGATCTTTCGTTGAGTGAATCAGAGTCTCAGCAAAGATCGTTTTTCGTTCGCATAGTCTTTTGCCTTTACAGTATCTCAATGCGGAGAAAGAAAGTCGATGATGTAAGCAACGGCAGCACGATAAATACCCCACGTCTGCATCAGGACTTCTGCCTGGCTGTCGTCACTGAATATCGTCATCCCGTTATTACCGGAAAGCTGAACGACAGACTTTTGGAAATCAGCAGGTCTGTCATTGAGGAGTACTGGAAGTCGAAGATCATTGAGATGAATACCGATAAGGATCACATCCACATCCTGTTCGACACATTTTTTGCGGACACAGCTTTCCAGGCTGATTAACAACTGCAAAACGGTTACATCGCGGCTGACCCTGCCTGAGCTGCCGCTAAAGATGAGAATTTTTTATAGGCTCAACCCGGACATGCTTTCCTTTTACACTCAGATCAGCAAGCCGGTTGAGAATATCCGGATCATCTTTGAGAATGGTAACAGTACTGTAGTTATCCTGAATGTCCAGGACACCGATTTCCCTGAAGTCATAGTAAGTACAGAGTGCGCCGATGATATCCTTCGGGCGCATTTTCTGTTTCTTTCCTGCTCTTAAAAGAACAGTCGTTACAGCCGGTGCTTTCTTTTCCTCTTTCATAAGAGGCCTGGAAAGATCAGCTTTTGTTTCTTCCGGCATGATAAATGGCTGACAGATTCTGAGCAGACTTCTGCCGAGCGGTGAGAGCGTATCCTGGGTGTTCATCAGAACCAGAACAGTACCGGAATTGAACTGATGCGCGGAACGGCCGGAACGATGAATGAAAGAGGCATAGTCCTGCGGCAGGTCATAGTGAATGATGTGAGAAACATCCGGCAGATCCAGGCCTCTTTCCGCTGCGTCTGTAGCGATCAGCACTCTGATCTTTCCCGACCGGAATTCATCCATGATCCTGAGCCGGGTCCGTTCCTGGTAAAATGAAGAGAAAGGGGATGAGAGAATATCATGATGATTGAGCTCGCTGGCAAGTTCGTTTGTCTCATCCTTGTATTTCACAAAGACGATGGCTGAAGTGATATCAAGATGGGTCAGAAGGCTGACCAGTGTTTCTTTCTTCTGCTCTGTCTGAATGTAATACGAAGCAAGTCTTGTATTAAGCCTGGTTGGATTCATGACAATATCCATGTATTCACCCGTCATGAAATCACATACATCCTCATTGACAGTTGCAGAGAAAAGAGCCATCTGGCAATGGCAGTGCATCAGTACTTCTGCCGTTTCTTCTTTCTGTCCGGTAGAGAGAATCTGATCTGCCTCATCCAGAACCACAAGTTTCAGTTGAGAAAGATCCAGTTCTTCCTGCTGAAAAAGATCCAGCAGTCTGCCCGGGGTTGCCGTGATCACCTGTACACCCTGATGAAGCCGGTTGATCTGCTTGCGGATGGACAAGCCTCCGACAAGGGCAGAAGAATGAATGGCAGTATAGGCGGACAGCCGTTTTGTTTCTGTTTCTGTCTGTAAAGCCAGCTCACGTGATGGTTCGATGATCAGCGTCTGGATATGGCGGTCTGCTGGATCACACATTTCAAGCGCCGGGATCAGAAAAGCTGCTGTTTTGCCAGCTCCGGTCTCCGCCTGTACAGCAAGCTGCTTTCCGGTTAAAAGAAGCGGAATGCATTTTTCCTGTACCGGGGTCAGGGTTTCATAGCCGCATTCATGCATGGCTTTTGCAAGGGAAGGTTTAAGATGGTATCTGTTCATAGCTTTATTGTAGGATGATGCGCGGAATGTTTCATCCTTTTTTATATATGAAGGGTTTTGATGTAGAATGCAGTAAAAGGTATTGATTATGAAAGAAGATACGATTGCAGCAATTGCCACAGCGAATGCCATGGGAGCAGTATCCATGATACGTATTTCCGGACCGGAATCACTGACGGCAGTAAGCCATCTGACAGGTAAAGATTTAACAGAAGCGAAGGGTTATACCATTCACTATGGATTGATTCATGATGGAGAGGAAGCGGTAGATCAGGTGCTGATCAATGTGTACCGGGCACCGCATTCCTATACCGGAGAAGACAGCGTAGAGATATGCTGCCATGGCGGTTTATATATCACAAGAAGAGTTCTGTCGCTGGTACTCGGAGAAGCCGGCATCCGGATGGCAGAACGCGGTGAATTTACTGAAAGGGCGTTTCTCAACGGCAAAATGGACCTGGCTCAGGCAGAGAGTGTCAATGATCTGATCCGGGCAGAGGATGAGAACAATGCCAGAAGTGCCCTGCATGCGCTGGAAGGTTCGGTTAAAAAGGTTCTGGATCCGCTGTGTGAAGAACTGACTCAGATGATTGCCAATATTGAAGTGAATATTGACTATCCGGAATATGATGATGTACATCAGCTGACCAAAGAAGAAATTCTGCCGGCGGGCCATCGTTTTCTGAAGGAAATTCATACACTGATAGAAACAGCGAAAGCTTCCATTGAAATCAAAGAAGGTATTGATACAGTCATTCTCGGCCGTCCAAACGTTGGCAAGAGTTCTCTGCTGAATGCACTGTTGAAAGAAGATAAAGCGATTGTTACGGATGTGGCCGGCACAACAAGAGATCTAGTGGAAGGACGAGTCAGACTGGGCGGCATTACCCTGAATCTGATCGATACGGCCGGTATTCATGAAAGTAATGATAAGGTTGAACAGATCGGCATTCAGAGATCGCTGAAAGCACTGGAAAAGGCATCACTTGTAATCGTTGTTCTGGATGGGTCCGAAGATCTGACGGAAGAAGATGAAGAGCTGCTGAAGATGACAGAAAACAGACAGCGTATTGTTGTTTATAACAAGAAAGATATTGCACATACAGAGCATGCTTTATCCGTCAGTGCCGTCAATGGGGATATTCAGTGTCTGATTGATGAAATCGGGAAGATGTATGAAAAAGGTCTGATTGCCGTGAAGCAGGATACGCTGAACAATGAAAGACAGATCGGACTTGCCATGCAGGCAGAGAAATCCATGCAGGATGCTGTCAATGCTCTGGAAGAGGGGCAGGAACTGGATCTGATTACGATTGATCTGGAAGATGCCTGGCATGATTTGAGAGAAATTATGGGAGAGGGCAGCAGAGAAGATCTTCTGGATGAGATCTTCAGTCGGTTCTGCCTGGGTAAGTAATATGCATTATGTAGATACACATGCACATATCTTTGATGAAGCGTTCAAAGATGACTTTGAAGGTGTTGTAGACAGAGCGGTGCAGGCACATGTAGACAGAATGCTGATCATCTGTCTGAATCATGAAGACACGATGCGTTCTATTGATTTCTGTCAGAGAGATTCCTATCGCTACAAAACAGCCTGTGCAGTTTTCCCGGAAGATGTGGGAGAACTGACAGACGAAAAATGGAATCAGTTTCTGAAAGATGCAGAGCTGAAAGAGGTATCCGTTCTAGGTGAAATGGGTCTGGACTACCATTGGGAGAAAGATCCCGGCATCAGGAAAAGACAGCGTGAAGTATTCACGGCACAGATGGATCTGGCAAAGAAACTGGATAAGCCGGTGGCTGTACACAGCCGGGATGCGATGCAGGATACATTTGACATCATGAATGCACATCACCATAAAGGACTGCTGCACTGTTTCTCAGGCACAAAGGAAATGGCAAAGGAATTCAATAAACTCGGCTATTATATTGCTTTAGGTGGGGCACTAACCTTTAAAAACGCAAGACATGCAGTAGAAGTCGCTTCTGCGATTGATGAAAAATATCTTCTGACCGAAACAGATTGTCCCTATATGGCACCGGAACCGGTCAGAGGCACCCGTAATGAACCTTCCAACATCCCTTATATTCTCCGTAAGATGGCAGAAGTCAGAGGTGTTTCAGAAGAGCATATGGCGGATACGGTCTATGCCAACTATGAGAGGTTTCTGAATGGAGAATAAGAAAAGAATTCAGGAAGTCATTGTTGTAGAAGGAAAGAATGATACTGCTAATCTGAAGCTTTACTATGACTGCGATACCATTGAGACAAATGGAACGCACCTTGGAAAAGAGGTGCTGAATCTGATCCAGAGAGTACAGCGGGCAAGAGGCGTTATCATCTTCACAGATCCGGATGCCCCGGGCAATCAGACCCGTGCAAAGATCAATGCGGAAGTCGATGGATGTAAGAATGCCTTCATTGATAAGAAAAAAGCCAGAACCGCAAAGAAAGTCGGTGTGGAACATGCGTCCTATGAGGCGCTGGAAGAAGCGTTATCCAATACAGTGACGATTGTAAAAGAACCGACAGAAAGAATAACGATGATGGATCTGTATGAACTGGGACTGAATGGAAGAAGCGACAGTGCAAGAAAAAGAGAAAAGGTCGGCAATACCCTGCATATCGGCTATGGTTCCGCAAAGGCCATGTGCCATCGCCTGAACTGCCTGGGTATCAGCCGCACAAAGCTGGAAGAGGTACTCTCATGACAAGATACATATCAACGCCATCCCGGACTAAGGAAATACTGGAACAGTACAGCCTGCATGCCAAGAAGGGCTATGGCCAGAATTTTCTGGTTGATCCGGTGATCGTAGAAAAGTGTGCGGAAGCGTCACATTGTGAAGGCGCTGTGATTGAGATAGGTCCCGGCATTGGTTCTCTGACGGAACAGCTGGCCCTGCATGCTAAGCACGTGACAGCGTATGAAGTGGATGAAGCGCTGAAGCCTGTATTAGCAGATACACTGTCACCGTATGACAATGTGGAAATCATCTGGCAGGATTTCCTCAAATGTGATCTTAAAGAAGTAACCGGACGTCTTGAAAAAGTATACGGTTCCGTGTCTGTCTGTGCCAATCTGCCTTACTACATCACTACACCAGTTCTCTTCAAGCTCTTTGAAGAAGCTTCAATCCGCTATATTACCGTGATGGTTCAGAAAGAAGTAGGAGAAAGATTTGCGGCACTGCCGGACAGTTCCGCTTACAGTACATTGAGTGTGGAAGGACAGTATCTTTACCAGGTAAAGAAGCTGTTCAATGTGCCGGCCAGATCGTTTAATCCCTCCCCGGCAGTCGATTCTGTCATTATCCAGTTTTCCCGCCGTGATGATGTACAGGAATCACAGGAAGAGACAGCGGCTTACTTTGCTTTTCTGAAAGGCTGCTTCAAACAGAGAAGAAAAACGATCTACAATAATCTGAAGGAATATCTGCAGGATGGCACAAAGGCAGATGAAGCACTGCAGAAAGCAGGTATTTCTCCAAAGACAAGAGCACAGTCCATGGGACAGGAAGAACTGCGCAGACTCTACGAGGCTTTACGATGAAAGAACGTGCATATGCGAAAATCAATCTCTGTCTGAATGTCAAAGGCAGAAGAGATGACGGTTATCATGAGCTGGAAATGATCATGGTTCCGGTAGACTTCTATGATGTGCTGGAAATGACACCGGCTGAAGAAACAACCCTGTGCAATAACCGCAGCTATATTCCGGTTAATGAGAAAAATACGGTGATCAAAGCAATCAATGTGCTGCGCAGCCGCTATGGCTTTGAAAACGAATTTGCCTGCAAGCTGCAGAAACACATTCCGACCCGTGCCGGACTGGCGGGAGGAAGTGCTGATGCGGCAGCAGCGATCCGGATGATGAACCGGATGCTGAGACTGAATATGACGCTGGATGAAATGATTGACTGTGCCCGGGAAGTTGGTGCGGATGTGCCGTTCTGCATTCAGTCGAGACCGGCCTATGTACAGGGAATCGGGGAAAAGATCACTCCGTTTGTCTGTCATCCTGACTTTGAACTTCTTCTGGTTAAACCCAGAAGAGGTGTTTCCACCAAAGAAGCTTTTTCATTATGTGACCCCACCGAACCGATGCACCCTGACTGCATGAAGATGCATGAAGCACTGGTGCAGAATGACTATGATGGTATTCTTAACAGTCTGGGCAATTCTCTGGAAGATGCAGCCCTGCAGCTGGTTCCTGAAATCAGACAGGTTAAAGAAGGTCTGAGACAGCTTGGCTTTGACGGCGTACTGATGTCCGGGTCAGGCAGTACAGTGTTTGGTATTACGAAGAACCATCAGCTGGTAGAAGAAGCAGCCGATCTCTTCCATACCCATAAGTTTTTTGTCAGAAAGACAAAAATTCTGGCTCGCTGAACAAGACGAAAAGGAGAATGCAGGCATGGCATATCCATACATGCAGTCTCCTTCTTTTTTTAAATGTAATACACTGCTTCAGGCGTTTTCATCAAAGAAGGCAACGACACGTTCGACAACGGTATGACCGATATCCTTATAGTTGTGAATTTCATGCCTGTAGCCGCTGTACACCTGTGTCTTTACCTTATGATCTGTGTCATGAAGCCACTTGTCAACAAGATACGGTCCTGCACCATAAGAACCGAACGGATCCTGATCGCCGGCAATACTGTAGATCGGCAGATCATGTGGAACCTTTGCCGCCCATTCTGTCCCTTTGACATCGTCAATCATTTCCAGGAAGTAGAGGAATGACTGATTTGTGGTCGGCTTTGTAAAAGCATCAAATGGATCATAGGCGTGGTCATACTGTACATCAGGATCAGAGCAGATCCATTCATTGCCGTATTTGATTTCACCGCATCTTTCACCCATCCAGCCCATGGCAATACCTAAGGCATTGGCATCAGTTTCTTTTGCTTTTCCATTGGCAATATCTTCTTTCAGCATTTTTTCTGCTTCCGCCGTCGGAAAGTCGCCGCATGTACCGCAGATGGTCGCTGCTTTCAGTTCATTTCCCCATCTGGCCATGAATTCTCTTGTGATGACAGAGCCCATGGAATGGCCGAACATGAAGTAAGGCAGATTTGGATATTTCTTTTCCACTTCTTCCTTGAGAAGCTTTTCATCTTTCACCATGGTTTCAAATCCGCCGTCACCCCAGTCACCCCAGGTGTTGTTGACGATAGCTGTCTTGCCATGACCGACATGGTCATCACAGGCTACGATATAGCCTGCTGAGACATACTGGGCAATCATCAGCAGATACCTGCGGGCATGTTCACCGAAGCCATGAACCAGCTGAATGATTCCCTTAGGCTTTGCCGCCGGCACAAAAATCCAGTACTGGACCTGATCACGGCCGTTGGACGATAAAAATTGTTCTTCGTAAAGCATAAAATGATATCCTCCGAAATATCTTTCTTCTTTCATTATAGGAACAAAGAAAAAGAAGTGTACAGAGAGTTTAGGACAGTAAAATATAAGTGTAGAAAGAATTCTGAAATAACGGGACAGGGGTGATTACTAAGTGGATATTTTCTTTCTCCCCGGAGGGTGGATATAATAGTTCCGGCAGGAGGCTTATATGAGAAATGCAATCATCATGGCTGGCGGCAAAGGCACACGCATGAAGTCGGTTCAGCCCAAAGTATTACATAAAGTGCTGGATGAACCGATGGCATCTCTGGTTATTCATTCCCTGAAAGAAGCAGGGGCAGAGCGGATCGTCACGGTGGTCGGCTATCGTCATGAAGAAGTAGAAAAGGCATTGGCAGGACAGTGCGAATTTGCTCTGCAGGAGCCGCAGTTAGGTACCGGACATGCGGTCATGCAGGCAAGACAATTGGAAAATGAAACAGGTATTACTGTAGTGGCCAGCGGCGACTGTCCCTGTGTCAGAAGTGAGACATATGCCATGATGTATGATTCACTGCAGAATGCGGATATGTGTGTTCTGACGGCAGTGCCGGATGATAACGGCGCATATGGTCGGGTCATCAGAAGAAGAGACGGCACGGTTGAGAAAATTGTAGAATATAAAGATGCCAGTGAAGAAGAGCGTAAGGTACGTGAAATCAATACGGGCATCTATGCCTTTAAAACAGAAGTGCTGTTTGAAGGCCTGAAGCACATCACCAATGATAATGCCCAGCATGAGTACTACCTGACGGATCTGGTTGAAATTCTGCAGCAGTTTGGCAGGAAAGTCATTGCGGTAAACTGTGATGACTGGCATGAAGTGGAAGGCGTCAATGACAATGCGGCTTTAGCAGAGGCAGGACAGTATCTTTCGGCCCGCATCAATCAGAAATGGATGAAGGAAGGCGTGACGATGATCGATCCGCGCTTCACTTACATCGGACCATATGTAAAGATCGGACATGATGTAACAATCTATCCAAATACTTATTTATATGGAAAAACAGTGGTGGAAGACGGAGCTGCTGTCATGCCCGGCACGATGGTGCGTGATCAGAAAATAACAGAATAAGAGCACTGTTTTTACATTGACGTAAACGTTTAAGGTTGCTAGGATAGTCGAGGGCTTTAGCACCTTAACATCTGAATAAAAGAGGAAAAGAGGACAAGGATGGTAAAAGATACTGTTGTATTCGCTTTGACTTCCAGTACAGATCTGGCAGCTGCAGTATGTCAGGATCTGAATCTGCCTTTAGGCAAGATCAAAGTAGAACACTTCGCTGACGGTGAGATCCTGGTTGAACCGCAGGAGTCAGTTCGTGGACGTTCTGTATTCATCATACAGAGTACATGCAACCCTGTAACAGACCGGCTGATGGAAGTTCTTGTATGCATTGATGCCTGCAAGCGCGCTTCTGCCGGTGAAATCAATGTCATCATGCCTTATTACGGCTATGCAAGACAGGATCGAAAAGCAAAGCCGCGCCAGCCGATTACCGCAAAGCTTGTAGCAGATCTGCTGCAGGTTGCCGGAGCTGATCGTGTTGTCGTCTTCGACCTGCATGCGGCACAGATTCAGGGCTTCTTTGATATCCCGATTGATGATCTGACTGCCGTTCCGATGATCGGACAGTATTTCAAGAAGAAGTTTGAAGGAAGAGATGACCTGGTTGTTGTTTCTCCTGACCATGGCGGCGTTACCAGAGCCAGAAGACTGGCCGATATTCTGGATGCACCGATTGCCATCATTGATAAGAGAAGACCGAAGCCGAACATGGTAGAGGCACAGAATGTAATCGGTGATGTGGATGGCAAGACATGTGTCGTTGTGGATGATATCTGTGATACCGCAGGTTCTCTGGTAGCCGGATGCGAAATCCTCAAGAAACATGGCGCCAAGGAAATCTATACAGCTATCACACATGGCGTCTTCTCCAGAGATGCAATTGAGAAGATTGAAAATTCTCCGATCAAGGAAATGGTCATCACAGATACGGTTCCGTTAAGCGACGAGAAGAAAGCAAAAACAACAAAGATTACAGTTCTGTCTGTAGCAGATATGATTGCCACAACAATCAACTCGATTCTTGGACATAAGCCTGTATCCCTTGTCTATAACATGTATAAAGACTGAAAAGTCATGAAGGCATGCCGTTTTGATGCGACATGCTTTTTATTTTGTCACATCAAAATACAGAATATCGTTTATGTGCCTTGTTAAGAGGCGGAAAAAACTGGCATAGTTAAGTTAACTACACAAAAAGGAGGTACGTATGCAGGAAGCCGTTTATTACCATGACAATGAAGTTGTTCTGAATTATTCGAAAGAATTTGTGACATCCAGTGATCAGCTGTTTGATTCTGAATTATTCAATACATTAATCGATCATTATCTGGAATATCTCAAGACAGAGCGCAGAGACATCCGTGAATTTCTTTATGCCGGCGGCAGAGATGATAAAAAGGTAAAGGAAGATCTCAGAAACACACTGCGTCTGATTACTCTGATGAACATCAAACAGACAGATCTGCCCTATGTAAAGTTCCCTGATAAACTGGAAGAGGTTGTTGAAGACATGTACAGATGGTGGAACAGCCACCAGCGCTATTCTCTGCTGTATACCCAGAACGCAGACAGTTATCAGACCAATTCCTTCATGAATGTGGAGAGCAAGATCAACAGTGCTGCCCGTGATCTGTTCCGTACACTGTCCCGCAAGATTACCGGCGTAGCCGATAACATGTACCGCCAGTTGCAGGCAGGCACCAATGCCTCATTACTGATGGAGCAGTATCAGTGGGACTGTCCGGAAGAATACAGTGCTCTGAAAGAAATTGCTTTTGTCCATACTATCATGGTCAGAACACCGCTGATTATTCATACCAAATCCAATAAGAGAACCAATGTATTCAAGGACCATGACCATAACCCGATTGAAGATTTCAAAGGCAGTCCGGATGACTGGTTCTGCTATCCGGCATGGGTTGGTGAAGTACTGATGTATGTGTACTTCCATAAGGATTACATGAGCTCCTGTGTTGCGACTAGCGGTCTGTTCCAGCTGGCAAGAGAAGAAGACTGTCACAGAAAGCCGGATGCGATCCTGCTGTTTGGCAATCCGGATGGCACAAAGGATACCGTGTTCTACCATGATGAGAAAAACGGCATCTGGGTTGGCAAGACATCTGCTTCTGAAGAAATCGACTACTTCGGTTATACTAAGAAGTCCATGCTGACGCTGCATAACCTGGTCATGATGGAAAGAGGCTGGCTGCCGATTCATGGAGCTATGGTCAACCTGTATCTGAAAGACGGCAGAAAGAAAGGACTCATGTTCATGGGCGATTCCGGTGCCGGCAAATCTGAAACTCTGGAAGCTCTGTCCAAAATGGCAAGTGACCTGATTGACCACCAGGAAACTGTTTTTGATGATATGGGAACTATCCATATTAATGAGGATGGAAAGCTGAGAGCAGAAGGAACAGAAATTGGTGCTTTTGTACGTCTCGATGATCTGGATCAGGCAACTGCCTATAAAGAACTGGATCGTTCCATCTTCTTCAATCCGGAAAGGAAGAACGCCCGTGTTGTCATGCCGGCAGCACCATATAAGACCGTTGTGAAGGAACATCCGATTGACTGCCTGCTGTATGCCAATAACTATGATGATAAAAGAGGCATGCATCTGTTTAATGATGCAAAGGAAGCCAAAGAAACATTTGTGCAGGGCAAGCGCTTTGCCCTTGGCACTACGCAGGAAAAAGGACTCTCTACAACTTTCTTTGCCAATCCGTTTGGACCGATGCAGAGACAGGAACAGTGTTCTGCTCTGATTGATCAGATTTTTGCTGAGATCGTTAAAGAAAATATTCCTTTAGGTGAAGTCTATACCTGCCTTGGTCTGCCGGATAAAGGAAATCACGGTATTGATGAAGCAGCGAAGGAACTGTTGAAGTTTGTTGTTGAGAAGTAGAAGGCAAGGCGTAAAAGAAGGCCCGGGATCAATATCCTGGACCTTTTGCTTTGCTGTAAAAAAGAACTGCTGATGCAGTTCTCTGTATAAGGTATGCCTGAATGATCAGCCCCAGATATTTGTGCTGCTGGCTATGCTTGAAAGGGTCCTGGCAATAGAAGACCATGTTCCCCATACCACAATGATGATCACCATCAGAATCGTACAGGCAATGAAAACAGCCTTGGCATATGGATTCATTCTGCCGCTGTTCAGTGAAGTAATGAGATAGACAAGCAGAAAACTCAGGGCAAACAGCGTAATCAGCAATGTCAGTATAAAGGAAAACTTTGCTGTAAAAGATGCGGCTAACAGGCAGAGCTCCGGAATAAACATCCACTTGGCGGCTTTCAGCCATACGGTGTGGAAGGAAGGCTTTTCCTCCTCAAACCATGCCGAAAGCATACAGATGCCAAGCAGGGCAGCACTCAGCAATACGCCCCAGCCAAAGCAGTTCCAGTAAGAATAGTCATAGTTCTTCAGCAGATGATTAATATCAGAGCGGGAGAAACTGGTCAGGCCGTACATGGACATTACAAGCGCACCTACGGATTCCGCGACGGCATGGACAACTTCATAGAAGAGACCGGAACCGATCCGATAAAGATAAAGCGTATGAATGAATATGGAAGCCGGAATGATCAGGCCGGAGAGTTCCGCATCAGATGTCAGCGGATGGTGGAAGATCGAAAGCATTGCCTTCCCTTCTTCTTTCAACCAGGCCGTGAAGACATTTGCTTTTTTCTTCTGCTCATCAGAAAGATGAATCTTATGTTTTTTCTTCTTTTCTGTCTTTGGCTCTGCATCAGCAGAATGTGTACAGCTTTCTGTTTCAGCTTCTTTCTTTTCTTCAGCAGGCTGTTCCTCAGCAGTTTCTTTTTCATTGCCTGTGCCTGATGTCTGATCAGAGACTTTTTCTTTTTCTGAAGTGTCAGGTTCAGCAGATTCTTCGGCTGTTTCAGGCTGATCTGCTTCTTTCTGTTCCATATCCTCCGGCTTTTCAGGCTCCGTCGAATTGTCTGTGTCGCCATGATCTGTTTCTTCAGAATGTTCGGGTATGTCAGATTCTTCTTTCTCTTCCAGTTCATTGACTGGCACTGGTTCATCATCAATCGGTTCGGCGAATTCTTCTGGTTTCTGCTGTGTCGGTTTGCCGCAGTAGATACAGAAGAGGCTTTCTTCGGGAAGTTCTTTACCACAGTATCTGCATTTCATACTTACGCCCTCCTTTTTCTGAATCCATTCTAAAACAAAGCATAGCTGCCGGCAAAAGGACAGAAAAGCGTTTATGTTCATGAAATTATGGTACATGGTCTTAAATCGATGTAAATTAATAATGACGCTGAGGATAAAAGATGATTTATTTTGATACCGTCATCCGGAACCAGCTGGCACGGGGAGACATTCCGTATCTGGTCATGTATACAGAAGTAAATCTTTTCTGTATTCTTCTTCTGCTGCAGGTGATACGAAGATCCCATGACAGCATCCGGCTGAAAAACCAGGAAGATTTCAACCGGGCTCTTCTTTCTGCCTGTGCTGTTTTTGCATCGGATACACTGATTGTTCTGATGGATTATGCGGCAATTCCCATGATCAGATGGGTATATCTTCTGATCAAGGATGCGTATTTCTTTTCCGTTGGTGTGATGAGCTTTGCCTGGTTTATTCATGCACAGAACCTGGTGAATAATAAATTCGTGAATCATCGGAAGGATATCTGGAAGTGGAGCGGGATGCTGATTGCGGCGGTTATACTGCTGCTCATTAACTGGAAGATACCGTTTCTGTTTGGCATATCCGATCATACCTATAAAAGAGGTCCGCTGTTTCTTCTGAATTACGTTTTCGGCTACTCCTATATAGTTATGGCTGTCTTTGTAGCCCTGCGGGCAAGCTTTCAGAAAGAACACTTTGCGGATAAAGATACACTGCGTTCCTTCATCTGTCTGCCGTTTCCTCCGGCCTTAGCAGGTATATCCCAGTATTACTATCCTAAGATTCCGGTACTCTGCTGTGCGGTTACTGCAATTATTGAATATATGTCCATGAAAGCTGCGTCCACATTGATCTCTCTGGATCCATTGACTCAGCTCAACAACCGCAGAAGATTTGTGGTCAAGCTGCAGAGTGCAATCGATGATCTGAAGCCGGAAGAAAATCTTTATGTCATGATCATGGATATCGATTATTTTAAAGCGATCAACGATACCTACGGACATCCGGAAGGAGATGAAGCACTCCTGATTGCTTCCCGCTCCATCGCAAAGGCAACGGGCAGGATCGATCGCAGCAGTGTAGCGGCGCGCTATGGCGGTGATGAGTTCATTGTCTTTTCCAGAACAGAAGGAGACGACTGCTGTGAAAAGATGCAGAAAGCGATTGAAGAAGAGCTGAAGAAGGAAAAGGAAGTAAAGCAGAAGCCTTATGATATCACGATGTCCTACGGCTTTGTCCGCTATGAGCCGAATATGAGTATCGCTGATGTGATTGCTGCTGCGGATCAGAAGCTGTATCAGATAAAACAGGAACATCATAAACAGAGAATCTGAAACTGCTGTGTAAACCATGGCAGTTTTTCTTTTTGGCAGAAAATATATGAATCACTGTGCATATGTGTTGACATGATACCCTAAGGGGTATATAACTATGCCGTACAGGAGATAAACCCCTGGGAGGTATGCAATGAGTGAGACAGAGGTAAGACATACACACAGGTCTGAAGAAGATAAAAAGAAGTTATTAACCAGACTGAAGCGTGCGGAAGGACAGATCAGAGGCATCGAAAGGATGGTGGAAAACGATATGTACTGTCCGGATATCCTGGTACAGGTGTCGGCAGTACAGAGTGCATTGAACAGTTTCAACAAGGTTCTGCTTGGCTGTCATATCAAAGGCTGTGTTGTGGATGACATCAAAGCCGGTGATGAGAAAGCAGTGGATGATCTTGTTGAGCTTCTGCAGAAGCTGATGAAATAGAAAGAGGATTGAGATTTAATGGAACAATATGTTGTTACAGGCATGTCATGTGCGGCATGTCAGGCAAGAGTAGAAAAGGCTGTGTCCAAAGTGCCCGGTGTCACATCCTGTTCGGTTTCTCTGCTGACCAATTCCATGGGCGTTGAAGGTACTGCCAAACCCGGTGACATTGTCGCTGCTGTTGAAGCGGCAGGCTATGGAGCAAAGCCGAAGGATGCGGCTGCCCAGACAGAAAGCGCCAGTGCCAAACTGGCAGCGGAAGAAGACGCATTGAAAGACAGAACAACACCGCTGCTGAAGAAAAGACTGATCAAGTCCATCGTGATTCTGTTAGCGCTGATGTATATTTCCATGGGCCATAACATGTGGAACTGGCCGCTGCCTTCCTTCTTTGAAGGAAACTATACAGCGCTTGGTCTTACCCAGATGATTCTTGCTTTCTGGGTCATGTTAATTAATAAGAAGTTCTTCACATCCGGTTTCAATTCCCTGATTCATGGGGCACCGAATATGGATACATTGGTTGCACTTGGTTCTTCTGTATCCTTCGGCTGGTCGCTGTATGTCCTGTACAGACTGACGGCTGTAACGGATCCGGAAATGGCCATGCATATGTATCACAACCAGCTGTACTTTGAAAGTGCAGCCATGATACCGGCACTCATTACCGTAGGCAAGATGCTGGAAGCCATGAGTAAGGGCAGAACAACCGATGCTTTGAAATCGCTGATGAAACTGGCACCGCAGAAAGCAACACTGCTGCGCAATGGCCAGGAAGTGGAAGTCGGCATTGATGAAGTCAGAACCGGTGATACATTTGTGGTCAGACCGGGTGAAAGTATTCCGGTTGACGGAGTCATCATTGAAGGTTCAACTGCTGTCAATGAAAGTGCTCTGACGGGTGAGTCCGTACCGGTTGATAAGACTGTGAATGACACGGTCAGTGCCGCAACTATCAATACATCAGGCTATATCAAGGCAAGAGCGACACGAGTCGGCGAAGACACAACGCTTTCCCAGATCATTCACATGGTCAGTGATGCGGCTGCTACCAAGGCACCGATTGCACGTATTGCGGATAAGGTCTCTGGTATATTTGTTCCGACTGTCATGAGTATTGCTCTGTTTGTCATGATTGTATGGCTGATCAAGGGTGTCGGTGTTTCCGCTGCTCTGGAAAGAGCCATTGCTGTTCTTGTCATTTCATGCCCTTGTGCACTTGGGCTTGCTACGCCGGTTGCAATCATGGTAGGCAATGGCATGGGTGCGAAAAACGGTATTCTTTTCAAGACAAGTGAAGCTCTGGAAAATGCGGGCAGAACGCAGATTGTTGCCCTGGATAAGACCGGTACCATCACAACCGGCAAACCGGCTGTAACTGATATCCTGCCGGCCGAAGGCGCTGATGAAAAAGAACTTCTGACAAGTGCCTATGCGATGGAAAAGAAGAGTGAACATCCGCTGGCCCTGGCTGTAGTGGAAAAGGCTGAAGCAGAAGGACTGACATGTGATGATGCCAGCAGCTTCAAGGCATTGAGCGGACATGGTCTGGAAGCGGTGATCGGCGGCAGGAAAGCGCATGCCGGCAATGCAAAGTTCATCAGCACGCTGTGCACCATTCCTTCTGATCTGAAGGAAAAGAGTGAAGCCCTTTCCGAAGAAGGAAAGACACCGCTGTTCTTTGAAGAAGAAGGAAAGCTGCTTGGTGTGATTGCCGTAGCGGATGTCATTAAGGAAGACTCCCGCCAGGCGGTACAGGAACTGCAGAACATGGGAATTGAAGTTGTCATGATTACCGGCGATAACGAAAAGACCGCAAAAGCGATCGGCGCCAAAGCCGGGGTTGATCATGTCATTGCCGGTGTTCTGCCAGATGGCAAGGAAGCAGAGATCAGAAGACTGCAGAAGCGCGGCAAAGTCGCCATGGTAGGCGACGGCATCAACGATGCGCCGGCATTGACAAGAGCGGATACAGGCATTGCCATCGGAGCTGGAACAGATGTTGCGATCGACAGTGCAGATGTTGTTCTGATGAACAGTAAGCTTACCGACGTATCCGCTGCCGTCAGACTTTCCCGTGCTACCCTCAGAAACATTCATGAGAATCTTTTCTGGGCATTCTTCTACAACCTCATCTGCATCCCCCTGGCAGCCGGTGTATATGGGTATATGATGAACCCGATGATCGGGGCGGCAGCCATGTCCCTTTCTTCCTTCACAGTATGCATGAATGCATTAAGACTGAACCTCTTCAAGCTTCATGACGTTTCCAAAGACAGACCGATGAAACATCCGGCTCTGCCTGAAAGCAAGGAAGAAAAGAAAGAAGAAACAGCAGAGGCAGAAGAAAGCACAATGACCGAAACAGTAAAAATCAACGGCATGATGTGCGAACATTGTGAAAACAGAATCCAGAAAGCCATCGGCGCACTGGACGGGGTTATATCTGTCAAAGCGGATCATACGAACGGTACAGCCGTGATTGAAATGAGTCATCCGGTTGCCGAAAGCAGAATTAAAGAAGCTGTCGAAGGACAGGACTATGAATATGTCGGATTAAAAGAAAGCAAGGAGGATACTGACATGGAAAAGACACTTGATGTAGAAGGTATGATGTGTGAACACTGCGAGGCTAGAGTCAAGAAAGCTCTGGAGGCAGTGGATGGTGTAGAAAGCGCCAGTGCAGATCATAATGCTGGGAAAGCTGTCGTCACATTATCTAAGAATGTGGACGATGCTGTTCTGAAGAAGGCTGTAGAAGACCAGGACTACAAGGTTACCGGTATCCACGCCTGATAAACCTATGAATCCAGCATGATTGAGCAGAGGAAATGATTCTTCTGCTCTTTTTGTTAGTGTATACTTCTGGGTATGGATGATAACTATTTCAAGAGAGAAAAATTGACGGCGCCATGGAAGTGGCGCAGACATGTTCAAGATGCTGAAATTGCTGCTGCGGAAACCCGTAAATACCAGAAGGGCATATACGTTGAGAAACAAGTCGATAGATCAGGCGATACACATTACACAGCCAGATGGACCGGTAAGAAATACAGAGTCGATATTGATCTGCCGGATTACGACAGCAAAGGCTATTCAGAAAGTCTGGGTTATAATGTTGAGTCAGCCTACGTGCCGTATTATGATTCTGAAATCTATGAAACAGCTGCTCTGATCGCTGCTGAAAAACAATACGGTCCGCTGATGATGGAGGAGAAGCAGGATAAATACCTGGCAAGAATAAAACGGCTGGATCAGATCGAAGAATGGAAAAAGGAAAAAGAAGAATATCTGAAACGCAAAGCAGTAGCACTGCCGATGAAATATTTCAGAAGTTCTGATGCACCGCTTCTGGTAGATCTGCCGAAAATTCTGAGTCATGCGACGATATATGAAGCGGATGAAAACGAATGGAAGAAATATCTGCGGCCGCAGTGGAAAGTTCATGTTTTCAGCAGAAAGCCATTAAACGGTGTATATGGATGGCGGGCTGAAGTCTATACTCAGATTGATGGACTGAACTACAGGCTGATCACAGATTTTGATTCAAAAGGGATCAGCACGATCAACATAGAGATTGCCATCGAATATGGTACAGACACCCTGATGGTAGATGAAGAACAGATGAAGGCAGGACAGCCTCTGTTTGTCTGGACGGCCAGTGCATTCAGTAAAATCTGCAGCTACATTGCGGAACATTCTGCTGAGTTCAGGTTTTCCACCAGTACTGGCGGACACAATCTTCTTACCCTGATGGAAGAGGAGGTTCTGCATCCCAAGGTCAAAACAGACAGTCTCATCCCAGATATTGTCATGAAGCCAAGAATTCTGCTTGGCCGTGATGCCAATTCACTGACCTTCCGGGTAGGCTATGAAGGCGGTAAGACCGTTATTCTCAAGAGTTATGAAGATTTCTACCTCTGTGCAAAGAATCACTGTGCCTTTTCTGCATCCAAGACAATCGTTCTGGACTTCTTCAGTCATACCTTTACACCGGAAAGTGAAGATTACTACAGGCTGTTCTCCAGTCAGATCGCTTCTGCTGCGGATATGAATGAGGTGTTCTACCGCCGCTATGGCTATGACGGCATGAGTATCAGTCATGCCCTGGATTTTGATGGTGCCCTGCTGGATCGTTTCTATGAGATCAGTGAAGGACGTAAAGTGGACATGACCGTTCAGGTTGATCATGGCAAAGAGGAATTTGAAATACTGGTTGCCCATCAGGATATATCAGTTCAGATGATAATCAATGAAGTCCAGGGTGCAAATGGTCCGGCCGGCATTTCGGTTGCGGTAGATATACCGGCACGTCTCAGCGGTGCTATGTATACCTACTCTTTGAACCTCAAACAGCTTTCCCGCATGAGTGATCAGGAGAACGAAGTACTGCGTCCCTTTGATTCATCCTATTCCGGCGGTTCCTATGGTTTTACGGTAGCCCGGGAAGATCTGCGCTCTTTCTATACAAGAGTGCTGCCCCGTTTTGATAAAAGTCCCTATTTTGAAGTGGTGGATAACACGTCAGAGGCAATCCGTACCATCCTGCCGCCGGAAGCGGAATTCACTTTCAAAATGGATCTTGATCAGGACATGCTGATATGCCAGGCATCTGTTGCCTATGGCGGGAAAGATAATGTGCTTGGCATTAAGCCGGGTGTCAGTGAGAACAGTGATAAGACGCTGGAAACAGCTGTCATCATGATGCTGAAAGAAGTATTTGATTCCTATGACAGGTATCACAATGTCTACTTTGCAGAAGTGGATGATCAGCATCTCTATGATTTCCTCATGCATGATGTAGCACGGATGGAAGCATATGGCACTGTAGTCGGAACAGATGCGTTCAATAAGCTTCATGTACGTCCGGCACCAAAGATGGCTTTAGGTGTATCTGTTTCACAGACTGCCGGCCTCTTGGATCTGAAACTGACTTCACCCGATGCAGATCCGGAAGAACTGGCTGCCATTCTGAACAGCTATCATCAGCATAAGAAATACCACCGTCTCAAGAGCGGCGACTTTGTTGATCTGGAAGATACTTCCTCCATTGAAGACATGGAAGAAGTGTTCAGCCAGCTGGATCTCAATGATCTGGAAGCGATCCGGGATAAGGTCAGTGCTCCGCTGTATCGTGCTCTATATGTCGATAAGCTTCTGGAAAAGCATGATGACATTGCGGCCAGACGTGACAGCCATATCCGTTCACTGATCAAGAACTTCAAGGATATCAAAGACAGTGATATCGAAGTGCCTGCGGAGACAGCGGATATTTTAAGACCATACCAGGAATACGGCTTCAAGTGGCTGGCTGTGCTGGAGAAAACGGGATTCGGGGGTATCTTGGCAGATGAGATGGGCTTGGGTAAAACCCTGCAGATGATTACTCTCTTCCTTTATAACAAGGAAAACGGGGAAGAGAAGAGTGCACTTGTTGTATGTCCGGCTTCTCTTGTCTATAACTGGGAAGAAGAAATCCACCGCTTTGCGCCATCTCTCAAAGCACAGGTCATTGCCGGTCTGCCGGCAAAGCGGAAAGAAGCGCTGGATACCAGAGCTGATGTCTATATTACTTCCTATGATCTTCTGAAGAGAGATCTGAAGCTGTATGAAGGAAGAGCGTTCAGTGTATGCGTCATTGATGAAGCACAGTACATCAAAAATGCTACGGCAGCCCAGGCTAAAGCAGTTAAAGTCATTCAGGCGGATCATCGCTTTGCCCTTACCGGTACACCGATCGAAAACAGACTGTCAGAGCTCTGGAGCATCTTTGATTTCCTGATGCCGGGTCTGCTTTACAATAACAAGACTTTCATGAAGAAGTTTGAAACGCCAATCGTTAAAAACCAGGATGACAATGCTGCCAAGAAACTCAGAGGCTTTACCGGACCCTTTATCCTGAGACGGAAAAAAGAAGAAGTTCTCAAAGATCTGCCGGAGAAGCTGGAAGAGACAAGATATGCACGCATGGAAGGAGAACAGCAGAAACTCTATGATGCGGAAGTTGCCCACATGAAGAAGATGCTCACCATCGGCATGAAAAACACCGATCCATCTGAAGCGGGCAAAGAGAAGATCAGAATCCTGGCGGAACTTACCCGGATCCGTCAGATCTGCTGTGATCCATCCCTGGCATTTGATGCATATAAAGGGGAAAGCGCCAAGCGTGAGGCATGCATGAATCTGATTCAGGCTGCCATGGAAGAAGGCCACAGAATGCTTGTTTTCTCTCAGTTCACATCCATGCTTGCATTACTGGAAGAGGACCTGAAGGCAGCCGGCATTTCCTACTATAAGATCATTGGTGAAACCCCGAAAGAAAAGCGTATGGAAATGGTCAAAGCCTTTAATCATAACGATGTTCCGGTATTCCTGATTTCTCTGAAAGCAGGCGGCACAGGTCTGAATCTGACCGGTGCAGATGTTGTCATTCACTATGATCCGTGGTGGAATATCGCTGCCCAGAATCAGGCAACAGACCGTGCACACCGGATCGGTCAGACAAAGAAAGTAACTGTCTATCGTCTGATCATGAAGGATACCATTGAAGAAAAGATCATGAATCTGCAGAATGTCAAACAGGACCTGGCCAATGCGATCATTGAAGGAGACCATACTTCTCTGACCCAGATGAGCCCAGAAGAACTGATGGCGCTGCTGGACTGATAAACACAGGACGGTATGAAAAATGCATACCGTCTTTCTTTATGCGCTACACTGTATCTGAGGTAAAGAAAATGAAGAACAATATCATTCTGCTTTCAGCCGCATTGCTGCTGTGCGGCTGTGGAAGCCGGCAGGCAGAAGAAAGCACTGTACAGTCAAAACCATCTTCATCTGCCATGCCGCCTGCTTCATCCGTTACAACGGATCAGACACCTTATGCAGAACACGGTGCCCTGCATGTCGGTACAGCTGATGGCTATACAGCACCAGTATTACTCGACAGTCATAATCAGCCTTATCAGCTGATAGGTGCCAGCAGCCATGGTCTGCAGTGGTATCCCCAGTATATGAACAAAGACACATTTAGAACGCTGCGGGATGACTGGGGTATCAACACTATCCGCCTGGCAGTCTATCCAAAGGAAGGCGGTTATCTTGAAGGCAGTCAGAGCAGTATGGATGAAACAATCCAGAGAGGCGTTCAGGCAGCTTCAGACCTTGGCATGTATGTGATTCTGGATTGGCATGTGCTGAATTACAATCCCAATGAGATTAAAGCAGAAGCAGAAAACTTCTTTCAGAAATATGTCAGTCAGTATGCAGGACAGAACAATATACTGTATGAGATATGCAATGAGCCGGTGAATACACCATGGTATGACGGATCAGGCAATGATCTGTACAGCTATGGAACAGATCTATTAAAGACAATTCGTTCCATAGATCCGGATGCGATTGTGATCTGCGGTACCAATACATGGTCGCAGGATGTAGACCAGGTATCCTCAAAACCGTTGAATGATAACAATGTGATGTATACGCTCCATTTCTATGCGGCAACACATTATGGAGATCTGCAGAACAAACTGAAAACAGCAGAATCAAATGGCACACCGGTGTTTGTCAGCGAGTTCGGCAGCTGTGATGCGTCCGGCAATGGAAACTATGACTTTGACAATGCGGATACATGGCTGAATCTTCTGGACCAGTACAATATCAGCTATTGTGCCTGGGCATTGTCCAACAAAGCGGAAGCCGCATCCTATCTCAAACCATCCTGTACAGTCTTAAGCAACTGGACAGAGTCGGATCTGAGTGAAGGGGGCAGATGGTATCGAAACAGATGCCGGGTGAAAGCAGGTTTAACAGAAACAGAAAAGGCAGCAGAGCCGACTGCTTCTGAAACAGCAGAGCTGAAAGTATCGGCCAGTATGCAGAACAGCTGGAATGATGGTGCAGTGATAGATATCAGGATTGAAACACCATCCGCACTGGATGGCTGGAAGGTTTCATTTGATCTGGATGGAGAAATCACCAATCTATGGAATGGGAAAATTGAAAGTCATAGCGGCAGTCACTATACAGTAACAGCTGAAGATTACAATCGGAACATTGCAGCTGGAAAAAGTGCGGACTTCGGTTTTCAGCTGAAGAAAGACAGCACACAGACAGGCGAAGTCACCAATCTTAAAGTAACGGGAGAGTGAGTATATGAGAAGAATTTTCAAGATTGCGGCTGTGTTTGCTATGTTCTTTGTAATGTTTATGCCAAAGACTGTCAAAGCAGAAGAAACAGCTGCCATGTACAGATTATATAATCCGAATTCCGGCGAGCATTTCTATACGTCAAACGGTGCTGAAAAAGATCATCTTTCTTCTCTTGGCTGGCGATATGAAGGAATTGGATGGTATGCCCCGCTGAAAAGCAATATCCCGGTATATCGTCTCTATAACCGTAATGGCGGGGAACATCATTACACAAAGAATCAGAAAGAAAAAGAATATCTTGTCAGCGTTGGCTGGAAAGATGAGGGGGTTGGCTGGTATTCCGATGACAGCAAACGTGTCCCGGTTTACCGTCAGTACAATCCCAATGAGAGAGCAAACAACCACAACTACACGGCAGATGAAAATGAGAAAAACCATCTGGTCCGTCTTGGCTGGCATGATGAAGGCATCTGCTGGTATGCTGTGAAAACAGGCAGTTCCATATCTTCTGCTGCACCTTTGTCGGCCCATGGCTCTCTTCATGTAGGCAGAGCCGCCGGTTATTCAGCTCCAACCATTCTGGATGTACACAATCATCCATACCAATTGATCGGAGCCAGCAGTCATGGCCTGCAGTGGTATCCCCAGTATATGAACAAAGATACATTCAGAACACTGCGGGATGACTGGGGCATCAATACCATCCGCCTGGCGGTCTATCCAAAGGAAGGCGGTTATCTTGAAGGCAGTCAGAACAGTATGGATGAAACAATCCAGAGAGGCATCCAGGCAGCTTCAGATCTTGGCATGTATGTGATTCTGGATTGGCATGTGCTGAACTACAATCCCAATGATATTAAATCTCAGGCAAAGTCATTCTTTTCAGATTATGTCAGTCGTTACAGAAGCTATGACAATATCCTGTATGAGATATGCAATGAACCGGTGAATACACCATGGTATGACGGATCAGGCAATGATCTGTACAGCTATGGAACGGATCTTTTGAAGACAATCCGTTCCATAGACCCGGATGCGATTGTCATCTGCGGTACCAATACATGGTCACAGGATGTAGACCAGGTATCCTCAGAACCATTGAATGATCCCAATGTGATGTATACGCTTCATTTCTATGCGGCAACGCACTACAGTGATCTGCAGAACAAGTTAAGAACGGCTGTATCAAACGGCACACCTGTATTTGTCAGTGAATTCGGCAGCTGTGATGCGTCCGGCAATGGCGGATATGATTTTGATAATGCCGATACATGGCTGAATCTTCTGGATCAGTACAATATCAGCTATTGTGCCTGGGCGTTATCCAACAAAGCAGAAGCCGCATCCTATCTCAAGCCATCCTGTACAGCCTTAAGCAACTGGAAAGAGTCGGATCTGAGTGAAGGGGGAAAGTGGTATCGAAACAGATGCCGGAACAGAACCGGTACCATTCATACTGTTCCTGCATCGTCATCTGCTGCTGGTATTCAGGTTCAATCCAATGTCAGAAATTCATGGAACAATGGGGCAACTATAGATGTGACACTGCAAAGTGCGAGAGATCTGGATGGCTGGAAGGTTTCATTTGATCTGGATGGAGAAATCACTAATCTCTGGAACGGTACGATTCAAAGCCATGCGGGAAAGCACTATGTCATCGCTCCGGCAAGCTATAATCGTACGGTATCGGCAGGCCAGAGCACCACGTTCGGCTTTAATTTAAAAAAGAACAGCGCACAGAGCGGGCAGGTCACCAGCCTGCAGGCACAAGGGTAAAAAATATACCTGATCCATCCCTTATATAAGGCACAGCAGGATATGAAAAAACAGATGAAAATACCATTCTGTCAAAGGCAGAACATGCACGGTTTGACTGCCAATATGCTATATTTATAAGCGGTAAAGGAGAATTTATATTATATGGCAAAACCAGTAGTATTAGTCGTTATGGATGGCGTCGGCTGGACGGATAAAGATAATGGCAATGCAGTTATGCATGCTTATAAACCGCAGATCGATGAATTGATGACAAAGTGGCCTCATACAACAATCAAGGCCAGCGGTACCGCAGTAGGTCTGCCTACCGATAAGGATATGGGCAACTCTGAAGTTGGTCATAATGCCTTAGGCTGCGGCCAGATCTATTCCCAGGGTGCCAAGCTTGTCAATGAAAGCATCGAGTCCGGTGACATCTATAAGTCACAGGCGTGGATTGATGCGGTCAAGTATGCCAAGGAGCACAATGGCAAACTGCATTTCATCGGTCTTCTGTCCGATGGCAATGTTCATTCCAATATTTCTCATCTGATTGCAATGCTTAAGGAAGCAAAGAAGGAAGGACTGCCGGAAGTCAGAGTACATGCTCTGCTTGATGGCCGTGATGTTCCTGAAACAAGTGCTCTTCAGTATGTTGATCAGCTGGAAAAGGTAATGGCTGAACTCAATGATGATACATTCCACAGCTGCATCGCTTCCGGCGGCGGCCGTATGGTCATCACCATGGACCGTTATGAAGCTGACTGGGGCATGGTAGAAAAAGGCTGGCACATCCATGTTATGGGTGATGGCAGAAAGTTCGCTTCCGCAACTGAAGCAATTGAAACATATCGTAAGGAAGGCAACTATACCGACCAGTATCTGCCTGGATTTGTTGTCGCTGACAAGGATGGCAACCCGGTAGGTACAATTGATGACGGCGACTCTGTCATCCTCTACAACTTCAGAGGCGACCGTGCTGTTGAAATTTCCAAGTGCTTCGATTACATGGATACATTCGACAAGTTCGACATGGTCAAGAAGCCGAAGGTATATTACTGCGGCATGCTGCAGTATGATGGAGATCTCCATCTGCCGAAGAACTTCCTTGTTGAACCGCCGCACATTGAACATACATTAAGTGAGTTCCTTGTTAAGAAGGGCGTTAAGAGCTATGCATGCTCCGAAACACAGAAGTTCGGTCATATGACATATTTCTGGAACGGCAACCGCTCTGAAAAGTTCTCTGAAGAACTGGAAGACTGGGAAGAAGTCGATTCCGATATCATCCCGTTCGATCAGAAGCCTTGGATGAAGGCAACTGAAGTGACTGAGAAGATGGAAGCTGCAATGGCAACCGGCAAGTATCAGTTCCTCAGATGCAACTATCCGAATGGCGATATGGTAGGCCATACCGGAAACTATGAAGCTACAATCATCGGTGTTGAGTCTGTTGACCTCAACCTCAGAAGAGTCATGGATGCCTGCATGAAGTATGACTATACACTGTTAGTCATGGCTGATCATGGCAACTCCGATGAGATGCTGGATAAGAACGGCAAGCCGAAGACATCCCACTCTCTGGCCAGAGTTCCGTTTGCTGTATATAACGGACCGGAAGGCACAGAGATCAAGGATGGCGACTTCGGTCTGGCAAATGTTGCCGCTACCGTCTGCAAGATCCTCGGCTATGATGATTATCCTTCCTGCTGGGAAGAGCCGATCATCAAGTAAGTCAATTCAGAACTTACAAGGCACACTGGGTAATACCTGGTGTGCTTTTTATATGTGATCGGCTGTAAAAGAAAGAATTTTAAACCGATTATATCTGATCGCAAATAACCCATCATTCTCTTTAGCTGCCGCTCTGCATACAAATACTTATGATGAAATTGTCAGACAGTCTTCTCTTCCTGCAGAAGAGCAGGATATGCTGACTGCCCTGATGGAAGGAAAAATCGGCCGTCTTCAGAAGCAGGAAAGATAGCATATTGCTTATATTATTGCTGTAAAACAGAACTTCCTATTAGAATAGAAACAGGATGGTATGCATATGGAAGATGAGAAACTGAGACACGAAGATAAGATCAGAAAAACGGCGCATCAGATTGAAAGAGCAGTAGAACTGATCATGGCTGTGTTTGTCATGGCTGCGGTAGTGATTGAGATCGTACATCTGTTTCCTGTCATTGGCAGAATGGCAGATCGTTCGCTGGATTTTCATCTGTATGATGATTTCCTGACATATGTACTGGATATTGTCATCGGAGCGGAGTTCTTCCGGCTGCTGGCGGCACCGGATCTTCATGCGGTTCTGGAAGTCATGATGTTTGCCATGACAAGGCATATGATCATTGAAAGTGCTAGTGCCCTGGATAATCTGCTGACGATTCTTGGAATTGGTATTCTTGCCTACATTCAGTATTTCATGAAAGGCAAAAGACTCAGGGATGTTCTTGGAAAAAAGAAAGAGAAAACAGAAGAGGATGAAGCTGAATAATGTGCTTCATCCTCTTCTGTTTCTGTACTGTTTGGCTTCTGCGGCGGTTAAAGACAGATAGCGTATGGTTTCAACGGGATACTTTCCTACGGCTGTTTCGTTGGTTACCATCACGGCATCTGCACCGTCATTGACGGCATTGAAGATGTCAGATACTTCAGCACGGGTAGGGAAGGGATTATGAATCATGGATGTCAGCATCTGCGTGACCACCATGAATGGCTTGTGAGCTGAAAGGCATGCCTGTTCAATATCCTTCTGTACAGCAGGCAGCTTCCATAAGGGAATATCATTGCCAAGATCTCCTCTTGCAATGACGATCATATCTGCCTGTGGAATAATTTCAGACAGGTTCTTCACACCTTCTCTGTTTTCAATCTTGGCATAGATCTGAATTTGATCAAGCTGTTTTTCATGCAGGACATGACGGATTTCCTTCAGTGTTTCCGCAGTGTTGACAAATGGTTCCATGATGGCCGTGACACCGTATTCCCCGGCATGATCAAGATTCTCTTTATCATGAAGTGTCAAAGCAGGACCATGCACTTCTCTGCCTTCAATCTTGATTGATTTTCTGCTTTCCAGAATGCCGTCATTATGAAAAAGCAGGGAAGCACAGTCATCATGCATTTCTCTGACTTCTGCTTTGAATCTGCCGTCATCAATCAGCACGTGATCGCCTTTTTTCAGAAAGTTCATAACTGCTTCCTGCATCGGTATTTCGACGGTATCTCCTTTGTGTATTTCAAGCTTACTGGTTAATTTTCCGATGCGCAGTTCCGGTCCCTGCATATCAATCAATAACTGTGGTTTTATCTGACAGCTGTCAGCGCTCTTCTGGAAAGCCTGAATGGTTTCATGGCTTTCCAGAAGAGAAGTGTGGGAAAGATTCAGGCGCATGCCTGTCATTCCTTCTCTGAACATTGCCTGCATGATTTCACAGGAGCTGCAGGCCGGCCCGATTGTTCCATAAATCTGTACCATGATAGTATCCTTCAGTAAATACAGCTTAGTCTCTGCATGGCGATCAGGCAATATCGACCTTTTACACCGCAGCGGAAATCAGCTATTGAAAGAGAAAGAAAAGACATCCGGCTACGGGACCAGATGTCAGTATAAATACTTATT
Source organism: Solobacterium sp. (assembly GCA_022644565.1). GTDB lineage: Bacteria > Bacillota_I > Bacilli_A > Erysipelotrichales > Erysipelotrichaceae > Bulleidia. The sequence continues at coordinate 9,085 of JALCHG010000010.1, read as the reverse complement.
TGGAAAGTTCTTCTGCCAGAGCTTTGATTTCTTCTTTGTTCGCTTCTGTAACAGCAGACTTGACGGTGACATTGTGCTCACAGTAAGTGAGGTTCTTGGACTTTTCCAGAATACCTCTCATGACTTTCTCAGCCATAGGCGCCCAGGACCCGTTCTGGATAAAGGCAACGGTTCTGTTCTGGAAATTTCTCTCGGTGAGGTTTTCCATATAGAAGCGCATCGGCGGGAAGATATCCGCGTTATATGTTGTTGTGGCAAAGACAACCTTGCTGTACTTGTAGGCAGCAGCCACAGCCTGGTGGATATCGCATCTGGCCAGGTCATAAACCTCTGTCTTCACGTCTCTGGCAGTCAGCTCTTCCGCCAGGAGATTGGCTGCTTCTCTTGTATGGCCATAGACGGAAGTATAGGCAATGACAACACCATCCTCTTCCGGTGTATAGGAAGCCCACTTTGTATAGGCATTGAGATACGGGGTCAGATCACCGGATAACACCGGCCCATGCAGAGAGCAGATTGTCTTGATTTCAATACCGCCGATCTTCTTGAACAGGTTCATGACCTGCATGCCGTACTTGCCGACAATGCCGATGTAATACCTTCTGGCTTCATCAAGCCAAGGTTCTTCCACATCATTGGCACCGAACTTGCCGAAGGCGTCAGCGGAGAACAGAACCTTATCTGTTTCATCATAAGTCATCATGACTTCAGGCCAATGTACCATCGGGGCAAAGACAAAGTGCAGAATGTGCTTTCCGAGATTCAGAGTATCCTTTTCTTTGACGGTAACTGTGTTTGTATAGCAGTGACCATAGAAATTGCATAACATATCAAATGTCTTGGCATTGCCTACAATCGCTGTCTCAGGATACTTCTCCATAAAAGCAGCGATGCTTGCACTGTGGTCAGGTTCCATATGCTGGACAATCAGATAATCCGGCTTTCTGTCCTTCAGTACACTGGCAATATTGCTGAGCCATTCCTTAGTGAAATGTACGTCCACGGTATCCATGACCGCCGTTTTTTCATCCAGAATGACATAGGAATTGTAAGCCATGCCGTCAGGTACTTTGTACTGAGACTCAAACAGATCAATCTGGTGGTCTTTGACACCGACATACTGAATATCTTCTGTGATTTCCATCTCTTTATTTCCTCTTTTCAACCTCGTATATTCTACATGAAAAACCGAGGGAATGTATGCATATTGCGCTATACTTCCTTTATGAAACTGATTGATGACATTATAAAGAAGAAAGTGCCTGTAATAGAGAAGCTGAAGGCTTACGGGTTTCAGGAAGATCATGGCAGACTGATTTATCAGAAACAGCTGATTGATACTTTTACAGCTGCTGTATGGGTGCAGGATGGCAAGACAGATGGACAGGTGACTGATGATGAAACAAAGGAAGTGTATATGCCTCTGCAGTATGGTACCGGCAGCTATGCCGCTGAAATCAGAGGGGAATTTGTTTCTCTATTGGAAGATATCGCAGACCATTGTTATGACAATATGCTGTTTGCTTCGGCGCAGGCCAGCCGGCTGAGTGCCTGGCTGAAAGAGAAGTATGAGGAAGAAGCTGATTTTCCTTTTGAAGATGATGATGAATCCGGTGTCTTCCGTCTGAAGGGAAGCAGAAAATGGTATGCCCTTGTCATGACTATTGACAGTGGCCACCTTGGTGGAAAAGAACATCACGAGATCAATATCATCAACCTGAAAGTACCGCCGGAAAGAAGAGATGCTCTGCTGCAGAAAGAAGGCATCTATCCTTCATATCACATGAACCACATGCACTGGATTACAGTACTATTGGATGATGCGGTGAGTGATGAAGAACTGCATGAGCTTGTGGATACTTCCCGTCAGCTGGTACAGGGAAAGACTTTCATCCGTCATGGAACACAGGCCTGGATCATTCCTTCCAATCCAAAATACTTTGACATTGTTTCCTATTATAAAAACAGAAATACATCTTTCTGGCGCATGTATCCCTCCATTCAGGAAGGGGATATTGTCTATATTTATGTCGGTGCTCCCTATAAAGCGATCATGTACCGGTGTGTGGTAAAGAAAACGGATGTCGATTCCCCTGAAGAATCGCATCCGTGTATGATCATGGATATTACAGATAAATATGATCCGGATCTCTGTACCCGTGAAGGAATGATGGCAGAGCATGGGGTGACCAATGTCAGAGGCCCAAGACGTATGCCGTCTTCTCTGGAAGAAGAAATCAGAGTGTCCTGTAGTAAAGAATGATATCGCTGTCATTCTTTTTAGATTAATTCACCCAAATGTGTAGCTGTACAAGGACAGGTACAGTAACTTTGGTGGTACTGATTATCATTAGAAAAACCAGATATCTCTGTTCAGTGTGTCTTTAACAATCGTCACAAGTTCCTCAGCCTTCTGGCAGAGATCTTTCAGAAGGAAGAGGTTCTGATGACAGGAACCATCGAAGGTGACGAAACTTATGTTCTGAAATCGACAAAGGGTCAATCATGTATGTGGATGGAGCAGCCTGCTGCAACGATCTTTCCAAAAAAGCAGAATGCAAGGTAAAGCATCTGATTGGTCATGAAAGCTGCAACAAAGTAGAACATCCGAACACAGTGAATTCTATTCATTCAATGATCAGGAGAAACTATGCCTTCTACCGTGGTGTGGCCACAAAATATCTGAACAGATACATGGCACTTTTTCTCTTTATGAGAAGGCTGAAGGATATGGACAGCAGTAAGAAGACAGAGACACTGATAGGAACAATCAAATGGTTTCACTGCCGTATCTCCAGAGAATCTTTAAAGGAACAGCATTTATTCAGTGTTAATGCTTGTTATTAAAGTACTCATACCCATCTGGGTGAACTAAGTGAATACTATAGAAATATTGAATGATTAATTGTATTGTGCTAATTTTTATTCAGAAGATGTGAGCGCTTACAAACGGGAAGGACTATATGGGAAGATATAAGAATGGGGACAAGAATCTGTTGTCATAAGTATTACAGGTTTTGGTGAACACAAGTATTATTTTGCGCAATATCGTTATCTGGAAAAGAGTAGGTTATAAAGAAAACATATTCGATTGCAATAATAGCATTTGCAAAGCTTTTTACTCCTGCAAGTACGCATACAGTAAAACGAATGTCAGGTAATGGCTGGAGCTCTGCAGCTATTAAATATAATGGCAAAACATATCCATACACTAATTCTATGGCTCGGTCCGGAAATGATTTATATGATATTTATCAGACGGATGCTTATATTATGAGAAGACACAAAGCTGTAGCTGCTTATTTCGATACATATAGTTATGGCTATGGCTCAGAAACAACCGCAACTGTTCGTGGAAACTCATATGGTAATTATGCTGCTTGTCCATACGGTTCTGGTCAAGTGGAAAAAATCATTTCTGGAAGCGGAACTATTATTATGTATGCTGATTCTACAAATATTTCCACGATCAGTGTGCACTATTAATTAACATTGTCTGAAAGGAGGAGGAATCTCCTCATTTCAGATAGGGAGGAACTATGAATAAGTATCTGTTTCTTCTTGCATCATCTCTGATTCTTTGTGGATGTTCAGCTGTACCAATATCTGATGTGCAAACAGAAAGTCCATCCGCATCGCCTCAGATTAGCTCTGATCAGCATCGTACCATTGATGATATATCATTATCAGAAACACCTCTGACAGATTTTGAAAATCAGTCAGCTGCCAATACGAATGATGGCTCAATTGTTCCATCTGGTTCCGGAGACGGTCTGCTGAAACTTGGACCTGCGGTAAGGTATTGTGATCCAGATGTATCTGATCAATTCACCTATTACTGCTTTGAACCTGGATGTAAGCATAATGATCCTACCTGTCACAGCTACATTGGCAATGCCCAATCCTTTATTGCTTATCAGGGCATATGGTATTACACACGGCAAAATGACAGTGATCAGTTTGAAATTGTCTGTCACAATCCCGAGACAAATGAGAGAAAAGTGATTGCACAATATGAGCGCTCAGATGATGGCCGTATCTGGGAAGCAATTGGAAGTATGATTCTGTCACATGGTTTATTGTATGTATCGATTCAGAGATTTGAAACAGCTGAAGATACAATGCAGCAAACGTCCACTACCTATACTGACACGATCAATCTTCAGACCTTTGAGAGAAAAAAGCTCGAAAATTGTAATGATCAGGACGGGTTTATCTGCGGCAATGGTCAGAAAGCAGTAATCGTTCACAACGAACCCCGTGAATCTGTAAATGGCAGCGAATATGTCTACAGTGAGCTATCTGTTCTTGATTTAACTTCAGGTGAAAAAGTGAAGATTACGGATTCTGATCAGGGATACTTTAATTTTTCTGATCTATATCAACTTAGCAATCAGGATAAATTAGTTTATATCGAATCAAATAATATACACTTACTTGATCTTGGAACGATGGAAAATCAGGTGATCTATTCCTCTCCAAAGATATTGATCCGTGCCTGGTTTTTTGGAAATCATGTCCGCTTTCTGGAAAAAGAAACAGATGGTTCTTCTCTTGTGGAAAGCATGATTGATCTGGATGGGAATAACAGGCAGGATTATCCAGAGCTGATTGACAATGAAGAAAATGTTATGAAATTTGGTTATCAGTATCTGACAGAACATGGTCAGATCGGCAGAGTTATGCAGGGGAATAATCTGATATCAGGATGGATCAGTGAAGAAAACTATCTGCGCTGTGATCTGGATCAGGTTGTTTCTGCCAAGGCCTGATGAGATTGTGAGGGGTTATGGAACTTTGTCTTTCACATCTGACACATATGTATGGGAGCCTGTGCGCGTTGAATGATGTCTGTTTGACTTTGACGCCGGGTATCTATGGACTTCTTGGGCCAAATGGATCCGGCAAGAGCACAATGATGAATATCATCACCGGTAACCTGAAACAGACTTCCGGGCAGGTATTATGGAATGGGGAAGATACTGCCAGAGATGGTGATACTTTGTTCCATGATCTAGGCTATATGCCACAGATCCAAACATACTATCCAAACTTTTCTGCAAAAGAATTCATGTGCTACATGGCCAGCCTGAAGGGAATGGATCCAGTTGTTTCAAGAAAGGAAATCCGTTCTCTTCTGATACGGCTGGAATTGTATCAGGTGCGTCACAGAAAGATCAGAACATTTTCCGGCGGCATGCGGCAGCGATTGCTGCTGGGACAGGCACTGCTGAATCATCCAAAACTGTTAATCCTGGATGAGCCAACCGCTGGTATGGATCCCAAACAGCGGATTGCCATTTCCGGCATGATTGGAGAATTGTCCCGTGACAGCATCGTGCTGATCTCTACCCATGTTGTTTCTGATATAGAATTTATTGCCAAAGAAGTGATTCTGCTGCAGCGGGGGAAAGTTTTAAAAATGGATTCGGTATCAAAGCTCTGCAAGGGTCTGGAAGGCAAGGTTTTTGATGTCAGCCTGCAGGATGACAATCTTTCTGCTTTTGATCATGACACCGAAAAGATCGTGACCGGATATGTGCGTGACAGCAATGGCATCCGTGCCCGCATCATCCGTGATACACCGCCAGACTGTCCGTATCAGAATGCATCGCCAACTCTGGAAGAAGTCTATATGTATTACTTCAGTGAGGCGGACCATGTCTTTTGAAGTCAGAAAGCTTCTGAAAAACCGATGGCTGCTGGTTGTGGCAGCTGTACTGCTGATCCTGTCCTGCACCATGTATGCCCAAAACATATACATCACGCAGCAGGGCAATGATTACCGCACAATCCGGGAATACTATCAGAATCCTTCTGCTTTTCTGTCAGCCAATGAAAATATGCCTGCTGTTGTATCGACGGCAGAAAGTGAAACAGTGGACCGCATGCAGGTACAGAAAAACTATGCTGCCAACGTTCAGGAACTCATCCAGCAGAATCAGATGAAACTGCAGCTTGGTATTGTGAAAACAAAATATGATGCTGCTGTTATTCGGAAATCCATATCTGACTTTCATCGTGTGATGAATCTGTATGTACCAGTGACATTTCATGGCGGCATCGAGAAATTCTGCTCTTCCTGGTATCCCTGTGCTTCTACCATCATCATTTCCTTACTTTGCTGTTTTATCCTGTTTCTGCAGGAAGAAAAAGAACCAGTAAGACTGATCATTCATGCGGCTGTAAATGGCAGAAAGAAACTCTATCACCATAAATGTACAGCCGTAATCTTTGTATCCATCGGGATCTTTGCTGTGATATCTGCCCTGGAGTTTATACTCTCTGCAATCTTGTTAGGCAATGGCTCTCTTAAGGATCCTGTGCAGGCTCTCTATGGCATGTGGCTGTACCCATATCCCATTCCCATCTGGGTATGGCTGTTACTGTCATGCCTGATGAAATGCATTCTGCTTTGCACGATTACATTTTTCTTCATTCTTCTCTGTAATCACCTGAAGAAAGAATGGCAGCTGCTGCTGGCAATTGCCATGGCAGCGGGGATTTCGATCCTGACATTCAGCAGTTCCAATCTCTATATGCGTTCGTTGAATCCGATCCATGTGCTGCATGTACAGGAGTGGATGAGCTCCAATATCTACCTCAGTGTATTTTCTGTGCCCGTAAACCGTCTCTGGATCATTCTGGCTTTGTCATTGCTTGTTCAGCTGATCGGATGGTGCTCAGGATTTTCCAATGGAAAGAACCAAGTCATCCTGAAGAAAAATAAAGAATACAAACACCATCTCAACCGCATGAAAGGAAGTCTTTCTGCAAATGAAGCAAAGAAGTACTGGCTGTTGGAAGGGGGAGTGCTGTCGCTGATTGTTATTGCAGTGCTGCAAGGATATCTTATTTCCAGTTTTCATCCCCGGATGACACAGGCTGAGATGTATTACAGCAAATATGCCGAAGTACTGGCAGGGGAGAAGACAGCTGAAAAGGATGAATATCTGACTGGTGAAGAAGCGTATCTTAAAAGTGATACAACTGGTGAGCTGTACCAGCGCTATCTGGGCTTTGAGATGGCAGTGGATCAGTATCAGAGTTTGAAAGACAATGAGATCTTTGCCAACCGCCTGTCTTATCAATGGTTCAAAAGCAGAACAGGGATGCGTACCATTCTGCTGGCACTGTTTGTGATGCTGGCAGGACTGTGCTATCCCGCTTCCAATGCATATGGCAATGAGCAGGAAACTGGCATGGTCATCCTGTTTCAAAGTACCGGTAACACTTCCAGGATTCAAAAGTACAGGCGGATCAGTCTGCTCATTCATCTTGGCTTACTGTGGCTGATCTGCTTTGCCCCGATATATTTTAAAGTAGGAAAAATCTTTGGATATTATGGCTTAACGATCAAAGCAGGCATCATGCCATACGGAATGTTTCTTGCCTTTGGCATTGTAGCAGAAACAGCAGCAGGCATTCTGTTTATCCGTCTATTAGAGAAATTGGCTCAGAAGCTGAAGGTCAGAAACTATGTACTGGCAGTCGGACTTGCTGTGATCTTTGCCGGACTGCTTAGTTCTATGCTTTGAATCCACACAAAAAGAGACATCCTGTTACGGCTGCGTCTTCAGTATTTTTTCATATTCATTCAGGAATATCTTACAGCACAATGCCATGTGAGCCAGCATTTCGTCTGTGATCCTGGCATTATTGGATCATATTCTGCGCTTCTTCCTGCTGCTTCAGTTTGTGCATCAGCTGTAAAGAAGAAGCATTTATTCACTGTTAATGCTTGTTATTAAAGTACTCATACCCATCTGGTGAACTAAGCGTTCTTTTTATATCCCTTCGGGATCACACCGAGTCTGACAAAGTCGAGTTTCTCATACAGATGGATAGCAGATGCATTAGTGGCAACAACGGCATTGAACTGCATGATGGCAGAGCCTTTTTCCTTTGCCTTTGTCAGACAGTCCTTTACTAATGCTTCCCCGATATGTCTCCCCGGATATCGTGTCTGACGGCATAGCTGGCATTGGCGATATGACCGCAGTGGCCGACATTATTAAGTCTGCTTTCTGAAGAAAGCATCTGCTTCATGCGGCCGCAATGGTTCCGTCTGCGGGAAAGCATCATGTTCTTCTACAACATAGTTCCAGATGTCTGCCACAGGCTTTTCATCTTCAGGTATATAAGGGCGTATTGTGATCATACAGTGACCTCCCTGTTCCTGTATTGCAGGACGATGAAATGATGCGTCAATACAGAAGACACTGCAGTTTTCCACCATCAAAGGCATGACAGCGGCAGAAATGATTCAGAGTTTTCCACAGTCTTTCCACATTTGTCCACAATAATGTGGAGAAACAAGACGATAGAAATATGTTACTATTCTGGTATGGATATCTTTGATAAATTAGCGAACTGGATCAGCAGACAGTGGCAGATCTTCAGACTGCATCGTGAAATCAGCAGATTGCAGAAGAATCTGGACCACATCTATAAGCAGTTAGGCAAGGACTATGTGGATACACATAAGAATGATCCGGATGATCTGAATAAAGATCTGATTGATCAGGCAGTCACACTGCAGAAAGCCATTGATGAAAAGAATGCCGTCATTGATGAGATGCGGGGCATTGTCAGATGTGTGGCATGTAATGAGAGAATTCCAAGAGATTCTGTCTTCTGCCCATACTGCGGCATGCGTCAGCCGGATCCGGAAGTGAAGGTGGTCAGATACTGCCCGAACTGCGGAACAAAGCTGGAAGTGGATGAAGTCTTCTGCCATCACTGCGGCACCAGAATTCCGCAGGATGATGCTCCGACCGAGGAGATTGTTCTGCGTGCCGGCATCGTTGAAAAAGAAAAGCCGGCGGCCGTGGAAAAGAAGAAGGATGAAGACATTGTTGTGCCTCAGATCCTGAAAAAGCCGGAAGCGGTTAATCTGGAAGAAGTAAAAAAGGAAGAAAAGAAACCGGCTGAAAAGAAGCTGGAAGAGGAGAAGGATGAAAAGAAGGCTTAAGTAAAATTGTGTAGGGTTTTACCCGAAAGGCCAATAAGGTTTCGTAGGGTGAGGCATACTTGAAAAATCAGGCATTACATGGCACAAATATATGCCATGGTGCCTGATTTT
>JALCHG010000009.1:0-45687 GCA_022644565.1 Solobacterium sp. | reverse complement strand
TCCCAGCACAAGCATGCCTGCATATATATTGTAAAGAAAGCCAAACGTACAAAGCACGATGATCACAGTCACAGCTGCAAGCACTTCTTTACGGATTTCCGGATTATGAAAGATCTTCATAACAGCCGGTACCCCAATCCTCTCACTGTCTGCAGAATCACCGGATGCACAGGATCTTTCTCAATCTTGCTGCGAAGCCGCCTGATGTAAACAGACAGGGTATTGTCATTCACATAGTCGCCGCAGCATTCCACGATCTCATCAAGCAGGAATTCCCTGCTGAGCAGTTTTCCGCGATGATCCAGAAAGATCTGCAGCAGCTTATATTCCATTGCGGATAACACAATCTCTTTTCCATCACGGGACACACGTGCCGTGTCCATATCAATAACAAGACCATCAATCACAACTGGTGCCGACTGATGCCGTCTTCTTAATACATTGCGGATCCTGCTCAGCAATACCTGCGGTGAAAAAGGCTTTTCCACATAATCCTCCGCTCCCAGATCAAAGCTTTGAATCTGCATACTTTCATCATCACGTGCTGTCAGAAAGATGACCGGAATCTCTTTATCCAGAGAACGGAAAAAAGACAGGCCATCGCCATCCGGCAACGTCACATCCAGCAGAATCAGATCCGGATCTTTTCCCACAAGCTGTCCTGCCATTGCGGCTGTACCTGCACACAGCACCTCATACCCATTTTCTTTCAGAAACAAAGACAATGAACTCTGAATGGAGGCATCATCTTCCACAAGCAAAATAACCGGCATAACTGACAAAAAGGCCGCCCCAGTTCAGCGGTCTCTTCTCCTCAACTTTCTTTTCAGGCTGATTCTGATGAAGCACAATTTCCTCTGTCACTGCATCATCCTGCGGAATCCTTGCCCCACAGTGATGGCAGAACACTTCATCTACTTCCAGCTTCGTACCGCACTCCGGACAATACCGCACCACCTTGACCTTCTGTTCCGGCTGTCTCATGCCACAGTACGAACAGAATAAAGATCCATTGGGAATACGCTCTCCACAGGCAGCACAGCGCACAATACCACGCATCTCATCAATCGATGACTGTCTCTCTCTGATTCCCTTCTGCAGACGGACCGCTTCCTGAATCATATCCGCATTCAGATCATCCGGATCATTGCGGTGTACCGCCACATAATCCTCACCAAGCTTCTCATAAATATGACTCAGCTGCCCCTTCATCGTATGAATCTGCCACTGCAGCCTGATAATCTCAATTTCCTTACGAAACCAGTTCACAGTTTTTCCAACGATATCCATACGGATATTATAGCCGCAATTCTTCGATGAGAAAAAGACGCTTTGGCAAATTTATGGACGACTTTCCATGCAAGACTAATAGACAATTTGCGAGCAACTTTTCGATTGATAGATCCAGGGGGCAGACGAGAAATTTCCGCGCAGTAAGTGGAAAAGCACCAGAATGGTTCGCAGCATTGGTTCTGCCCACTGCTAAGGCAGCAGATACACCGGAACCTGATAGACCTTTTCATTAATGGGCCGTATCTTGTCCGTATTACAGATAATCAGACCGGTCTCGATTTTCATCTTATATTTATCCAGCATGGAAAAATTCTTCGCGGCATGTACAGGCAGGATGCCTGCCTTGATCTCAATCGGATAGATCTGATCTCTGATGACATACGTCTAAAAGAAGGATCCATTCATTGCTGAATTGGACAGCATTTCGGCATTTGGCCATCTGCAAAGCCATGCACAAAGTCCCGTATCCATAAAATAAATCTTTGGAGCTTTAATAATCCGATTGGAAACATTTGCCATGTATGGCTGCAAAAAAAAGATGATCCCGGAAGTTTCCAGAATTGAGATCCATCTCTTACAGGTTCGCACATCAATACCGACCGATCCGGCAATCTCATCATAATGAAGTTCCTGAGCTGTGCGCCGTGCAGCAATTGAGATGAAATTACGGAACTGCAGTTCATTTGAGGCATTGATCAGCTTTCTGACATCTTTCTCTATGTAGGTACTCACATAAGACTTGAAGAACGCATTGCGCTCTGCAGCACCTGATACAACATCCGGCATTCCGCCTTGAAAGATTGTCTAAAAGATTTCTGCACTTGTATGGTACGGAATCTTCTTACTGTTCTGCAGTTTCATCCAGAAAGATATCTCAGCAGAAAAGCAGTTTTCTTCCAGCTTCTGTTTCTCCATACTTGAAAAAGACGCCATATCTATTACACCGCACCTGCCTGCAAGAGAATCTGATATTCCCTGCTGCAATTCAAAGCGGTTGGAGACCGTCAGAATATACATTAACTGCCTCGGTGCATCCTCTTTCATCCACTTCAATCTCTGTTCATCAATAACTTTCTTGATCTCATCCAAAAGGCCCTATGCTTTCTGAATCTCATCAATAATCAAAGGCCACTGATATGTCTCCTTTTCATTTCTGAATAAATGCAATCGCTTCTTCGCCGTCGTGATACCCTTTGAGATACAGCTTCTTGATCGGTTCAGGATCTTTGCTCAGGGTTTTCATGTGGCCGATGGAATCCGGGGCAATGATCTTCACTTTCCCTTCCTGTTCAAGCTCTCTGCAGTACTGCAGCTCTCTGTTATAAACCTGTGCACGATTGGCAAATGCTTGCGCAGCCATTGGGTATCTGTGTTTTATCAGTTTTGCCAGGCGTATGTCATTATCTGCTTTACGCATATAATCCCTGGGACGCGTCAGGATGACAACCACCCTGTCACAGCCATCCTGCAGTGCCTTCTCAATCGGAATGGGATCGGAAATTCCGCCGTCATAATACAGTCCGCCTTTCCAGACATATGGCACATTGACCACCGGCACATTGGAACTGGCTTTCAAAGGGCCATAATCATCCTGTTCCATCTCTCTGCCATTGTAATAAACCGGCTTACCGGTTAAGGCATCTGCAGCCACAATCCAATAGCTGGCATCAGAACGCATCATCGCCCTGAAATCCAGGGGATTTTCCATCCCCGCATTGCTCAATGTGCCATAGATATAGTCCACATTCACCATTCTTTTATCATGAAAGAGATTATGCAGGCTGATGGCTTCTTTGCGAAGATTGTATTCCGTGTAGAACAGATAGTTTCTGCCCTTCTGACCGGCAAAATAAGAAGCCAGATTGGCACTGCCGGCCGAGACACCGATGCCATATGGAATATGAATTCCTGCTTCAAGAAGCCGGTCCATGACCCCGGCTCCGTAACTGCCGCGGCTGCCTCCCCCGACATCAATCAATCCGAATCTGCTCATATCAGATAATGTACTTTCTTTTCATCATAACGGTCCGGATGCGGCTGATCATTTTCACATGGATAGCCAAAAGCAAAGATACAGAAGGCATGCAGGCCTTTAGGAGAGCCAAGCGCCTTTTCCGTCTCTGCCATTCTTTCTTTGTCCGGTGAAACAGCCATCATGACCCCGCCAAGGCCCAGTTCATCTGCTTCAATCCAGATGTTTTCCGTCGCAATGGCACAGTCAATATCCGCAAAGGAAGGGGCAATGATATCATCCCGGTACATGACAACAATCGCAGCCGGTGCCCTCAGGGCTGGGGAAGAATATGGCGTTGCTTTACCAAGCTTCTCCAATACGGTTTTATCTGTTACCACATAAAATGCCCAGGGCTGCTGGTTGACCGCTGAAGGTGCTGCCATAGCCGCATGCAGAAGCTGATCTATCTTTTCTTTTTCCACAGGTCTGTTCTGAAAGGAACGGACACTGTGGCGATGAAACAGTGCATTCATATTTATTTACCTCACTATCTCAGTTTTATAGCACACATTCCTGCTTTCCGTTCCATACATCCATTACAGATTGTATTGATTTCTGATGGAAACAGATGCTGTACTTTATCAGGGAATCTGACGCAATGGGCTGAGTGTCACTGAGACATACATTTTCTCTGATCTGCTGTTTGTACAGCCTGTTTTTCTTTTCTATGATCCAGATGAAAGAAGAGGTTACTGAAATGACAAGTGCTGTACGCTATTATTCCCGCTCCGGCCATACAAAGCTTTTGGCCGAAGCAATCGCAAAAGGTGCCGGTGTATCGGCTGTATCTGTTGATGAAGCCGGTTCTGATCTCAAAGAACCGGTAGACATTCTCTATGTCGGCGGGGCGCTCTATGCCTATGGGCTAGACACCCATCTCAAAGACTGGCTTTCTGCCCTGGATGGAAAACAGGTCAGGCACGCCGTTGTCTTTTCCACCACCTGGCTCTCCAGACATTCCCTTGTCCTGATCCGCAAGGCACTTCAGGACAAAGGCATACAGGTCTTATCTGAAACCATCTACTGTAAAGGAAAGCCAGATGAAGCACAGCTGCAGGAAGCAGAAGAAACAGCCCGGCGCATCAGTGCCTGAAAGAACAGGTTTCTTTCATCTGTTTAAGAGTGAACGGCGCATTTTCTGAAAACAGCTGTCAATTCCTGTCCTGGATCCCGTATAATGGCTGAGGCAGGTACACAGTATGATTAATAAGAAAAGAATTGTCGTAAAAGTAGGTACATCCACACTCACCAGTGAAATCGGAAAACCGGATCTTCGGCGCTTTGAACAGCTTGCCCGGGTTCTTACCGGCATCCATAATGAAGGCTATGAAGTGGTTCTAGTTTCCTCAGGTGCGATTGCGGTTGGCGCCAATAAACTCAGGATGAAGGAAAAGCCGAAGGAACTGCGCTACAAACAGGCAGCGGCAGCGGTCGGTCAGTGTTCCATCATGTTCTGGTATGACAAGTTCTTCAGTGAATACAACCAGGATGTTGCCCAGATTCTCTTCAACTCAGATGATCTGACGGTAGAAGAGAAGAAGGAAAATCTCTCCAACACCATCAACACCCTGCTGGAGATGGGCATCATTCCGATTATCAATGAAAATGATTCCGTTTCCTATACGGAAATTGAATCCAAAGACAGACTGTTCGGTGATAATGATAAGCTTTCCGCTCTGGTTGCGATTCTCTGCAATGCCGGCAAGCTTGTCATCTTCTCTGATATTGACGGTTTCTATGACAAGGATCCCCGTTTCTTCACAGACGCAAAGCTGATTGACCGGATTGATGAAATCAATGAGGATACCTATAAGCTGGCCGGCGGTGCCGGATCAAGGCGCGGTACCGGCGGGATGCGCACCAAGCTGGAAGCAGCCCAGCTGGCCATGAACCAGGGCATCAGCACCATCATAACAAACGGTTCCCATCCGGAAAAACTCTATGATGTCGTCGAAGGAAAGAAAGTCGGCACCCTCTTCAAGAACAGACGCAGCTGAAGTCTGTTCTTTTGTTTTCTTCTTCATCTTTTCGATACATGATGATGCTATGCTTGAGGTATGAAGAAATATCTGGGTCTTGAACGTCTCAAGAATAATGAACTGCTGTATCACTATACAAAATGCACGGCGGCTGCCTCAATTCTCAAAACAGGTTCCCTGTTTGCGACAGAAAGCTCCTTCCTCTCTGATTCCAATGAAAAGAGCTTCATCCTGCACATTGCCCAGGAATATGTCGATACCATTGATAATCCTTCCTGGCATACGCTGCTAAGCGAACAGATCCTCGACACCAAAGCAGAGTTCCAGCGCCATGACATCTTCGTCCTCTCCTTTTCCGAAGCAGCGGATGCCATCACCCTCTGGTCCGAATTCGGTGAGGAAACCGGCTATAACCTGGCTTTTGATGGAAAAGAACTGCTGCGTGACATAGAAGCAGAACAGAAAATCTACTGCCATGGCCGTGTGCTTTACAGTCATGAGCGTCAGCTGGAATTGATCCGTACGCTGTTTGAAAAAACTATTCCGGGAAAAACCGGCAGTACATTCCAGGATATCCTGCAGGCCGGATCCGGTCCTCTGTTTGAGCTGTACTGTCATAAACTGCGCAGTGCCCTGAACATCTATGCCATGTTTTTCAAGCAGGAAGAATTCCAGGCGGAAAAGGAATACCGCATTGTCTTTAAGAGATAAACCGAGAATTCTCCCTTACTCGTATGGGAGATGAATCGGGCAAAAGTTGACTATATGATGTTTGTAAAAAATGATGTAACAATTGATATTTAGTCATTTATTGTGTATACTATATGTATGAAAAACGACAGATATATTCATGCACGCACATGTGTCTATAACATTCATTATCATATCGCCTGGTGTGTGAAATATAGGCGTAAAGTTCTCACGCCGGAGATCGAAGAATATCTCAAAAAGATTCTGGCTGAGATTGCAGAAGAAAACGAATTTTCTGTTGACCAGTGTGAAGTCGGTGAAGCAGATCATGTCCACTGCTTCGTGACGGCTCCGCCAAAGCTTTCGATTACGTTCATTGTCAAACATCTGAAAGGCACATCCGGTATTCGCTTGTTTAGAATGTATCCAGAATTGAGATCGAAGCTTTGGAAAGGCCAGCTCTGGAACGGTTCGTATTTTGTCGAAACGATTGGCTCTGCAAGCGAAGAGAATATCAAGCATTATATTGCACATCAGGAAAACGTACAGCGCTGAGCAGAAAGGAAAAGGCCATATGTCAGAAGAAAAGAAAAGACAGCCAGGGCAGTGTTCCTCAACAAACGTTGACCGCATTGCTTTTCGCTTTTACGGCATGCCGACGGACGAGCAGAAGCACAAGCTGAACAGCATTCTCGGTGCATGCAGGTGGCTTTACAACCGTATGCTGTATGATCGCTCGAAGAGCTATGAATACTTCGGTGAGTCAACTGCCAAAACACCGGCATGGTATAAGCATCTTTCCTGCTGTCCGTGGCTTAAAGAAGCGGATTCCATTGCACTTGCGAATGTACAGCTGAACCTGAACCATGCATTCAGGAATTTCTTCGAAGGTCGTACGGCATATCCGAAATTCAAAAAGAAAGCTGATCATTATGATTCATATACAACGAATATTGCTTCAAAAGGCGCAGAGAATATCCGCTTTCGCAGGAATAAGAAGGGGACCGGCTTTCTGACTCTGCCGAAAGTGCCGGGTGAAATCCGTGTTGAAGCTCACCGCCGTGTACCGTCTAACGGCATTCTGAAATCTGTAACGGTCACACATGACCCTGACGGCAGATATTATTTCTCCCTTCTCTATGAAATTCCACACAAAGACGTTTTCTGTGAGATTGACCCGGACAATGCAGTCGGCCTGGATATGTCTATGCATGAGTTCTATGCTGATTCCGAAGGAAATCACGTCGATTATGGAAAGCCGTATCATGATCTTCAGGGACGAATTAGCAGAGAGCAGAGAAAACTGTCCCATATGAAAAAAGGATCTTCCAATTACAAAAAGCAGCGTGTGAAAATCGCTAAGCTGTATGCGAAAACCAAACATCAGCGGAGCGATGCCCTTCATAAGCTGTCCCGTAAACTGGTTGACTCTTATGACATCATTGGGATAGAAGATCTGAATATGCAGGCGATGGCGAAGCGTCTGAACTTTGGCAAATCCGTCGGTGACAAAGGCTGGGGCATGTTTGTCACAATGCTGACATACAAAGCAAAAGCGGAAGGGAAAGAAGTTATAAAAGTAGATAAATTTTTCCCATCTTCACAGATGTGCCATGAATGCGGAAGCTTGTATAAGAAGACGAAAGACCTGTCTGTCAGGGAATGGGCATGTCCTCACTGCGGACATCATCATGATCGTGATGAAAACGCGGCCTTGAATATTAGAGATGAGGCGGTGCGGATCTACTGCACCTGCTGAAATAGACGAACAGAAAACCGCTGGAACAGCGGGGTTAGCCTGAGCATACTGTATGGAACACACAGGACCATGCAGAACAACTACAGTCGAATGCATCGCGCCTTATGGACAGCTGTAAGATACGGACGTATTCCTAACATACTGGAAACACAGGAAAAAAGAAACGGCGAAAGCCGTTGAAGCTCGGTTACTTGTAGCCGAGTAGTTCACGACAGCTGCTAAAAGTCAGATTCATTACCGCATCAAGGAAGGTTTCATTACCCCATATATTGAAATCACAGCCGGTTCTGCACTTCCTCTGCGTCAGATTACCGTCGCTCCGAAAAACCATGTGGACCTGGCAGAAAGAGGCATGGCCCAGTTTGCCGGCTCCCTTGGCTATGATGTACCGGTTGTCCTTTCCCGATTGAAGCTGCGTTTCTGAAACGATGTAAACACAGACATGTACGTAAAGGTACATGTCTGTGTTTTTTACACGGACGTGTTTGTGTTAAAATAATATTCGAATGAACCTGTTTGTTCATTGAGAATGAGCGCGTTCTTCATAAAATAAGGTTGTTTCATTGAAAGGGGTATTTATATCTATGGGACTCGTACAAAGTGCTGCTGCATACGGTGTCGGTAAGATCATGGATAAGCTCTATGACGATCCGGAAACCAATATGCGTAAAATGATGGATCTGGCGGATAAGATTGCTGGTAATGGTTTCCCTGGTCAGAGAAAGGCCATTCGTGAAGCTATCGAAAATCCGGATCATCCTTACTATCCTTATATTCGTAAGATTTTCAACGATCTTGATCCGCATGTCGGCAAGACAATTCTGACAAACTTCTTCATCAACGCTTCCCTGTTCGGCTGGAAGACACAGGACAAGGCAAGAAAGAAGTACAACTGCAATGTACCGTGGGCAATCCTTCTGGACCCGACCAGTGCATGTAATCTGCACTGCACAGGCTGCTGGGCTGCTGAATACGGCAACAAGCTCAACCTCTCCTATGATGAGATTGATTCCATCATCAAGCAGGGCAAGGAGCTCGGTATTTACATGTACATCTACACCGGCGGTGAACCGCTGGTTCGTAAGAAGGACATCATCAAGCTCTGCGAGAAGCACAATGACTGCGTATTCCTCTGCTTCACAAACTCCACACTGATTGATGAAGACTTCGCCAATGAGATGCTGCGGGTAGGCAACTTCATTCCGGCCATCTCTCTGGAAGGCAATGAGACAGCTACTGATGGCAGAAGAGGCACAGGTGTCTACAGTGCCGTTATGAAGGCCATGGATCTGCTCAAGCGCAAGAAGCTGCCGTTCGGTATTTCCTGCTGCTATACAAGTGCCAACATGGAATCCATCTCTTCTGAAGAGTTCTATGATGAACTGATCAAGATGGGTGCCTACTTCGTATGGTTCTTCCACTATATGCCGGTAGGCAATGACGCTGCACCGCAGCTGATGCCTTCCCCTGAACAGCGTAAAGAAATCTA
This sequence comes from Solobacterium sp., assembly GCA_022644565.1. Lineage (GTDB taxonomy): Bacteria > Bacillota_I > Bacilli_A > Erysipelotrichales > Erysipelotrichaceae > Bulleidia. The sequence goes on along the minus strand of JALCHG010000009.1, from coordinate 36,463 downwards.
TGAGAGAATCAGACGCTACAGAAGCACAAAGCCTCTGTTTGCCATGGACTTCCAGAATGATGCCGAGTTTGTCGGCGGCTGCATTGCCGGCGGCAAGCGCTATCTGCACATCAACGCCAATGGTGATGTCGACCCTTGTGTCTTCATCCACTTCTCCGATTCCAACATCCGTGAGAAGACACTGCTGCAGTGCCTGCAGTCTCCGATGTTCATGCAGTACCATGACAACATGCCGTTCAACGACAACATGCTCAAACCGTGCCCGATGCTGGAGAACTCCGGCCGTCTCACCCAGATGGTCAACGCTGCCCATGCCCATTCCACTGACCTGCAGTCTCCGGAAACAGCTGAGCATCTGTGTGCAAAGACAGCACAGTATGCCAAAGACTGGGCACCTGTTGCGGATGAACTCTGGGCTGTCAACAAGCGCAACCCGAAGAACAAGGCAAAGGCTGCTGAAGCTGCAAAGTAAGCTTTTCAAAGATATCCGGATCACGGATATCTTTTTTCTTTCCGTCTTATAATATGCATCAGGAGGATTCACCCATGGCATCATGTACCGTACTGACTTCCGTTCCCGTTCACGCATTCTATCAGTTTCTGATCGATCAGACCCTGAATGAAGCGAGTGAACGCACGGGCAGAGACTACAAAGAAGATGACCTTTCCAAAGGCATCAAATACCACTATTACAATACAAAGTACAAAAAGGAAGATACAATCCACATCCGTCCTCCGGTCAAAGACACCCAGCTGTCTTCCACCTGGACCCAGGACGGCCGTTCCGTCCGCATCACATGGAACCTGAAGGCTGTTGATGACACACATACAGAAGTCACCAATATCCAGGAATATATGTTCAAAGCGGAAGAAAGTGAAAAACAGGACAGAAAGTTCAACCGCATCATGACTAGAGAAATCTGTCAGATTGAAAAACAGATCCGTAAACAGCAGAAAAAAGGAAAGCCGCGACTGCTTTGAACAAGCTGTCCGGCTTTCCTTTCTTCATCACTGACTCACATCAGCTGTCTGAACATTTCAATAACCTGTTCCTTAGTAGCTTCCCTCGGGTTGCCTGGATAGCAGGCATCATTGAGAGCATCCGCAGCCAGCTGATCAAGATCTTCTTCTCTGATCCGATCATTCTTCGGATTGATACCGACATCAGCCGAAAGCTTCTTGACCGCATTGATGGCTGCGTCTCTGTATTCTTCCTGGCTCATCTCATCTACGCCTTCTACCCCCATGGCTCTGGCGATCTCTCTGTACTTTTCACCCGTGTAATCGCGGTTGAATTCCATGGAAATCGGCAGTAATGAAGCACAGGCAACCCCATGCGGCGTATCATAATGGGCACTTAATGTATGAGCCATGGAATGATCGATGCCAAGCCCGACATTGGAGAAGCCCATGCCGGCAATATACTGGCCTAATGCCATGCCTTCACGGCCTTCCTTCTCATTGGCAACTGCACTTCTAAGATACTTGGATATCAGACGGATCGCTTCCAGATGGAACATATCCGTCATCTCCCAGGCACCCTTAGTGGTATAGCCCTCAATGGCATGGGTTAAAGCATCCATACCGGTAGCGGCAGTCAGGCCTTTAGGCATGGAAGACATCATATCCGGATCGACTACGGCAATGATGGGCATATCATGAGTATCAACACAGACAAACTTTCTTTCCTTTTCCGGATCGGTAATAACGTAGTTAATGGTAACTTCCGCTGCAGTGCCGGCGGTTGTCGGAACGGCAATGATCGGCACACACGGATTCTTAGTTGGTGCCACACCCTCAAGACTCCTTACATCAGCGAATTCAGGATTTGCTATGATGATGCCGATGGCTTTGGAAGTATCCATGGAAGAACCGCCGCCGATGGCAATGATGTAATCCGCACCGCTCTTCTTGAACGCTTCAACACCCGTTGTGACATTTTCAATCGTCGGATTCGGTTTTATGTTGGAATAGACTTCATACGGGAGGGAAGCAGCGTCCAAAAGATCAGTGACCTTGGCCGTTACACCGAATCGTACAAGATCCGGATCACTTGCCACAAATGCTTTCTGAAAGCCTCTTGCCTTTACTTCATTGACGATCTCTTTGATCGCTCCGGCCCCATGATAGCTGGTAGGGTTGAGGGAAATACGATTAACCATAGTATTATATTTTCTCCTTTACAGGCACTTGCCTTACTCTTTAAACATACTGTATTTATCAGCATAATGAAAGGTTACACACTTCCATATGTGTAACCTTTCACATGCTTAGTATGCCGATGTCGCAGAACAGCTTTGCAAGGTCTGCCGGCATTGCCTGAATCATCAGATCCGCCAGCTCCTCTTCCGTTTCCTTCATGCCTTCCAATACCCACTTCACGGTCCGATAGACCGACGCCACACAATACATATCCAGTATTTCCTGTATCTCTTTCTCTGGCATGTGAGAGGTTTTACGGGTTATCAGATCTGTATAGAACGCATTGATTTCATGAATGTCATGTTCTCTCAGGCTGTTCTGTACATCTGTACGGAATGCATTCTCAAAGAACTTTCCTTCCTGATGAATGAAGGTGAATTTCTTGATCAGGGAATCACGGATATCCTGTCCTTTTCCCATTTCCCGGAAAGATTCCATCAACAGTTCATCAAAGAATCTGTTCACCAGGTCATACTTATCCTGACAGCAGCGATAGAAGCTCTGACGGGACAGATGTGCTGACGCACAGATCTGCTTAACCGTGATCTCCTCTACCGGCGCCTGTTTCATGCATATTCTTAATCCTTCAATCAGCCTGTCTCTTGTACTGCTCATCTGTTTCTATGATACACAAAAGCTCTGTTTCCTCCTAGAGAAACAAAGCCTGGGAAAAGTTTAATGCAGCTTTTTGGCCAGATCCTTGATCACATAAGCAGCCAGCCCAATGCCCGCAAGTCCCAGCGTTGCGGTCTTGACGGCACCGCCGGATGTCTTCTTCTTTACATCCTCAAAGGTCTCTTCACCCTTTTTCTTCAATGCCTCAAAGGTATCAATCGGATTCTTCTTATCCGCAAGATAGCCTTCACGGATGACACCGGTATCGGTTAAGAGCTTTTCAATATCAGTTCCCTTGGTCAGGCTCAGCAGCTGATTGACTGCATTCTTTTCCGCCGATGTCAAAGGCCATCTGTCAATGGTCTTACCATCGTTTGTCTTGACGGCTGCCTTCAGAAGATCTCTGACATCATAGGTAGAACCCCAGACTTCCGGTACGCCTCTGTCCACATGGCACAGGGTATAGACTGCTTCCATACCGGTACGGATGGAATATTCTGTGGTGAATACGGTATCTCTTGGCTCTTCGGCAAACTGGCCGATGAAAGCCAGATTGACAGAACCTTCCGGCACTACATCCGGCCGGTCGCCTTTGGCACGAGGTTCAAAGAAGGTTGTGACATACGGCATCATGCATGGGGTTGTATTGCATTCTTCCTCAGCCAATCTTTCAATCTCATTCTCCGGGATGCCGATATGATACAGCCATTCCATACACAGCTCAGCACCCGTGCACTGGTACATCGGCTTATGAACATAATCGCCCAGATCATCCCAGCAGTTCAGGCCATAGACCCAGATCAGACAGTGGTCATCCGGCTGATCAAGGAACTGGCCCTGCCGATTGATGGTCCAGGAAATCAGCCAGCTGGAATCCTTGGCTGTGACAATACCGCCGGTTACGACCTTGCCGCTTAAAGGATCACGGTGGCAGATCTTTTCAATGGCTTTCAGGATCTCGGGATTGGCTGTATCAACAGTCCATGATTCCCAGCTTGTTTCCTTAATGGAGCGGAAGAACTTCTCCGGATGACCGAAGGAAGGATCCTGCTTGGCCATCTCAGCCCACAGTTCAGGGGAAGCGCCCTCTCCATTTTTGATTGTGATTTCAGGCGCATGGTCCTGATCACCGTAGGCACTTTCATCACCCTGGGCGCCATTTGTCACAAACACAAGATCATCATCACTCAGGCTGATACGCTTTTCTTCACCATCCTGCGTATAGACAATTTCACGGGCAGCCTTCTTCACCGGTGTGATCTCACAGTTGACTTCCGTAACTCTTGCATTGTAGAGGAACTTCACCCCATGATCCATCAGGTATTTCACCATCGGCTTGATCATGGAATCATACTGGTTGTAGCGGGTAAAGCGTAAGGCAGACAGATCCGGCAGACCATCGATATGATGCACATATCTCTGCATGTAGCGCTTCATTTCCAGGGCACTGTGCCACTTTTCAAAGGCAAACATCGTCTGCCAGTAGATCCAGAAATTCGTGTTGTAGAAATTATCATCAAACATGTCATCGATGGTCTTATCCGCCAATGACTCATCACTGGCAAGATACAGCCTCAATAACTGTTTCTCCGCTTCCCGATTCATGCCGTATTTCCGGTCGGTATGGGCATCCTGGCCCTGCTTTTCCGTGACCCGGCACAGGGAATAGTTAGGATCTTCCTTGTTGAGCTTATAGTATTCCGAGAAGATGGTTTCACCAGGATTGACTAAAGAAGGAATGGAACGGAACAGATCCCACATGACTTCAAAGTGGTTGTCCATCTCACGTCCGCCGCGCATGATAAAGCCCTTGCGGGTATCATGAATGCCGTCACACGATCCGCCCGGCAGCGGCAGATTTTCAAACAGGGTGATATTTTCACCCGGCATCTGTGCATCCCGGACAAGATAACAGGCTGCCGACAGACCCGCTAAGCCTGTTCCGACAATCCAGGCATGTTTCTTTTCAATGCCTTCCGGCTTTTCCGGTACAGCAAAAGCTTCGTAATTTCCAGCAGAATAGTACATATGATCTTTTTTCCTTTCTGAAATCTCCCTGGCTTTAATATGATACTTTTTCCCATTTCTGTTAAGAGCTGTTATGGGTTTTCTGTACGTGTTTTGGACAGGAAGGCAAAATTGTGTGACCAGCGGTCAATTATTTCAGACATGCTCTGAAGCAATTTCCTTGCCCGCTTTCTTCCAGTTTGTGTATCATAGTGGCAGGAGGAAAAATACGATGGATAAGTATGTATGCCCTTGCGGATATGTTTATGATCCCGCGGTTGGCGATCCGGATAATGGCGTGCCTGCCGGAACAAAGTTCGAGGATCTTCCGGAAGACTGGGTCTGCCCGGTCTGCGGTTTAGGCAAGGATGCCTTCACCAAGGTTGAAGCGTAATCATTCACGCATGAAAAAAATGATGTGGACAGATCAGTTCACATCATTTTTTTCATCTCTGACAATATGATTCAGATCACTTCCGGTATGACAATACGGCCGCTGCCGCCGCAGTACTTGGCAGTTGTATCAATGATCTTCTGCGCGGTTTCCTTTAACAGAGATTCACTTGCTGCCTCATTGCCCTGCACAATGTAGAAGACATTCTTCGCTGCTTCATCAACCTTTGTCTTTTCCACCTGGCGGATCTCAAGCCGGCATAACACCTCATTGGCATCATCACAATAGCAGTATTCATGCGGCTTGACCGGGAGCGGTTCACTCTGTCCGATCGGCACAAAACGCTCCGTACCATCCGTAAAGCGCAGCGTGACATTGCCATCGACCTAATCCATGTTATGGGCCCCTAATGCAAGCCTGCTTTCCAATGAAATCAGATTGTAAATATCCACGGCCAGATTAATATATGACATGCCCTGATGCTTTACCAGCAACTTTATCAGATTCTCACTTGCCGGAATATTCTTTCTTCTTTTCACACCTGTCTTATCATGAAGAATATTGAATCCTTCCAGAATCGGATCCGCATGTACGTCCATATCCTTATACTGCTCATACAGTTCCTGTATCTTCTGATTCCGGCAGGCATTCCATTCCTCGGATACTCGGGTATTATCAATTCCTTCCATAACACAGAACAGAATCTTCACACTGCTGTCCAGTACATCCTTCTTTACATAAAAATTCATATTCATCCCGCCTTCTTTCTATTTTACTGTTTTCATTATATTCATACTTATTTAATATGAAAAATAGCTTATCGCAGGCAGACATAAGAAAAGCAGAAGATCAGCTGGCTGACAGATGCATCTTCTGCTTGTTTTCATACATGCGGGCATCCGCCTCTTTGAATAAAAGCGCAAAGAAAACCATCTCATCCTGCTGCCATACCCGTAAGATGACTGCGGAAACATCATTGTGGATAATCCTGTTCTTGAGTAATATATCGCAGCGTGTCTAAATTCATGCAGAAGAGAAAAGAAGACAGCTTTCACTGCCTTCTCATTTAAGAAATTCTTCTTTCGCCCATACACCCTGATACAATGCCGGTTTTCCACTTACCATCGACCAGTTGCGATCGCCATACTCATAGTGCCACCACTCCGATGAGAGGTTGGTAAAGCCCGCTTCCATCATGACATGGTACAGCATCCTTCGATTGTCCCGGATGAGCGTACTCTCATCATGGTTCTCATACCAGACAGTTTCCGTCTTATCCGTAAAGGCATCAAAACCGGTTCCGAAGTCCAGTTTCTTTCCATCTTTTTCCAGGATCAGATCCAGTGCTCCGCCGGTGGTATGGGCAGGCGGTGTCAATCTGTTCTGAACCGGATCCGCTACAAACTGAGAAATGAACTTCACCTGTTCTTTTTCATCCATGTTTTCAAGATGAAAGTCTTTGATAATGCCTTTGCGGTATTTGACAAACAGTTCCTTCTGCAGGGCAAAAGGCCGCCACGCATCCCAGATCACAAACCGATAGCCCGGATCCAGCAGTTCAGCTGCTTTTTCCAGCATGGCATAGACACTTTTACGCATATAGCAGTTCTTTTCCCCGTTTTTCATGCCAAGAATCGGATACATCATCTCAATGCGTATCTTCGCTGAATCTCTGACCTGAACGAATGGTTCTGATACAAAGGAAGGTGCACATTCTTCCTTCAGCTCTGTCTTTTCAATCGCTTTATTTCTGTATGAAAGCATGTCAGGCTCCTAAAAGACTTCCTACGATAATACCAAGATAAGTGCCGATGACATAGCCGAATGTACCGGTTAACATTGCCGGTCCAACCAGCTTATACCAGCCCTGTGAAATAGCCATGCCAGCCGCAGTAGTCGGACCGCCGATATTGGCATTGGAAGCGATGATGATATCTTCCAGCGGATAGTTCAACAGCTTTCCGCCGATGAAGCAGAACAGCATGTTCACAACCACCATAATCAGACAGAACACCAGTAATAATGGCGCATTTTTGATGATCAGAGAAATGCTGGCAGGAACACCGATGACAAAGTAGAAAAGATAAATCAGCCATGTGCCGATTTCCTGTGCCCCATGCATGCTTTCGGCCTGCTTTGGAAAGAAGGTCGCAAACAGCACGGCAATTGTGGTAATCCAGACATACTGGGAGCCGAAGAATGTATTGAGCATGTTCAGAAACCAGTTTCCTGTCGGAATGACACTGGACAGCGCATTGCCAATGGCCTTGGAAATGGCAACAACAATGACACTGTAGGCAAAGCAGTAGGCAATATCCTTCAGAGAAATATCCTTTCTCTTCCAGTATTCCTTGGCATGGGTCTCACTATCACTGTGAGGGCCTGCTTCAAAGGCATCGATGTGAGGATGCTTATAATGTCTGCGGAACCAGGCATTGCCAGCGCAGCCCAGCAGCACCATGAAATAGATTGCCATGTTGAGATTATCCGCAACCGTAGCGGCTGAGATGAGGGTATCATCCACATGGAACGCATCTGCCAGAGCCGTAAAATTAACACCGCCGCCGGTATAGGAGCCGGTCATCATGGCTGCCACCCCGGCAAGTCCCTTCACAAAATCCTTCAGCAGGAAATAGCCAAGCAGTGCGCCGACCACCGTACCTAATGCGCCGATCAGAAAGATCACCAGCATCGGTCCGGTTTCATGGCGGATCTTCTTCAGATCACTCTGCAGCAGCAGTAATGGAATCGCCATCGGTACTGCATAGCCCCAAACCACATCATCATAGACCGGTGCACTGGCCGGGATGACATGAAGGTTGGTCAGCAGTAAGGCAATAATAAGGGCGATAATTGCCCCGGAAATCTTGGATGCCCAGGCATATTTCTGTTCCAGAAAGATCGTCAGCGCAACCGCGCCGAACATAATCGCCAGCAATACCCAGGTATTGTCAGCACTGACTAGTGTTCCCATACTTGATTCCCCCTTTCATATGAAACACACGCAAATAAAATGTAAGTTTTACATATATATTGTAAAGCGTTTTCATTTGTGACGCACCCTGTATTTTTCTACGATCCTGTTTTTCTGTCTCGTATCTGTGTGCAGTGTGTATATCACATCTTTTTTAAAGCAGATCATAAAAAAATCCCGGCCGAAGCCAGGATTAAAATACTGTTACATCTTATCCGGTGCCGCAACACCAATCAGATCCAGCGCATTCTTCAGGGTAACAGAAGCTGCCTTGACAAGACCAAGTCTCTGGTTGGTCAGTTCAGGATCATCCGGTACATTGACGCGGGTGGAGTTGTAGTAGCTGTGGAAGGTTCTGACAAAGGTGAGAATGTATTCCGTAATCTTATTGGGCTTGCGGGAAGCTGCTGCAGAAGCGACTTCACGCGGGAATTCATTCATCATCTTGAGCATCAGAGTTTCTTTTTCATCGGTCAGTCTGTCATAGCTGTCTACTTTATGGAAGGCAGGAATGTCCGGATTTGTCAGGATGGAATGCATACGGGAATAGGCATACTGGGCATAGTACACCGGGTTGTTATTATCCTTTGTACGGGCCAGTTTCATATCAAAATCCATCTGGGTGGAAACATCCTTGGACACAAAGAACCATCTGGCCGCATCCACACCGACATCCTCACACAGTTCACGGATCGTGATGGCATTGCCGGTACGCTTGCTCATCTTGACTTCTTTGCCATCTTCCACCATACGCACCATCTGAATCAGATCAACGCTTAAGGTATCATCCGGATAGCCAAGAGCTTTGAGTGCTGCCTTCATACGGACTACATAGCTGTGGTGGTCAGCACCCCACAGATCAACAAGATGCGGATAGCCTCTTTCCACCTTATAGACATGGTTGGCAATATCCGGAGTCAGATAAGCCAATGTGCCGTCAGACTTGCGCAGCACTCTGTCCTTGTCATCCCCATACTCAGTGGATCTGAACCATAAGGCGCCATCCTTTTCATAGGTCAGTCCCTTGGCCTGCATCGTATCCAGAACCTTTCTGATCCGCTCACTGTTATTTTCATAGAAGAACGTCTCATGCATCCAGGAATCCATATGCACACGATACAGTTCAAGATCATCTTCAATCGCCTTGAGCTTGCGCCTGACGCCTTCTGCCTTGAAGTAGTCCAGTCTTTCCTTAGGATCAGCGTCCAGCCACTTCTCACCGTCTTTTGCGGCAATATCATTGGCAATGTCAATGATATCCCTGGCATGATATCCGTTTTCCGGCAGCGGATATTCTTTGCCGAAGTGTTCAAAGTATCTTGCAATCAGCGACTCGCCCAGCATGACGATCTGATTGCCGGCATCGTTGATGTAGTACTCTCTCAATACATCATAGCCGCTCTTTTCCATCAGCCGGCAGATTGCATCACCCCAGGCCGCATTGCGGGCATGGCCGCAATGCAGATCACCGGTCGGATTGGCGGAAACCCATTCCACCAGCACTCTGTCGCCTTTGCCGGAATCATTCTTTCCATAATCATCACCGGCATCAATGATGCTGTTGATCGCTGAACTGAAAGAGCTGTGATTCAGTCTGAAGTTGATGAAGCCCGGCTTCACCACTTCAATGGAACTGGCGGCAGGAAACTGCTTTGCAATTTCCTCTTTCATGCCTTCACCGATCTCCATCGGACTCTTATGCAGTACACGGGCAAGACGCATTGCCACCGAAGTAGAATAATCTCCCATCCTGGGATCCTTCGGTGTTTCTACAACAAGCATCTTCTCATCGACATCCACATCATATACGTTCTTTACTGCTGTCTGTACTGCCGTAAAGATCGTTCTGGTAAAATCACTCATAGCCTACCTCCGCCTCATTTGTGAAAAAAGCCCCTGATGGGCCCTACGTGCGCCGAACAGGAGTCGAACCCGCAACCTTTTGATTCGTAGTCAAATGCTCTATCCAGTTGAGCTATCGGCGCATAAAATACCAGTCTTTTATACTATACTTCGACACTTTTTTCAATGGTTCAGACCGGCCTGAATCATCGCATTCAGCTCTTTTCCATCCTCTTTCATGCCCCGTCTGATCCATTCGCTGATCCATCCATACAGCCCATAGGCAAAATACGCCTGTCCATACGCCTGGGTATTACCCATCTCTGTTTTAGGACCGCATACATTCAAAATCGTTTCAAGGATATATTCTCCCTTCCCGGCCTGTACCAGCGTTTTGTAGAAATGACTGTTTTTGTAATAATGATCAAAGAGACTGGCAAAAACATTGTCCGGCCGGGAAGAAGGATCACTTTCAAATGCTTTTCCCCATTCACCAATCAGCCGGTCACATTCCTGATGGAGAATATCAGCAGTACTGGTGTAATTGCGGTAGAACGAAGCCTTGGCTACCCCGGCCCGCTCACATAATGTCCTTACCGGTATTTCTTCCAGCTTCTTTTCCTTAAGCATTTCCACTAATGTCTTTACCAGCATGGTTCTGACATATGCATTCTTTTCCTGATTGTTCATGATGTGACACACCTGGCCTTTCCGTCTCATTTTCACGCTTCATTCTTTTCTTTCTCTCTTTCGATGATACACTTGTCTCATCGAAAGAGAGAAAGAAAATGAAAAAAGTACTGCGCATCATCCTGTTCATCGTTATCGCTATTGCTCTGTTCTTTGTTTACAGCATCATCAAACCGGTGGTACCGCATCACTATGAAAGCGGAAAAACAGGCGGAGAACTGGAAAAGAAATACCTGGCCCATGGCAGCCATGCGGTTACGCATATAAGTGTCAAAGCCATGCAGAACTTTCATTCCTATGAGATCTATTATCCTTCTGATCTGCCTTCTTCCCATACATCCTGTCCCGTGATCGTTGTATCCAACGGTACCGGCGTCAAGGCAAAGAAAGCTTCCCGCATGTTTGCCCATTTTGCCTCCTGGGGCTTCATCACCATCGGCACTGAAGAAGAATACAGCTGGAACGGCTTCTCTTCCCATATGGCCTTACAGTATCTGTTGAAAGAAAACAGTGACACAAACAGTATTTTCTATCAGAAAATCAACACCGATGCCATCGGAGCACTTGGCCACTCCCAGGGCGGTGTCGGTGTGTTCAATGCTGTTACCGTGATGCCGGATGCTTCCTTATATAAAACAGCGGTAGCAGAATCACCTACGGCCATGGATCTCTCTGATGCCCTGGAATGGCATTATGATCCTTCCCTGGTTAAAATTCTAACCTTTATCCTTTCTTCCACCGGCAGCACAGATGAAAATACCGTCATTCCTTTGAAATCTCTGCAGAAGCTCTATGATGCCATACCGGATGATGTGGAAAAGATCATGGTCAGAAGAAAAGATGCAGATCATGGAAACATGCTGTACTGCGCAGATGGGTATGTGACGGCATGGTTTCTGTATCAGCTGTGTGGGGATAAAGAAGCCGCTTCTATCTTTGCCAGAACAGATGAGCTTTCTTCCAATCCTCTCTATACAGATCTGAAGATCCGTTGACTTTGTAAAGTTTCTTAATACCCGGTCCGCGGCAGAATAAGGTATATTATTCGCGATAAAAGGAAATCAGAAGAAATATGCTGCAGATTGAACATATTCGCAAAGAATACAGAACCAAATCACTGACCCAGACAGCGCTGGATGATGTATCCATCAGCTTCCGGGACAGTGAATTTGTTGCGATTCTCGGTCCTTCCGGATCAGGAAAAACAACCCTGCTCAATGTGATCGGGGGGCTTGACCGCTATGACAGCGGTGATCTTATTATCAACGGTCTTTCCACTAAGCACTACCGTGATTCCGACTGGGACTATTACCGTGCCCATACCATCGGTTTTGTCTTTCAGAGCTATAACCTCATCCCCCACCAGTCCGTTCTGGCTAACGTCGAACTGGCTTTGACCATTGCCGGCATCAGCCGCAAAGAAAGAAAAGAAAGAGCTGTACAGGCGCTGGAAAAAGTCGGTTTAGGCGATCAGATCTATAAGAAGCCCAATCAGATGTCCGGCGGACAGATGCAGAGAGTTGCTATTGCCAGAGCCTTAGTCAACGATCCGGATATTGTCTTAGCCGATGAGCCGACCGGTGCGCTTGACTCCAAAACAAGCATCCAGGTCATGGAATTATTGAAGGAAGTAGCCAAAGACAGACTGGTCATCATGGTAACCCATAACCCGGATCTTGCCGCCAGGTACGCCACCCGTACCGTACGCATCAAGGATGGAAAGATCATTGATGACACCAATCCCTTTACCCTGAAAGAAAAAACGGAAGCGGTTGTGAAGCGGGCCGGACACTCTTCCATGTCCTTTCTGACAGCCCTGTCCCTCTCTTTTAACAACCTGCGTACCAAAAAAGCCAGAACCCTGCTGGTATCCATTGCCGGCTCCATCGGCATTATCGGCATTGCCTTAGTCATGGCGTTAAGCAATGGGGCAACTGTCTATATTAATGATATGGAACGGCAGGCCATGGGTTCTTATCCCTTACAGATCAGCAGCGTCGGCTATGACCTTTCTTCCATGATGTCCTCCGCCCAGGCAAACGAGACTAAAAACAAAGAAAAGAAAAAGAAAGCAGACAAGGATACGATCGGTGTCTCTGATACCCTGACCTCAGCCATGAGCACCATGAGTGAAAACGACCTTTCTTCTTTGAAGAAATACATTGACAGCGGTAAATCCGACATCAAAGACTACACGGCTGATATTGAATACCTCTATGATGCCGTGCCGCAGATCTATCTGGAACAGGACAATACATCCTATCTTGTTTCCCCTTCAAAGACCGGTGCTTCCACAACCCTCTTTACAACAAGCACCAATTCCTCAGACTTCTATCAGCTGCCTCAGAACGCTTCCCTCTATGAAGATGACTATCAATTAAAGGCAGGACACTGGCCGACAAAGGCTGATGAAGCCGTCCTTGTCATTTCCAGCGACAGTACCGTCACTGATACCCTGCTGTATGAGCTTGGCATCAAACCTTATCATGACTATGAAGAATTGAACAAAGCCATGCAGGAAGGCAAAACATACACCATTGATGACAAGACTTCTTCCTACCATACTTCTGACTTCCTCGGCCGCTCCTTCAAAGTCCTCAGTGCTTCCGACTATTATGTCTATGATGATACATACAAGGTCTACGCCAGCAGGCAGGACAATGAAGACTATATCAGCTCTCTGCTCAAAGATGCCGAAGAGCTGAAGATTGTCGGCATTGTTCAGCCCAATGAGGATATCGAAGCCGGCACACTGTCTACCGGGATCGGCTATACCTATGATCTGACTGAGAGCGTCATGGAAAAAGCAGCTTCTTCCGCTGTGGTCAAAGCGCAGCAGGCAGATCCGGATACCAATGTACTGACCGGCAAGGCTTTTACGGATACCGACAGTTCACTGGATCTATCCTCTTTGATTTCCGTTGATCAGAATGCCCTGGCTTCTGCTTTTGCACTGCCTTCCGGTGCGATCGATACCTCTGCCTTATCCAGCCTCAGCAATAATCTCGACCTTTCTTCCCTCATCGATCCTTCTGCACTTTCTGCCGCAGCCCCTGCCCTTACTTCTGCAGATCTCCAGAACCTTCTGCAGAATGCCGCCTCTTCTGTTCATTCTGATGCCCTTTCCGATCTTTTCAAAAAGATTCTTGAAGGATGGCAGAACAGCAGCCAGCAGACCCTTTCTGCTTATCAGCAGGGCCTGTCAGACTATCTTTCCAGTGATGAAGCACGAAAGATCCTTTCCGACCATCTCAAAGACATCTTTAAAAATGGCTCTGACTCTATCCTAACATCGGACAATCTTGAAAAAGTTGTTCTGCAGCTCATGGATGGATTTGAAGACTATCAGAAACAGCACAGTGAAGAAGATATCAGTACGTTATTGAATGGCTATCTGCAGAGTGAAACCGGCCAGGCAGACCTGCAGGCTGCCTGTTCCTCCCTTTCCGGTTCTCTTTCCGATCTTGATCTCAGTTCAGATGATCTGAACAGCCTGCTGAGTGATCTTGAGAACGGCTATCAGACCTACGCTGCTTCACACGGCACGCCGACAGGTGAAGATCTGCGCACTTCCTTTGAAACCTATCTGACCTCTGATGAAACATCTGCCCTCATCTCTTCTTCCCTGCCTGCTGTCATTGACACCAATGCTTTGTCTGCTTCAGTTTCTTCTGTTTTACAGAATACAGTCTCTTCCTACACCAGTGCCTTCAGCACACAGCTGTCTGCTGTCATGACCTCTTTGATAAACCAGTACGCGGATGCCCTGACCAGGACCATGGCAAATGCCATGTCGCAGGTATCCGGCATTGATGGAGAGAAACTTGCCAATGCCTTCTCCATCAATATGGATGAGGATGACCTGCAGAATCTTTTAACATCCATGATGTCCGGCCGCACCACCGACTATGCGTCCAATCTCAAGTCCTTCGGCTATGCGGATGAAGACAATCCAAGTGAAATCGACCTGTATCCGAAAGACTTCGATTCCCGCAGTAATATCCGCTCCATCCTTGACAGCTACAACAAATCCGTCCAGGATAAAGGACAGAAGGATAAGACCATTGTCTATACAGATCTTGTCGCAACGATGCTTTCCAGTGTAACGGATATCATCCATACCATTTCCTATATTCTGATTGCCTTTGTCGGTATCTCTTTAGTTGTTTCCTCGATCATGATCGGGGTCATCACCTACATCTCGGTACTGGAAAGAAGAAAGGAAATCGGTATCCTCAGGGCATTAGGCGCCTCCCGCCACAATATTGCCCAGGTGTTCAATGCGGAAACATTCATCACCGGTCTATTATCCGGATTGATCGGGGTTGTCTCCGCCATACTGCTGTGCATTCCCTTAAGCTCTGTCATCCATCATATGGCTCAGACCGACAGTATCAATATGTCTCTGCCGTTAGAGAGTGCCCTTGGCCTGATTCTTTTAAGCATCGTATTGACGGTGATTGCCGGTATTATTCCTTCTCATAAGGCAGCCAAGAGCGATCCTGTCGCTGCTCTGCGTACAGAATAGGAAGTACATGCCATGGATAAGAAAAAAATCTCCTTTGCCATATTGACCATCCTGCAGGAAGAGTCTGATGAAAATCATATTCTGAGTACATCAGATCTCATCAGAAAGCTCAATGATACCTGTCATCTCAAAGCAGAAAGAAGAACCATCTATTCTGACATTGCTCTTTTGAAGCAGGAAGGCTTTGCCATATCCGACTATGAGGAAAACGGCCAGGGCTATTACATGAAAGGAAGAAACCTTTCCGCCAGGCCCTTCAGCCGCAGTGAAATCCTGCTGTTATGCAATGCCATTCATGCGTCTCATTTCATCGATCAGGAAGAGAGTGAAACCCTCATCAATAAGCTTTTGACCATGTTATCCGTCCATGAAAGAGAAGCATTCCGGGAACAGGTCTATCTGCCCAATGCTTTCAAATCCGGCAGTGCACAACTGCTGGATAACATTGATCAGATTGCCGAAGCATGCCGCAGCCATCATAAGATTGCCTTCTGCTACCTGCATTACGATGGAAACAGAAACCTCATCCGCAATGACCACCGATATGTCGTCTCTCCGCATTACATTGTCTTCCATGATGAGAGGCCGTATGTCATTGTGACCGGCCGCCATCCCGGCATCTCCCACTACCGCATTGACCGTATTGCCAATCTGCTTGTCACAGATGAGGAAAGTGATGTGCTGGCAGAAGAGGACAGACAGGAAGCCTATCAGTACGCTGAAGACAGACTGTTCATGTTTGCCGGGGAAATCACACATGTACGCTATCGCTGTGAAAACCGCATCATGAATGCCATGGTGGATCTCTTCGGCAAAGAAGTACGCACTTGGCCGGTGGATGCCGAACACTTTGACATGGTCATTCAGACCACTTCTGCCGGAGCTGTTTTTCTGGCCCAGCAGTATATGGATGCGATTGAACTCATGGAGCCAGCACAGCTGCGAAAGCAGGTCAAAGCCGTATTGAAGCAGGCTTTGAAAGCGTATGACAAAAGCATCTGAGGCGCGTTCCTCTTGACACATTGTCTATAATTAACAAGGTAAATATGCAAGGAGGCAGAATGACACAGGTAGATGTTATTTCAGGTTTTCTCGGCGCTGGCAAAACAACGCTGATACAGAAACTGATTAAAGATGTATTCAAGGGACAGAAGGTTGTCCTTGTAGAAAATGAATTCGGTGAAATCGGCATTGACGGCGGATTTCTCAAAGAAGCCGGCATTGTCATCAATGAAGTCAATGGCGGCTGTATCTGCTGCACGCTGCAGGGTGATTTCAAGACCGCGCTCCACCAGGTACTGGACCAGTACCATCCGGACAGAATCGTCATTGAACCGTCCGGTGTCGGCAAGCTGTCCGATATCCTCAAGATCGTTAAAAGCGTTGAAGGTCTGACCATCAACAGCTACAGCACCGTAGTGGATGCCAAGCGCTGCAAGATCTATCATAAGAACTTCAAGGAGTTCTTCGATGATCAGATCCGTACAGCTAATACCGTTATTCTTTCCCGCACCCAGATGTGCACGGAAGCTGTCATTTCCACAGACTGCGATATCATCCATGAACTCAATCCGGATGCCCGCATCATCACTACTCCATGGGATGAGCTGAATGGAAAGGATATGTTTGATGTCATGCAGGGCGCAACCGACGGTTTCCCCAAAGACCTTGGCGAACTGGAAGACGACGATGATGATGACGATGATCATGATGAACATGAACACCATCATGACCATGATCATGAGGAAGAAGAACATCATCACCATGAAGATGCAGAAAGACGCGAAAAGGCCAATGAAGGTCTGACGGAAGGCAACCGCATTCATCTTGGTGAGGAAGAACATGAAGGCCATCACCACCATCATCATCACCATCATGGCGAACATGATGCGGATGAAGTATTCGATTCCATCGGTATTGAAACCATCAACCACTACTCTAAGGAAGAAATTGAGCAGGCTTTAAGCCAGCTCGGTGACAACATTGTCAGAGCCAAGGGCATTGTCCCGGATAAAGAAGGTGGCTGGCTGTTCTTCGACTATGTACCGGGTGATACGGATATCCGCAAGGGTGCACCGGCCTATACAGGTCTGATTACCGTCATTGGTGAGAAAGTGGATGTCGAGCTGATGAAGAAGCTCTTTGGAGTGCATTGATGCCGTCACCCGTATACTTATTCACAGGTTTTCTGGATGCCGGCAAGACAACGCTCATCAAGGATACACTGAACGATGAAGGGTTCATGCAGGGCATCAACAGAACGCTGCTACTGTGCTTTGAACAGGGTGAAGTGGAATATGAAGAAGACTTCTGCACGGAACATCATCTCTATGTGGAATACTTCGATGATCCATCCGAACTGACCCAGGAAAAAATAAAAGATCTCGATACGATTTATCATCCGGATCAGGTCATGATTGAATGGAACGGCACCCTGCCGGTACCGGATCTCATCCTCTCCGGTCTGCCGCAGTACTGGCCGCTGGTACAGATCCTGACGGAAGTGGATGCCACCACGTTTGAACTGTACATGAATGCCATGCGTTCCATGTTATTTGAACAGCTGCGCTATTCAGATACCATCATCGTCAACCGGTGTACGCCGGATACGGATGGACGCATGCTCAGAGGCAATATCAAGGCCATCAACCGCCAGGCCCAGATCTATTATGAAGGGGCCTTCGGTGAACCGGTGGAACTCAAACAGGGCCTGCTGCCGTTTGATATCAATGCGGATGTCATTGACATCAAGGATGATGACTACGGCCTCTGGTATATGGACTGCAGTGAGAACCCGGAAAAATACGCCGGCAAAAAGATCATTCTGCGCGGTCAGTTTGCCGAGAAGATCCCCGGCTATACCCAGACGTTTATCCTCGGCCGCAGAGCCATGGTATGCTGCAGCCAGGATACATCCCTGTGCGGCATCACCGTCACAGGCGTCAAGATCTGGGAGATGAACATTGGCGATTGGATTGAAGTGGAAGGCGAGCTCAAGCCGATTGACATGGATAACGGTGCCAAGACCGTTGTTCTCTATGCCTCCCGCTGCACCCGCTACCATAAGCCCGAGCAGGAATACGTCACCTTCAGCTGAAATACAGAGGAAGATCCTTCAGAGAACGCACTTCTCCGTAAGGCTCTTCTTTTTTTCTGCCTTTCATCTGATCCTGATGAACCCATACCTTCGGCCATCCGGCTCTTGATGCCGGCATGACCCCTTCCCAATAGTGTGAAGTCACATAGGTATTGTGCTTGCAATAGAGGGAAAAACGGTCTGTCGCAATTTCAAACAATCTTCTTTCAGGCGCATAGCTCTCTGCTTCCTCGGCAGAAAGCTGGTAATCAAAGATCTGATCCAGCTGCCGGTTCTCTTCGTTTGTCATATCGATACTGCCAGCTGAGATCAATGCCAGTTCATAGCCATTGTTCTTAAGAATGCGCAGTGTGCTGGCCGCGTAAGCCCTTGGTGTCAGATGGAAAGCCAGATCCACCGCATCCTCCCCGATGCGCTTGAACACTTCACATCCCATTTCCATATCAAGGTAGCTCAATGCCTCCCGGATCAGATCATCATAGGAACGGAACGGTTCGGCATACTTCAGCCTTTCCATATAGGTCTGAAACAGAGATACCGCCCTTGTATCATACAGGCCGTGGCTGAATGCCTCATCCTCAACCATCTGGTAAACCGGCGCATCGTCAAATAGGGCACCGATACCCTCAAACGTAATGATCTTCTCTTCCATGGAAACATCCTCTTTTCTATTTGTGAATAGCTTATCATATATTGTGAAACAATTCGCAATCAATTTGTTAAATCTTTGTCAAACTCTGTCGGATTGTAAGTAAAGTCTTTCATTCCGCCTTTCTTCTTAAACTTCTTTCGATATAATTGGGTGATGACAGGTGAAATATGACAGAAGAAAATATGGAAGAAACAGAAGAACTGCGCAGCCAGCAGCTGTGCACCCTGATACATGAAAAGAATTCCCATGATCTGGAAACATGGATCAAAGAGGAGAAAGCCATTGATGTCGCCCAGGCTGCCAGAGATCTGGAGCCTGAGGAAATGGAAGATCTGCTTTCCCTCATTTCCGATCGGACCATTGCTCTGATTCTGGAGCAGGGTGATGATGATGAGCGGGTAGAGATGGCTGAACACATCTCTGCCAATCGTCTGCTTGCCGTGATGGAATACATGCAGAAGGATGATATCGTCGATCTGCTGGGCGATCTGCCCATCGGCCGCCGCAAACAGCTTGTGGATATGATGAAAGCAGATGATAGACGTACCATCAGTGCCCTGCTGCAGTATCCTTCCGACAGTGCCGGCGGCCTGATGACCACTGCCTACATTGCCCTGAAAGATGAGCTTACCGTCGATCAGGGTCTTGCCCGGATCCGGGAAATCGGTCCGAAAACAGAAGTCATTGAAACGATCTTCATCATCGATGAAAAACGCAGGCTGACCGGCTGGTGCGACCTGCGTGACCTGCTTTCTGCCTCCAAGCAGTCCACCCTGCATGAACTCATGCATGAGGATGTCATCTCGGTCGCTCCGGAAACAGACCAGGAAGAAACCGCCCGTATCGTTTCAAAATACGACCTGAAAGCTCTGCCGGTTGTCTCTTCCACAAACCAGATCCTCGGCATCATTACGGTTGATGATATCATCGATGTCATCGTCGAAGAATATGATGAGGATATGCTGCAGATGGCCGGTGTTTCCAAGGAAGAAAGCCTCGATACAACCCTTGGCGAATCCATCCGCCTGCGTCTGCCCTGGCTGCTGATCAACCTGGCCACAGCCTTTCTGGCATCCTTTACGGTCGCAGCCTTCCAGGGCACCATTTCTAAGGTTGTTGCCCTTTCCTCCATCATGACCATTGTCTCCGGCATGGGCGGCAATGCCGGTACCCAGACCACTTCCATCATGATCCGTGCCCTGGCTCAGAAAAAGCTGAAGTTCAAAGACTGTATCCGGCCTTTCTTCAAGGAAATCCTGCTCAGCATCATTGATGGTGCGGTATGCGGCGTCGCCACAGCCATTGTCGTTCACTTCATGTACGGCAATAACTTCCTTTGTCTGATTGTCGTCATCTCCATGATCGGCAACCTTCTTGTGGCAGGCATCTTCGGCTTCCTGATCCCGTTAATCCTCAATCTCTGCCATGCCGATCCGGCCGTCGCTTCTTCCATCTTCCTAACCACTGCAACCGATGTGCTCGGCTTCTTCATTTTCCTTGGATTAGCAACGCTGTTTCTTCCCTATATTCAATAGTTCCTTCTCTTTTCCCTTCCCGTTCACAGAAAATACAGATCCCTTCTTTATCTTTACCCATACAAAGAAAGAGAGGTATCTCCATGTCATCTCTAAAAAAGATGTATACCGTCGTGCTTGACAGCATCGGCACATGTGATCGTGATACCATGTGCAATGTGCTGTCTGATACATTCGGCTTCTCCCCCAAAGAAGCCTCCTACCTTCTGAATCATCTGCCCGTATGCATTGTTTCACATATGAATGAAGCCGAGGCAGACAGTATTGTGGAAATGTTTGAGACCAATGGCGCTTTTGCTTCCTTCTTCTATGACGACAGAGCAGAAGCGGATCAGCCCGACGATACTGCTGCCATAATGAAGAAGGGCTGCCTTTGTCGGTGCCTTACTGCTGGCAGATGCGCTTCTGTATCCCCGCCCCTGTCATATGCCGCACCGCGGTCCCCATCCTCGCTAAAAGAAAACGGCATCCTTAATCGGATGCCGCTTTCTTTTTCGGTGTATAGAAAGAACAGAATAATACAAAGAACAGAAACAGAAGCGCCAGACACATCCATAGTGCAAGGACTGCTTTTCCCTGTGGAGAAAAGAAATCATAATAGCCCTTGAGATAAATCACGATGATGATCAGCGGCAGAATATAGCTGACATACCATTTCAGATGAGACGGGAAGCGCATGCCCTTGCCCTGATCCGCTTCGGCAATGAAGTTCTTCCAGCCCCAGCCGTTCTTCCTTGTACAGAACAGCACAAAGGCCAGCGAACCTAACGGCAGAAGGTTATTTGAAACAATGAAATCTTCAAGATCCAGAATCTGCTTGCCTTCTCCTAAAGGCTGAAAGGCAGACCATACATTGTAGCCAAGGACGCACGGCATACTGAGCAGAATCACAAGCACCGCACTGATGCGCACGCTCTTTTTCCGTGTCCAGCCAAACAGGTCCATATCAAAGGCAATGATATTCTCAAACACTGCCACCACCGTGGATAAGGCCGCAAAGGACAGGAACACAAAGAACAGCGCGCCCCAGATCCGTCCGCCTGGCATATTGGCAAAGATGTTGGGAATGGTGATAAAAATCAGCTTCGGTCCTGCATTTGGTTCAATGCCATAGGCAAAGCAGGAAGGAATGACGATGAAACCAGCCATCAAAGCTACAAAAGTATCCAGTGCCGTAACCGTGCACGCTTCCCCGCTGAGACTTCTGTCCTTACCGAAATAGCTGCCGAAGATCAGCATTGCACCAATACCGATGGACAGTGTAAAGAACGACTGGCTCATGGCCGCAAACACCACATTGCCAAGGCCCTTGGCCCTGATTGTGGCAAAGTTCGGCACAAGATAGAAGGCAATGCCTTTGCCTGCTCCTTTCAGAAATACCGAATGTACTGCCAGTACCACCATCAGGATCAGTAACGCACTCATCATGTACTTACTGATGCGCTCTACCCCTTTCTGCACCCCGAAATAGCAGATCACAAAGCCGATCAGACATGTCACAATCATCCAAAGCATCATTTCCGGTGCATTGGAAAGCATACTGCCGAAGGCAGCACTGATCTTATCCGAAGAAGCACCGGTAAACTCACCCTGCAGAAACTTCGCAAAGTAATCCAGCATCCACCCGCATACGGTCGTATAGTACATCATCAGCAGATAACAGCCGAAGATCGAAATATACTTCAGCACATGCCACTTTGTCCCCCTGGGCTCCAGCACTTCAAACGCCTTTGCGGCACTCTTTCTGGCTGCCCGTCCGATCGCAAACTCACAGATCATGACCGGAATGCCGAGTATCAGTAAGAACACCAGATAAATCAGTATGAATGCAGCCCCGCCGTACTGTCCGCAGAGATATGGAAACTTCCATACATTGCCAATGCCGATCGCACAGCCGGCTGATACCAGAATGAATCCCAGCCGGGATCCGAAACTCTCTCTCTTTTCTTCCATCCTTATCCCCTTTGACATACAGCGTTAATTATATGAAATGTTCAGACAGAGTTAAAGAAAGGATGTCTGATTTCACAGGCATCCTTTCTTTATCCCATGTAAGTTTTTCATGTTTTCACCCACAGGAAAAAAGACTGCCGCAGCAGCCTTTTCCAACATGCGGTCAAACATGCCATTACGGCTCATTCAGCGGATGATCAGCCGATGTCAGGGCATCTGCACTGTCAGCCATCCTGCCGGCATTGTAATCATCATAGCCCTGTCTGATCTTAGCCTGAAGTTCACCGTCACCGTTATCTCTTTTATTCTTCGGTTCCGGTGTTTCGGTGACCTTCACGTCAAAAGGAATTGAATCTGTCATGACAATCTGACTGAAGTACAGATTCACGGCTGTGGACATTGACATGCCGAGCCGGTTCAGAATCTTCCTGGCCTTCTCTTCAATGACCGGATCTACACTGAGTGTAATTTCCTTATGTTCCATGCTGTCACCTCCCTGCACTTAAATTGTAGAGTACGCAGAATTACATTGCAAAAAAATATACGATAAAAAGGCAAAGTTTCACCAAATCACGTTATAATATACACTTTGCCATAAAAAAGCTGAAATCTTTCGACTTCAGCAGAGAATGCGCCGATCAGCCTGTGGAGAGATACAGTAACGCAGTGAAATATTCTCCTCTGCACACGCATCCTGTACATCCTGAAGCGCCAGATCCGCACTGCGCGGCACTTCATTCACAAAGTGCACTTCAATGATGTAAGATCGAATGCTCTTCACCTGACAGATCTTCTTATAGTTCCCGCTCTGCAGGAAACTCATATATGAAGATATCTTATCCTTCAGAATAGAAAGATGCTTACTCTCATCTTCCCAGCCGAGATGATCGCCGATCAGCAGTACAAGACCGGTTTCATCCTTTGTCATTCCCATACCATCAATCGTATCTTTTGATACCACAGACATTGGCCCGTCCTCCTTTCTTTCTATATTACTTCTGCAATAATTTCGTACCTTGCACCAATATCATAGCGCTTTCAATCCCCTTTCACCTGTCAAAAACAAGACATTATCCGTTTTTGTTTATAAAATTTTTACTTTTTTCAGTTTCTCGTCATATCTAAAACGTTTTCGCTAATTGGTTTCCTCTGAAATGCTTTTATTTATTATGTTTTATGTAATTTTGTATTTTTTGGGTTTCTTGTGCATTCAATCTGTTTCGTACATTTGAGTTTCCCCTGTCTGATTTCATTCATGCATGTTAACAGCGCATGAAAAAAGAGGGAGAGCCTCCCTCTTTGTCCTGTTATAACCCGGTATACCCCATCAGATAGGTATCAACTGCCGAAGCACAGTTTCTGCCTTCCGCAATCGCCCATACAACCAGCGACTGGCCGCGATGCATATCGCCGGCGGTAAATACCTTGGGATGGCCGGTTTCATAACTGTCACTGCCCAGTGATACCGTACCGCGCGCTGTACGTTTCAGTCCGAAGGCATCACTGACATAATCCTCACAGCCGATGAACCCGGCCGCAATCAGTAACAGTTCACATGGAAGTGTCTTTTCACTGCCTGCCACTTCTACCATCTTCCGGTTTTCAAACTTCACCTTCACGGTTGTCACGGCTTTCAGATTGCCCTTTTCATCCGTCTGTACCTGTTTGACCGTTGTCTCATAAACTCTTGGATCATGACCGAATAAGTCAATGGCTTCTTCATGCCCATAATCGGTCCGTACAACCTTAGGCCACTCCGGCCACGGGTTGTCCGCTGCTCTTTCATGCGGTGCTTCCTTCATCATTTCAAGCGCTGTCACACTCGCACAGCCTTCCCGGATGCTTGTGCCGATGCAGTCATTGCCCGTGTCGCCGCCGCCGACAATCACAACGTGCTTTCCTTCCGCACTGATGAAGCCGCCCTGTTTCTTCAGTGCTGCTGCGGTGCGGTTTTCCGCCTTCATCAGGGCTTTGGTCGTACTGGTCAGAAAATCCACGGCATAGTACACACCTTTGACTTTGGCCGGATCCGCCGCCGCCAGAGGCCTTGGCTTTTTACTGCCGCAGGCAAGAATAACAGCATCATAGTTCTCTTCCAGCCACTTCGGGGTAATATCCTTATCCTTGCCGACATTAACCCCGCACTTGAACTTTACGCCTTCTTTTTTCATCAGCGCGACTCTTCTGCGCACGACATCCTTGTCCAGCTTCATATTGGGAATGCCATACATCAACAGACCGCCCGGTTCTTCTTCTCTTTCATAGACTGTAACCAGATGGCCGCGGTGATTGAGCTGGTCCGCTGCCGCAAGGCCGCTCGGGCCGGAACCGATGACAGCTACTCTGCGTCCGCTGCGTACTGCCGGTATGGAAGGCTTCATCAGGCCTTCCCGGAAGGCATTTTCAATCAGATACAGCTCATTGTCACGGATCGTGACAGGTTCTCCATATTCACCATTGGTACAGGCTTTTTCACATAAGGCCGGACAGACTCTTCCGGTAAACTCCGGAAAGTTGTTGGTCTTGCATAAACGGCTGAGGGCATGTCTGAAATGACCATGGTAAATCTGATCATTCCATTCCGGAATGAGATTATGCAGAGGACAGCCTGTCACCATGCCGTGCAGAACCATGGCCGACTGACAGAACGGAACACCGCAGTTCATGCAGCGGGCCCCCTGCTTTTCTCTTTCTTCTTTGCTTAAAGGAACCCGGAACCAGGCAAAATTCTTCACCCTTTCTTCCGGCTTGATCTCGTTGTTTTCTTCTCTTTGATACTCCAGAAATCCGGTCGTCTTTCCCATGGTATCACCTCATCCCTGTGTCATTTCCCGGAATGCCTCTTTGACGGCATTGTCATGGGAAATGCCCTGTTCTTCATAGCGGCTGATCGCCGTTAACATACGCTGGTAGTCATGCGGAATAATCTTCTTGAAATACGGCAGGCTGGCATTGAAGTCGGCCAAGATTGCCTTGGTCTTGGCAGAGCCTGTTGCTCTTTCATAGTCTTCCAGGATCTCCCTGAGTTCGGCAATATCATACTTATCCTTTACTTCACTCATGGAAACCATGTCTTTATTGATGCGCAGATACAGCGTGTGATCGGTATCCAGTACATAAGCTGTACCGCCTGACATGCCGGCCGCAAAGTTCTTGCCCGTCATACCTAAGATCACCGCCCGGCCGCCGGTCATATACTCAAGACCATGGTCGCCGCATCCTTCCGCTACCGCGGTCGCACCGGAGTTACGTACACAGAAACGCTCACCGGCTGCCCCGCATACATAGGCTGTACCGCTGACTGCACCATACAGAGCAACATTGCCGATGATGATGTTTTCACTTGCCTTGAACGGTACATCCTTAGGCGGAACCACCACAAGCTTTCCGCCGGAAAGTCCCTTGCCGAAACCGTCGTTGGCATCTCCTTCCAATCGCAGCGTCAGTCCCTTCGGAATGAAAGCACCGAAGCTCTGCCCGCCGCCGCCATTGCAGTTGACCGTAAAGGTATCATCCTTCAGGCTGTTTCCATAGGTTCTGGTAATGGCTGAACCAAGGATTGAACCAAGGGCACGGTCCGTACTGGAAACATGGAGGGAAACAGACTGCGGTACAACATCTTCCGCCTTCTTGCTGAATTCACTTCGGAAGGTAGGCAGAAGCACTTTCTCGTCCACTGTCTTTTCCAGATGGAAGTCATAGACATGGGACGGTTCAAAGTGTTCATGTGGTTTTCCGGCATACGTTGTATCAAGAATCTCAGAAAGATCAACGGCTGCAGCTCTGCCGCTGAGATCCTCACGCTTCTTCAGACAGTCGGTTCTGCCAACCATCTCTTCCACGGTATGGAAGCCTAAGGAAGCCATGATCTCTCTTAACTCCTGGGCAATGTACTGCATGAAGCGCATGACATATTCCGGTTTGCCGCGGAATCTCTTGCGCAGCTGTTCATTCTGGGTGGCAATGCCGACAGGACAGGTATCCTTTGAGCATACCCGCATCATCAGACACCCCATGCAGACAAGCGGTGCGGTCGCAAAGCTGAATTCTTCAGCCCCAAGCAGAGCCGCAATCGCCACATCCCTGCCGGTCATCAGCTTGCCGTCTGTCTCCAGTCTGACGCGGTTGCGCAGACCGTTGGCGGAAAGACTCTGATGGGCTTCCGAAATACCAAGCTCCCAGGGCAGACCGGCATGATGAATGGAAGAGCCCGGGGCAGCACCGGTACCGCCGTCATACCCGGAAATCAGGATGACCTGGGCACCTGCCTTGGCAACGCCGGAGGCAATCGTACCAACCCCTGCTTCAGAAACAAGCTTGACGGAAATACGGGCATCTTTATTGGCATTCTTCAGATCATAGATCAGCTCAGCCAGATCCTCGATGGAATAAATATCATGATGCGGCGGCGGGGAAATCAGAGAAACACCCGGCGTCGCAAAACGGGTTGCCGCAACCCATGGATAAACTTTGCGGCCAGGCAGATTGCCGCCTTCACCAGGCTTGGCACCCTGAGCCATCTTGATCTGAATCTCACGGGCACTATTCAGATAGGCAGAAGTGACACCGAAACGGCCGGAAGCTACCTGCTTGATCGCGGAATTGCGGATCGTTCCATAACGGGCAGGATCTTCACCGCCTTCACCTGTATTGCTGGCAGCTCCAAGGGTATTCATGGCAATGGCCAGGGTTTCATGCGCTTCCTTTGAAATAGCACCATAGCTCATGGCACCTGTCTTGAAGCGCTTGACAATACTTTCAACGGATTCGGTTTCCTCAATCGGAATCGGTTTGTTCTGCGGATTGAAATCCATCAGAGAACGCAGCGTAAACAGACGGTCCCGGCGGGTGATGAGATCACTGTAGACCTTGAACTGTTCATAGCTGCCCCTCTGTACAGCCTGCTGGAGGTTGATGATCGCTTCCGGGCTGTAGAGATGATCTTCCTTATCCCGTCCGGAGCGTAAGGCATGGAAGCCGACCGAATCCAGGGTTGTGTCTTCACCAAGACCAAGCGGATCAAATGCCTTGTTATGACGGGCAGCTACATCTGCTTCAATTTCCTTGATACCGATGCCGCCGACTCTTGATACCGTACCGGTAAAGTACTGATCGATCACATCATGGGAAAGACCGACCGCCTCAAAGATACGGGCAGACTGATAGGACTGCAGCGTGGAAATACCCATCTTGGCAGCAATGCGCACTACGCCTTTCAGCAATGCCTTATCATAATCTTCAATGGCAGTATGATAATCCTTATCGAGAATGCCAAGCGTGATCAGTTCCCCGATGCATTCATGGGCCAGATAAGGATTGACTGCCCGGGCACCAAAGCCAAGCAGAGCTGCCGCCTGATGGACATCACGCGGTTCTGCTGATTCAAGGATCAGAGAAACAGCCGTTCTCTTACGTGTTTCAACCAGATGCTGTTCAACCGAAGAGACCGCCAGAAGGCTGGGGATCGGCACATGATTTTCATCCACACCGCGATCACTCAGAATGACAATATTGGCACCATTGGATACCGCACGATCAACCGTGATATTGAGCTGGTGCAGAGCTTTGGCAAGACTGGTGTTCTTATAGTAAAGCAGAGAGACAGAGGCTGTATGGAAACCAGGCTGATCGAGATGGCGGATCTTCATAATATCAACATCAGAAAGAATCGGATTGTTGATTTCAAGAACAGTGCAGTTTTCACCCTTTTCATTGAGCAGATCACCATCGGAACCGATATAGACCGTGGTATCTGTCACAATCTTTTCACGCAGAGAGTCAATCGGCGGATTGGTAACCTGGGCAAACTGCTGTTTGAAGTAGTTGAACAGGTTCTGTTCCCGCTTATCCAGCACGGCTAACGGCACATCATGGCCCATGGACATCGTCGGCTCCAGGCCGTTGAGTGCCATCGGCAGAATTTCCTCACTGACATCCTCATATGAATAGCCGAATACCTTATAGAGCTTGTCACGCACCGGCTGGGAGGAGACCGGAATCTTCTGATTCGGGATCTTCAGATCTTCCAGATGCAGCAGATTCTGATCGAGCCATTCACCATAGGGCTGATTGAGGGCATAGTGCTTCTTCAGCTCACCATCGGAAATGATCTTCTTCTTACAGGTATCCACTACCAGCATGCGGCCCGGTTCCAGTCTTGCCTTGCGGACAATATGGCTGCCCGGGATCTCCAGAGCACCGACTTCTGAGGAAAGAATCACCCGGCCGTCATCCGTGATATAATAGCGGGAAGGACGCAAACCATTGCGGTCCAGCGTCGCCCCGACCACGTCACCGTCAGAGAACAGAATCGCGGCAGGACCGTCCCACGGTTCCATCATAGTGGCATAGTAATGGTAGAAGTCTTTTCTGGCCTGGCTCATGAAGCGGTTGTTCTTCCATGGCTCAGGAATCAGAACCATCATGGCCAGCGGCAGTTCCATGCCGTTCATATACAGAAATTCAAGAGTGTTATCCAGCATGGCAGAATCAGATCCGCCGCTGTTGATGACCGGGAAGATCTTGTCGATATCCTTTTCCATGTTCGGTGAAGTCATGGTTTCTTCACGAGCCAGCATACGGTCGATGTTGCCGCGGATGGTGTTGATTTCACCATTATGGGCAATCATGCGGTAGGGATGGGCACGGTTCCAGGAAGGAGATGTATTGGTGGAAAAACGGGAATGCACAATGGCAATGGCCGTATGATACTCTTTGCTCTGCAGATCATCATAGAAGCGGCGCAGCTGTTTCACCAGAAACATGCCCTTATAGACAATCGTCCGGGAGGACAGGGAACAGATATAAGTATCATCAGAAGACTGCTCGAATTCACGCCGGACGACATAGAGCCGGCGGTCAAAGTCGATGCCTTTCTCGCAGTCTGAAGGACGCTCAATAAAACACTGCATAATACAGGGCATGCAGTTGCGGGCCGGTTCACCAAGAATTTCCGGATGCACCGGCACCGTACGCCAGCCAAGGAACTTCAGCCCCTCTTTGGCGGTAATAACCTCCATCATCCGCATGGCAAACGTACGCTTCATTGTATCCTGCGGCAGAAAGAACATGCCAATGCCGTAATCCCGCTCTTCCTTCAGCGCAATACCGGCCTCAGCTGCTGCCTGTTTGAAAAAGGCATGAGGCACCTGAGTGAGGATGCCGACCCCATCACCTACTTTGCCGGTTGCGTCTTTGCCTGCTCTGTGCTCAAGCTTTTCAACAATATGCAGCGCATCATCCAGCGTACGATAGTCCTGATGGCCGTCAATATTGACAACTGCACCGATACCGCAGCTGTCCTTTTCTTCTAATGACTCATAGAGTCTGCGTCGATCAAACTTCTTTCCTTTCATCATAAAAAGCCTCTCTTTCTGCTTTTTTGTGTGTTCTTTATGATATCAGAAAGAGAAGCCTTTGATGAAACTATTTTCCGAAAATAACAATTATTTATTTACATCATGTAATTTCTTTCAGAAATATACAGAAAGATCACCGGTTAACGTATGCACATCCGTCCTGTTCTGCCCCTGTATCCTGTCCGCATCACATCTGATTTCACCATTCAGAGTACGGTAGGAAAGATCTACTGCAGCTTTGCGGATCTTTACATCGCCGGAAACCGTGTCCACCTGCAGAGAAACATACGGCTGTTCTGTTTCATCCGACACATCACCCGAAACCGTACGGATTTCAGCTGTTTCAAAGCCATAGCCCTTCAGCTTCACATCGCCTGACACACCGCTGTATTCAAGATGCTTCACGCCATCAAGCTGCAGATTTCCATCCCCGGAAGCCGTCTGTATCTCAAGATGCCGGGCTGAAGTATCACCTCTTACATCACCTGAGGCTGTTATGATTGTAACCGTATCTGCACTGATTCCCTTCATTTCCACTGTACCAGCTGCCGTATGGACGGCTATCCTGTGGACGCCATCCGGCACATGTACCGTCACATGTCGTTCCTCTTCAAACGCAAAAAGAATACCTGCGGCCGCATGTGCCGGCGTATTTTCATCCAGATGCAGTGTTTTATTTCTCACATACTGTTTCATTTCAGGCTCAGCTTCCACAAGAACATCTTCTTCCTCTGTTCCAATCAGCTTTACATCCCGGCTGCCGCACGCAATCTCAATCTCTTCAACCGTATCCTGTTCTCTGTCACTTGTATAATTCATATACATACCTCTCTTTTCCTTCAGACTAGCTTATGTATCACAGCAAGTCAAAACAGAAAAAAGAGCCAGTTTTCTGGCTCAGGCAAAATAGGCATACAGCCCATAGCTTAACAAGAACAGCGTTAAGGCCGGCACAAACCACTTGTAATACCACTTCAGCTTCGTACCGACTTTCAGGCCGCTTCCTTCATCCGCTTCTTTGACAAAGGACGCATAGCCCCAGCCTTTTTCATGTGTACAGAACATGGCAATGATAAACGAACCGATCGGCAGAACAAGATTGGTCACAATAAAGTCATCAAGATCCATGACGGTATTGCCTGCTTTTAACGGTGACAGTACATGCCATACATTAAAGCCAAGTGCGACCGGTACTGCCCCAAGTGTAATGATCAGGCCATTGATAAGACCTGCTTTACTGCGCTTCATGCCTTTGAGATCCATCAGGAATGCCTGGCAGTTTTCAAATACACCGATCATGGTTGACATGGCTGCACATAACAGAAACAGAAAGAACAGCGTGCCCCAGAACCGGCCAAGCGGCATGCTGGCAAAGACCGGCGGCAGTGTCCGGAAGATAAGACTCGGACCTGCATCCGGCTTTACCCCGAAGGCAAAGCAGGCGGGAAAGACAATCATACCTGCCACAATCGCCACAAAGGTATCCAGTGCCGTGACAATCACCGCTTCATTGCGCAGTGACTTTTCCTTACCGATGTAGCTGCCGTAGATCTCCATGCCGCCCATACCGACGCTCAGCGTAAAGAAACTCTGGTTCAATGCGGCATAGATGGCATTGAATAATCCCGCTTTCTTTACTCTTGAAAGACTCGGTTTCAGATAGAAAGACAGACCTGCCCCGGCCCCCTGCAGGGTCAAAGAGCGGATGCCTAGCACTACCATAAACACTAACAGCAGAATCATCACAACTTTCGTGACCTTCTCAACACTCTTCACAAGGCCCCGTGAGCAGACTGCCACTGTCGCAGCCATTACCAGCACCATACAGATCAAAAGAATCTGCGGCGAAGCCATCATATGTGTATATGTATCTGCTGCTGCCCGCGTCACTTCTTCTTTTGTTCCAGTAAAAGCACCGGAAGCCATCCGTACGGTATAGTAGAGAATCCACCCGGATACAACCGAATAGAAAAACAGCAGCACATAATTGCCGACCATTGCCGGATAGCCCCAGAGATGCCACTTCGTCCCCGGTTTTTCCAGCTTCTTCATGGCCGGCAGAATACTTCTCTGCCCGGCTCTGCCTACCGCATATTCCATGGTCAGTACCGGAATGCCTAACAATAAGAGACACCCGAGATAAATCAAAACAAAAATACCTCCGCCGTACTGTCCGCAGATATACGGAAACCGCCATACATTGCCGATTCCGATCGCACAGCCGGCCGAAAGCAGTATGAATCCAAGCCTAGAGCTCAGCTTTTCACGTTCTTCCATAAAGCCCCCAATAGCTTCTATGATACCTGTATAAGAAAGGAAAAACAAAGCTTTTTTATACCCTGTACCGTCTATTTCCCCGTTTGTATGTATTGCCCGGGAAATTCACATATGAAAAACAGGCATGCGCCAGTCTTTCAGATACAGATCTGATGTCTCTCTGATCTTTGTCTGCTCTTTCTGATGCCGGTCATACACCCCAATCGTCACAAAGTCCATGTTCTTCGCTGTCTTCAAAGCATCCAGCTCATCTTCGAACACAGCTGTTTCATGTACATCTGTACCAAGCAGCTGCAGCGCTGCTGTATAGATCTTTCCATCTGTTTTAGGTCCATATGCATCACAGCTTACAATGCCTTTAAACAGATCCATGACACCATTATTCTCTAAGGCAGATCGAATCAGACTCTCTTCACTGCCTGTCGCCACGATCATCTTTACCCTTCTGTCATTCAGATCCTGCAGCACTTCCTTTACACCACCCTTCAGCTTTACTCCATTCTGATAGAAATAACAAAGTCTTTCATGAATTTCCCGTCGGATGGTTCTGCTGTCTTTTGACAGGCCATACGCAGTCTGGAAGTATGTCACTGTTTCATCAATACTCCATGCGGCAATCTTCTGATCCAGTCCTTCTTCCGGAACAAAACCATTGTCTTTCAGATAATCCGATGCGATCGTATCCCAGATAGAAAGTGAATCCAGCAGAGTTCCGTCCGCATCAAATACAGCACCTTTTATATTCATAACTGTACCATCAGCTATCTCCTCACCTTTACATTATACTGCCTGCCTGCTTTTATCTTTTTCACTCTGCCAGCAATAACAAAGACATCCGGAAAGAAGAAAGAAAAGGATAATGCGGACAGAAAGCCGTATTTCACGGCACATTAACGTCTGTAAACTTACAGGTTTGCATGTTTCAATTTGCCAGAAGCCTGCAGTCGGAGATCGTTTTAATTTGCGGTCTAAGATACATAACAGCTTTACAGTCTTTACCAAAGGCATTCAGAATGAAAACTTTCTTCAATTCCCTTAGAATGAAATCAGAAAAGTGACAAGGAGGAAACGCATATGATCAGAATTTACGGAATGCCCAGCTGTCCCTACTGCAGCTATGTAGAAGAACAGATCAAAGGAGACAGCAGATTTCAGTTTATCGACATCGGCTCCGATGTCAGATACATGCATGAATTCCAAAAGCTCCGTGACAGCAGTCCGGTCTTCGACCATTCCAAAGCGATCGGCGACATTGGCATCCCATGTTTTGTCAAAGAAGACGGCAGCGTCTCTCTGAAACCGGAAGACTTCGGTCTGAAAGAATACGGTTCAGATGAAACTGGACATGCATGCAGTCTTGACGG
Organism: Solobacterium sp.; assembly: GCA_022644565.1. Lineage (GTDB taxonomy): Bacteria > Bacillota_I > Bacilli_A > Erysipelotrichales > Erysipelotrichaceae > Bulleidia. The sequence continues at coordinate 2,975 of JALCHG010000009.1, read as the reverse complement.
CAGAGGATGCTGAAAGATCCGGTGTGCCGGCTGACAAAACATAACAGGAGCAGGTATCCTCAGATAGAGTCTCTTTTCCTGTATAAGCAATCAGCTTCTACAGCTCATCTTGTATTTTATAGAGCCTTCGGACATGAATGTGGGTAAGAAATCTGTCTCAAACAGAATTGAACTAACTCGCTCTTCGAGCGAGAGCTGATATTTCAAATAAACAGCCACAAATAAGCATATGGCCGTATCCTTAAGATATAAAAAAGGAGGATACGGTTTTTATGACCAACAACAAGAACGAAGCCATTGAACGTTTCAAGCAATGGCTCACTTTACGCAACCTTGCCAAAGGAACTATCACAGACTATATCAACTGCTTCAGCGCATTCGCCAATTCGCTTCCAGAAGATACTGATTTCTTCAACCTGGATGTCCAACTTGCCATTGATTACATCCTTGGATTGAGGAATAAAGGACTGTCACCTGCGAGTACCAATCTCGCTGCCAGTTCTCTGCGATCTTATTACGATGTGATTCTTGATCGGCCGATCTCTATTCGCCGTCTCCCCAATGCAAAGTATACACTAGGTGAACCGAATACTTTTACTGAATCTGAAATTTCTCAGCTTCTTGATGCGGCTGACGTCAGAATGAAAGCCTTCATTCTTTTGGGATGCGACTGCGGACTGCGGATCAGTGAAGTGGTGAAGCTCCGGATAAAGGACGTAGACTCCCAAAATATGCTTTTACATATCGTTCACACCAAGCGTGACAAATCGAGATATGTAAAACTTTCTGTGCCTTGTCTAGAGGCATTGCACAATTACTGACTTGTATATCGCCCTGATCCTTCAGGGTATATGTTCCCTGGGAAAGTTGATGGGCATCTTGATAAAAGTTACGCCTCTCAATTGTTCCACAGGCTGATTGTTAAACTTGAACTTCGGCCAGAGGATGGCCTCAGATTCCATAATCTGCGTGATAGTTATGCCACTTCACTCCGCAACAATGGCTGTGATATTTTTACATTGCGGAAAGCACTTGGACATTCTACTTTGAAGTCAACGGCCCGTTACATCGCCTTCAGTACTTCTGATATTCAGAACATGCCTTCTCCCTCAGACTTCAGAAAAAACTCTCATGTACAGAATTAAACCAACGATACAGGATATATTCTGCTATGCCCGAGATCATGGGCTGATTGATGAAACACGGCTGACTTTGAAACAGCGCAAGGTCATCCGTGATATCTGCAGTTGTCGTACAGAAGAACAGGGCTTTAACGTAGAAGAATGTCCTGAATGCGGCTATAGGCGGATTCATTACAGTTCATGCCGCAACGCATCCTGTCCAATGTGTCAGAGCTTCAACCGGCAGGAATGGGTAGAACGGCAGGAATACTACAAGCTCAATATCACATATTACCATTGTGTCTTTACGATCCCATCAGAGCTGAATCCATATGTTCTTCTCGACAAGCGCTTTGGCTATTCTGTTCTTTTCCATGCGGTAAGTTCTACATTGAATGAAATCGCTGCTGATCCAAAATATCTGGGTGCCAGGATTGGATTTACAACTGTTCTGCATACGTGGGGATCTACTATGGTATTTCATCCGCATCTTCATTGTATTGTTTCGGGTGGAGGCTATACACAGGATGGTAAATGGATTTCCAAAGATAAGTTCCTTTTCCCAGTTAAAGTGTTATCGAGGTTATTCCGTGGTAAGTTCCTGGATGAGTTCAAGAAGTATTTTGACCGTTCATTATTGAGAGATCAATCAGATTTTGATCAGGTTATAGACAAATGTTACAAGATGGATTGGGTAGTTTACACCAAGGAACCATTTAATAATCCGGATACTGTCATTCAGTATCTCGGCAGATATACACATCGCATAGCCATATCAAATGCGAGAATCAAATCCTTCAAAGACGGCATGGTCACCTTCTCATATAAAGATTATCAAGATCATAGCCATATAAAGCAGATGACGATATCGGCACAGGAGTTTGTCCGCCGCTACCTTATGCATGTACTGCCACGTGGTTTTACTAAAATCAGACATTATGGTTTTCTTACAAACGCAAATAAAAAGAAGAGAATTAGACGCCTGCGTATATTAACAGGCACACAGCCTAAGGCACCATACGTCAAGGATACGATTCGCATCATTACAAAATTGATTGGCAGAGATCCAAGAATATGTCCGCAGTGCCATAGCCTTATCGCTCCGGCATCAGCTCTCCGATTAATTGAATAACAACTGGCTTCATTTTGTTTTTCAGCCTGCATATCGCAGGTGTTTTCGTCGTGCTCTTACTAATAAATCAGTGTTATACTGGGCACATAAGCATAACTGACTCGCCTGAATATGGAGAATGAAAACAATATACTTTTCCCATATAGAGTGCAAAGCGCGAGTTAGTTCAATTGAATTAAAATGTCACAGTCAATCTACTTTGGTTCTACAACCAGAGTTTCATTTTGACGTGTGACTTCTTAATTTTCTAATGTATTTATCTTTCTCTTTTATGTCTTCCGATCAGTAAAAGAATAAACATGTCTGACCATATGACCCATGCGATCAATGTTCCCTTTATAGGAAAAACGAAGTCAATAACAGCTCCAATGAAAAAGGGGATCGGCCATAGCATCATATGTTTTCCGTAATCCTTACACATTTTCTTCTCATCATATTTTTTGCGTTCTTCGGCAGACTTCATATTATAGCCTGTTAAGAAGTTCGCTGCTTTCCCGTTTGATCTGTAAAACAGGAACCCAATCAAAAAGAAAAAGGCAGCCATTACCAGGTCCAGGATAATGCCGAATACTTTCGTGTCAGAATTTCTGACATCTGTTTTTCGCCGGAAGAAATATTAGCAAAATCGTGAACTTATAGCTGGTGTACATAGCCGTGATCAGTAAGCAGGTGACATTAGGATATTCTTCTCATGCGGAGGAAACCTATTATGTCTGACAACA
>JALCHG010000008.1:0-46203 GCA_022644565.1 Solobacterium sp. | reverse complement strand
TTGCGATAGATAACTGCTGAAAGGCAGTATGGCAGTACGTTCCTGCCTCATAGTTTGGCAACTCACTATGATAACCGCCCTCTCACTGGCAGACCTCCACTTACCTGCTGCGGCAGATAAGCGAGTCCGCTGTATCCGGGTAAGTTGGAGTGCATGACTGCACATTCTATGTGCAGCCGTGTTCCTTCAAGCCTGCGGCTTTAACCGCTGGTAGTTGACCAAGTGTGATCAGCCGCATGGCGATCTGCCGCATGATGCGGTATGCGTGTCGTGTCTGAAAAGAAAAGGCATTGAAGAAGCAGGAAAAGAGATTATTAAACGTCTCTACCCGAAGAAAGCTGTTTCACATGTTCTGATCCCTTATGGTAAGATAGACACTGAGGCTGCGTACAGGGAAGTACTGGATATTAAAGTACTGGAAGATACGGATGAGGGACGGAAGATGGAACTTGCCGGAGAAAAGAAATACCTGGACGCGTTCAGGCCATATGTAATACGAAAGGAGAACATGTAAGATGAAGACAGTATGGGACAAACTGAAAAAAGAAAATAGGGAAGAACTGGAAGCGTTAAGCACAGAATACGCTGCTTTCATGTCTTCTCATAAGACGGAAAGAGAATTCACGGATGGTGCGAAGAAGATGGCGGAAAAGGCCAGCTATCGCAATATCAAAGACGTCACGTCTTTTAAGGCCGGTGATAAGCTGTATGCCATCAACCGCAATAAGAACATTGTTCTGTTTGTCATGGGTAAAAAGCCTTTGACGGAAGGCATGAACATTCTCGGTGCCCACATTGATTCACCGCGTCTGGATCTCAAGCAGCATCCGCTCTATGAAAAGGATGGTCTTGCTCTGTTTGATACACATTACTATGGAGGCATCAAGAAGTACCAGTGGACCACCAGACCCATGGCTCTGCATGGCGTGGTATGTAAGAAGGACGGTTCCACGGTCAATGTAGAGATCGGTGAAGATGAGAATGATCCGGTCCTTGGCATCAGTGAAATCCTTGTGCATCTGGCCCGTGAGCAGATGAAGAAGGAAAGTGCACATGTAGTTGAGGGTGAAGATCTTGACCTGCTTGTCGGTTCCATTCCGGATGGGGATGGCAAAGATGCGGTCAAGAAGAATATTCTTGCCATTCTCAAGGACAAGTACGGCATGGAAGAAGATGACTTCATGTCTGCTGAACTGGAAGCTGTTCCGGCGGGAAAGATGAGAGAATTCGGCCTGGACCGCTCCATGTTAATGGGATACGGCCAGGATGATAAAGTATGTGCCTATACTTCCCTGAAGGCAATTCTTGATACGGAAAAGCCGGAAAGAACTTCCTGCTGCATTCTTGTGGATAAGGAAGAGATCGGATCCGTCGGCAATACCGGCATGCAGTCTCATTTCTTCGAGCATGTTATTGCAAAACTTCTGGATATGGAAGGCCATGGCAGGCTTGTGGATCTCAATGACTGCATTGAGAATTCCCGCATGCTTTCCAGTGATGTCAGTGCGGCGGTAGATCCGCTGTATGACAGCGTCTTCTCCCAGAACAATGCGGCATATCTTGGCTGCGGCATCTGCTACAACAAGTACACCGGTGCCGGCGGCAAGTCAGGATCTAACGATGCCAACGCTGAATACTTTGCCAAGGTCAGAAGAGTCATGGATGACAATGATGTCATGTTCCAGACGTGTGAGCTTGGCGGCGTGGACAAGGGAGGCGGCGGTACAATCGCCTACATCCTTGCCAACCTCAACATGGATGTTGTAGATGCCGGCATTGCCGTAGAGAACATGCATTCTCCTGCGGAAATCGTATCCAAGGCAGATGTCTATGAAGGCTACAGAGCCTACAAGGCATTCCTGAAGGATATGGATTGATCATCTATAAACATTGAGAGAGAAGACGGTATCCTTCTTTCCGGTACAGGAAGGAAAGATGCCGTCTTTTTATGACTGCCGGCAGAAACAGAAAGAAACGGGCTGATACATCTCTGCACAAGGCGTACAGATAGTAATGCTCATTCAAAGGGCAGCTGAAACGTATTTGCAACCGCTGGATAAGATGGCAGTCAAACTGTCTGTCTAAGCGCGTCATGCTGCAGCTTGACGCTGAAAAGGAAGACAGCAGAGGGGCCGCAGTTCTGTTCAGCGGCTTTTTTGCGTTTTGCGGGGGGTGAAAAGTATGGGTTTTCTGAAGGATGAGGTTCATTCAAATTGCTGTGAGTATTTATGAACACATGCATTTCTATCTTCATTGCTCGGGATCGGCGGGGCCAATATATTCTGCGACTGGTTCTTCTGCTTCCCGCCCGCACTCGGCATGAAGCATCAAACGGAATGGATGATCCGACCTGTTTTGTGAATCTGTATGTCAAAAAGCAGAAAAATATATAAAAACCGTAATTCAAATGCTGAAACAGAAAATTAAAATCAAAATTTACATTAAATTCAGAAAAAGAATTGATCATTTTCAGAAAATGTTTTAAGATACAGCCATAAATCAGAATAACCCGCAAGGGAACGCTGCGGACAAATGGAGCTCTGTCAGGAGGAAACATGATTCGAACCGATATGCTTTCTGCCGCGAAGGATCTGGTGAAGATCCCGAGTGTCAATGGAACAGAAGGGGAGAGGAAAGTAAGTGAATTCCTGGAGCACTGTCTCAGGGCGTTTCCTTATTTTCGTTCTCATCCCGATCAGATCATCACCCAGGAACTGAAGGATGATCCGCTGCACAGAAGAAATGTCATTGCCTGGGTGAAGGGCAATGGCAACAGAACGATTATCCTGCATGGCCATATGGATACGGTAGGGACTGGTGATTACGGACCGCTTGAAAAATATGCGTTTGATCCGGATGCCCTTGGTGAACATATGAATGATGTCAGCCTGCGCAAAGAGGTCAGGGAGGATCTCTCATCCGGTGATTACATGTTCGGACGGGGCGCCTGTGATATGAAAAGCGGTGATGCTGTGATCCTGGGCATTCTCAAGGATGTCAGTGAACATCCTGAGGATCTAGATGGCAATCTGCTTGTCTCCTTCAATCCAGTGGAAGAAAACCTGCATTCCGGTATTCTGAATGCGGTACCGCTATTGCTGAAGCTGAAGGAAGAACAGGGATTTGATTATATTCTGGCCATCAACCAGGACTATATCTGTCCGCTGTATGATGGTGACCGCGTCAAAACCATCTATACCGGAGCGGCTGGCAAACTCCTGCCCTGTTTCTATATCCGGGGCAAAGTCACCCATGTCGGCCAGTGCTTTGAAGGCCTGGATGCTTCATTGCTGGCATCGGAACTGGTCCGGGGCATTCATCTGAATACTGCTCTGTCCGATGTATACAATGGCGAAGTCACGATGCCGCCCAGCGTACTGAAGTGCCGGGATCTCAAGAGCTGGTACAACGTACAGACAGCCCAGGAAGCTTTTGTCTATTTCAATTACTTTGTGCATGACGCTTCGATTGAAGAGCTGACATCCCGGTTGAAACTGGCGGCTCAGGAGGCGTTCTGCCGGGCGCTGGAGCGCAATGTACGGGAAAGCAACCGTTATACGCATCAGTCTCACATGCAGGTAAAGACATTTGAATGTGAGCCGAAAGTCATAACGTATGGCGAGCTTCTGGAGGAAGCCGGGCGGAGCGATGCATACCATGCAGAAAAAGCTGCGTCCATCCTGCAGGAAGAACAGCAGAAAGGAACAGATGCACGGGAAATTCCGATTGCGATCATCCGTTATCTTCTGGCCTGCACCGGCCGCAGTGAACCGGTTATGGTGCTGTACTATGCCCCGCCTTACTGTCCGCATAATACCGTAAAAGAAAAGAATCTGCTGGATGAGATCCATACAATAGCCGAAGGGGTGGAAAAGAAGAGCGGGGAAAGATACCGGATGATGCAGTTCTTTCCTTCGCTGAGTGATTCCAGCTATCTGAAGCTGGATGATACGGACACTTCAATTCAGCATCTCAGAAAGAACTTTCCCGGCTGGGAAAAGCTGTATCCGCTGCCGCTGGAACAGATGCGTGCCCTGTCCATTCCGGCCATCAACTATGGCTGCTATGGCAAGGATGCCCATCAGTGGACGGAACGGGTCAATATTCCCTATACATTCGGTGTTCTGCCGATACTGATCCAGGACACAATTGATTTCTATCTGAAGGGAGGCAGCAGATAATGAGCACACTGCAGATGTACATGAATGAAAGCAGGATTGAAAACAACTTTGAAGATGAAGCCTGGCACGAGGTATGGGGAAAGAATTTCGGTGTGGATAATGCGGTCGGAAAGATCCACCGGATTCTTCTGCATCGTCCCGGAAAGGAAATTGAGTCTCTTTCTGAAGCCCCTTATGAAGAAGAAGCCGGAGCCCGCATCCTGCGCAATGAAAAGGGAAGAATCCGTTCCTACTGGAAGAGCAGGGAGAAGCCGGATCTTTCAAAGATGATTGAAGAACACAAGAACCTGGAAACGATATTAAGAAAAGAAGACATTGAGATTGTGTGGCTGGATGATCCCAGCGGCATCTGGACCAATCTGACGTTTGCCAGGGATGTGGCGCTGATGACACCGCATGGTGCCATTCTGACCCGGTTTGCCATGTACTTTCATCAGGGCGATACATACTGTGCCCAGAAGGTGCTGGCAGATGCAGATATTCCGATTCTTGGCGCCATCCAGGGCAGAGGAACCGTAGAAGGCGGTGCGTTCTGTGTGCTGGATGCCCATACGGCGATTGTTTCAAGATCTGTGCGGGTCAATGATGAAGGAATTGAACAGCTGCGGCAGTTATTGGCGGCACAGGATATGGAGCTGATCGTACTGGATATGCCGGCTTCCTATATTCATCTGGATGAGGCATTTGTGCCGGTAGATCGGGATAAGCTGCTTGTCAGTACATTCATCCTGCCGCACTGGTTCTTAAAGAAAATGGAAGACAGAGGATATCAGCTGATTGAAACTGATCCAAGCGATCCGCCTTTGACCAACAACTGTCTGACGCTGCAGCCGGGCAGGGTGCTGTTCAATGCCTTTGGTACAAAGACACGTCAGAATCTTGAAAAAGCAGGGGTGGAAGTCATCCCTGTGGATGTATCTGAAATCAATAAACTGGGCGGCGGCATTCACTGTGCCACCCTGCCCCTGTGCAGAGACTCACTGCAGTAAGGAGGTGCCTATGCATTACAACTTTCAGACCAGAGTGTCTTCTGCCCGGCCTTCTGTCATCCGTGAGTTTGCCGGCAATGTTTCAAAATTTGATGATGCCGTTGATCTGACCCTTGGCGAACCGGACTTCAACACTCCCGAAAGAATCAGACAGGCCGGGATCCGGGCTATTGAAGAAAACAGGACAAAATATACGCCGGATGATGGAATCCGGGAATTGAGGGCGGCCGCCTGTGCCTATTTCAAACGGGAATATGAGCTGGAATATGATCCGGACTGGGAAATGATGGTAACCTGCGGGGCAACCGAAGCGCTGGATGCGGCCTTCCGCTCTGTGCTTGGGCCGGGGGATGAAATCCTGGTACCGCAGCCGGTGTATCTCGGCTATGAACCATTGATCCGCTTCTGCGGGGCTGTGCCGGTATATATGGACACATCAGAGAACCACTTTGTTCTGACCCCGGAAATGCTTGAAAAGGCATGCACAGGCTATACAAGAGCACTTCTTCTGAACTATCCCTGCAATCCGACCGGATGTGTTCCAACCGAAAGAGAAATGCAGGCCATTGCGGACTGGCTGGAGCGTCATCCGGATATCATGATCATTTCAGATGAAGTCTATGCCGGTTTGACCTATCACCGCCGCCATATTTCCATCGCTTCTCTGAATGATCTGTGGAACCGTACGATTGTCATCAACGGCCTTTCCAAATCCTATGCCATGACCGGCTGGCGGATCGGTTTTCTCGCCGCGCCAAGACGGATTTCCGATGAACTGTATAAAGTGCATCAGAATACGGTTACCTGTGCAGCTGCCATGGCCCAGTATGCGGCTCTTGAAGCATTGAAAAGTTCAGAAGAAACCGTGGAAATGCGCCATGCCTATGAAAAGCGGGCCGAGTATCTGTGTGAGGCTTTGAAAGAAATGGATATTCCCGTCAATATGCCGGGCGGTGCCTTCTATCTGTTCCCGGATATTTCCCAGTTCGGTTTAAGCTCACTTGGCTTTGCGACGATGTTATTGCAGAAATACCATGTCGGTACGGTACCGGGCAGTGCTTTCGGCAAAGCCGGCGAAGGGCATATCCGTATTTCCTATGCGGCGTCCATGGAACAGCTGAAGGAGTTTGTACGGCGCATGCACCTGTGTGTCGGGGCAATGGCGGGTGATTGAGCATGAAGGTCAGTGTACTGCTGGAACCTGAAGCTGCTCCGGATCTTACGCATGAAGAGATGAAAGCACATTGGCAGCGGCTGTATGACATTCAGGGTGTTGAAGAGATTGTCTATCGGGAGGTTCCGGTAGAAGCCGGTGCTGAAGAGATGGGGGAAGCCTGCGGTGACGCGGATGCGGCTTTTGGCGTATGGGTAAGCGGAGATCTTCTGAATGAAGCGTTTTTCAAAAGCCATCCAAGACTCAAATACATTGCCGTACTGGCTCATGGCTGGGGAGCATTTGATGCTGCTTTGACCCGCCGCTATGGGGTGACAGTGACAAATACCGTATATGGTTCGCATACGATTGCCGAATATGCTTTTGCCTTATTGATGGAAACATGCCACCACATCTCATTTGAAGCAGAGCGGATTGAGAAAACAGACTGGTCGGATCCGGCCAATGCCTATGCCTATTCAAGAGCGCGCACACCCCAGATTGAACTGTATGGGAAAACAATCGGAATTATCGGTCTTGGCGCGATCGGCTTTGAAATGGCAAAGATGGCCCAGGGCTTCGGGATGCATGTGATGGGATACAGCCGGCACGTTAAACATGATGCAGCGTATCAGTTTATTGAGCAGGCAGGTCTGAAAGAAGTGCTGCGCGTTTCGGATGTGATCAGCCTGCATCTGCCGGGAACGCATGAAACTGAAAATCTGATCAATGCTGAAACCATTGCGATGATGAAAGACGGTGTGATTCTCATCAATACAGCCAGAGGGTCCTTGGTGGATGAAGAAGCGCTGGCCGATGCCTTGAAAACGGGAAAGGTCAGGGCGGCAGGTCTGGATGTATTGAAAGAAGAACCGCCGGTTCATGGTTCCCCCTTGCTTGAAGCACCGCATGCGGTTGTGACCGGCCACATTGCCTGGCTTATGAAAGAGGCAAGGCTGCGGGCCATTGATCTGGCCGTGGATAACTTCAGAAATTATCTGGAGGGAAAGGAGTGTTCCCGTATCAACTGAAAATTTTCATTGAGCAGAGTTCTACTGAAAACATTTACAGAAAATTGAAAAGTTTTCTTGACATCCAGAGAGACACTACGTAAACTTAGGGTAACTTCAAAGAACGGAAGAGTAGCCGTAAGGAACTTCACAGTGAGCTGTACAGCGGTGAGAGTACAGCAGGGGAGATATGGTGAAGCGCATCCGGGAGAAGGTCTCATGAATTGAGTAGTGGGATACGTGAATCTGCGTTAAGGATGAGGGATCAGTATAAAGTACTGATAACCAGTGTGGTACCGCGATGATCTGTCGTCTCTGGATGTAAGTCCAAAGACGGCTTTTTGTTTCAGGTAACCTGAGGGAGGAAAAAAGTTATGAAGTTCACTAAATCTGTATCTGCTGTATTATCCTGTGTCATGGCATTGTCTCTGACCGGCTGCGGCTCATCTTCAGCTGCATCTTCTTCAAGCGCTGCTGCCACAGATAAGGCATCCGGCAAGTCGGTTGAAGTTATTATCGGTACTTCTCCTGACTATCCGCCGTATGAATCTCTGGATAATGATGATATGGTCGGCTTTGATATCGACATGGGCAACTGGCTGTTCGATTATCTGAATAAGAATGGCTATAACTACAAGGTTACCTGGAAACAGATGTCCTTTGATACGATCATCAGTGCCATTCAGGCAGATCAGGTAGATCTCGGTATATCCGGTTTCACCTATGATAAGGACAGAAAGGTACTGTTCTCTGACCCTTACTATGATTCTGCTGAAGTTGTACTGGTCAATAAAGATTCTGATATCACAACCAAAGATGATCTCAAAGGTAAGAAGATCGGTGCCCAGCTTGGTACAACCGGTGAAACATGTGCCAATGATATTGACGGCGCCCAGGTACAGGCCATTGAGGATATGGGTGTTGCCATGGCTTCTCTGAAGGCAAATTCTCTTGATGCGGTCATCATGGATGAGCCGGTCGCCAAGCAGTATGCCGCAACCGGCGATTACAAGATTCTGGATGAAAAGCTGCTGGATGAAGAAAACTATGTCATTGCCAAGGAAGGTAATACTGAACTCATGGATGCGGTCAATAAGGCCATCAAGGCATTCAATGATTCTGATGATAAAGAGAAGATGGTAGAGAAGTGGTTTGCCAATACCGATTCCAGTTCTACAGCTGAGGCTACTGCTGCTGCCACTGGAGACGCTGAGTAATGAGTGATATTTTTACCGCTGAAAACCTGCAGTTCATGTTAAGAGGAGCGAAGAATTCGCTCCTTCTTGCCCTTGGTGCCGTTGTGATCGGTGCCTTGATCGGTATCCTGTTTGCGGCTGCCAAGCTGTCCCATTCCAAAATCCTGCATGTCATCGCCAACATTTATGTTGAGCTGTTCCGCGGCACCCCGATGCTTCTGCAGGTACTGTTCTTCTATCTTGGTGTTCCGGTCCTCTATCAGAGAATTACCGGCACCCGCATGCAGGCAGATCCGTATGCGGTCGGTCTGATTGCCCTGTCCTGCAATTCAGGCGCCTATCAGACCGAACTGATCCGTTCCGGTATTCAGGGTGTGGATAAAGGCCAGTGGGAAGCGTGTGAAACGCTTGGCATCGGCTATCGCACCATGATGAAGGAAATCATCCTGCCGCAGGCATTCAAACGTATCATACCGCCGCTGGTTTCCGAGTTCATCACGCTGATCAAGGACAGTTCCCTGATTTCCAATATCGGTGCCCTGGAACTGCTGTACAGTGCCCAGGTACTCGGTAAGCGATATTATGACTATCTGGATCCGCTGATTATGGCGGCAGGCATGTATCTTGTGATGACGATTTTTGCATCATGGCTTTCAAAGCGTGTTGAAAGGAGGATGTCCGCAAGTGATTGAGGTTAAGAATCTGAATAAGTATTTCGGGCAGCTTCATGCTTTGAAAGACATCAATCTTACCGTGAATAACGGTGAAATCGTATGCCTGATCGGACCTTCCGGTTCAGGTAAATCCACACTATGCCGCTGCATCCATGGCCTTGAAATACCGGATTCCGGGGAAGTATGGATTGACGGGGTGAAGATGGACCGCAGAAACAAGGCGCAGTTTGCTGCCCAGCGCAAGAAGATGGGGTTCGTCTTCCAGCATTTCAATCTCTTCAACAATAAAACCGTACTGGAAAACTGTACGCTGGCGCAGATCTCGGTTCTGAAAAAGACACCGGCGGAAGCGGAGAAGACAGCCATGGAATATCTTGCCAAGGTAGGCCTGGCGGAAAAGAGAGATTCCTTTCCATCCAAGCTTTCCGGCGGCCAGAAGCAGCGTGTTGCCATTGCACGAGCCTTATGCATGAATCCGGAGATGATGCTGTTTGATGAGCCGACATCTGCTCTTGATCCGGAAATGATCAAGGAAGTTCTGGATGTTATGGTGGATCTTGGCAGACAGGGAATGACCATGGTCGTTGTTACCCATGAAATGGGATTTGCCCGCAAGGTAGGAGACCGGGTTGTGTTTCTGGCGGATGGACAGATTGTGGAACAGAATACTTCGGAAGAATTCTTCAATCACCCGCAGAGTGAAAGAGCGAAAGACTTCTTAAGCAAAGTGTTCTATGATTGAATTATGAAACTGCCTTACTTCAAAACCGAACAGTGGATGACAGACCACGAACAGAAAGCGGTCTATAACCTCACTGATACCTGTGTGGAGCCGCTGAAGCTTTCTGAAATCCTGGCCATGGATGAAGAAGGCATCCTGAAGGATATGCCGCTTGACTATGGCACGATTACCGGAGATACCAGACTGAAACGGGAAATTCTGAAGCTCTATGAAACGGGGAAGGAAGACAGTCTGACCATGACGGCCGGCTGTTCTCAGGCCAATGAACTGGTGATGGAAACTCTTCTTGAAAAAGGGGATCATGTCATTGCCTTCATGCCCGGCTATGAACAGTTCATCCGTCTGCCGCAGTCTTTCGGCTGTGAAGTGTCTGTTCTCCCTCTTTATGAAGAGAACAGATGGCAGCCGGACATGAAGGATGTACTGAAAGCGTGGAAGCCAAATACGAAGATGGTTCTGATCAATGATCCAAACAATCCGACCGGCATCCGCTTTGAAGCATCATTCATGGAGGCTCTGATATGCAGATGCCGTGAAAGTGAAGCCTGGATTCTGTGTGATGAAGTGTATCGGGACTTTGACTCTCCCTCCATCTCAGACCGCTATGAAAAGGGTATCGCCACAGATTCATTTTCCAAGATGTTTTCCCTTGCCGGACTGCGTTTAGGCTGGATCAAGGCGGATCCTGAACTGATTGAGCGCATCAACTGCAGAAGAGATTACTCCCTCATCTCAACCGGGCCTCTTTCAGATACAATGGGACTGACGGCGCTTTACCATAAGGATGAAATACTGGCCCGCAGCCGTCATATCATTCAGGCTAATAAAGAAGCTGTAAAACAATGGCTTCAGACAGAGAAACGTGCCCATGTGCAGTTTTCCGAAGAAGGAACGGTAAGTTTTCTGAAGTACGACATCCCGGTGGATTCCCGGACTGTCAGTGAAGAACTGCTGGGTGAATATGGCGTGTTCTTTGTGCCGGGCTGGTGCTTTGACTGTGAGAATCATCTGCGGCTTGGGCTGACCCATGAGCCGGAACGTATGGCCGAAGGGCTGAAGCTTTTCTCCCGTTACATGGATGAAAAAACAGCCGCATAAACAGAAACAGGATGTAATCAGACGCATCCTGTTTTTCTTGCGGCATGATGAAAATCCTGTCCTCTTATTATTAGAAGACAGGATTTCATTTATCTGGTATTGTCTTTTCTTTCTTCCAATGGAATGTACGGTACATGCCTGTCGCCGACATAACGGTAGGCCGGACGGATGATACGGTTGGAGAATTCGACTTCTTCCATGCGGTGGGCACACCAGCCGCCGATTCTGGCAATGGCAAAGATCGGGGTGTACAGCACCTCATCAATTCCGAGCATGCGGTAGATCAGACCGGAGAACAGGTCGACATTGGCGCAGGTATTGCGGGCATGTCCTTTTTCTTCTTTGAAGACTTCCGGGGCCAGCTTTTCGATCATGCACAGCAGATCATATTCTTTCTGATGGCCGGATACGGAAGCCAGATGGGCACTGTTGTTCTTGAGAATCTGGGCTCTTGGATCGGACTTGGTATAGACCGCATGGCCGATGCCGTAGATGAGGCCTGATCCATCGCCTAGCTCTTTATGCATGATTTTTCTGAGACCTTCTTTGACAGATGCGTCAGAACTAGGATCGACGCCGCTTGCCAGCAGGGTATCCAGCTGGTTCATGACTCTGAGATTGGCACCGCCGTGCTTGGGACCTTTAAGGGAACAGATGGAGGCGGCGATGGCGCTGTAGGTATCCGTGCCGGTGGAAGAAAGGACACGGTCGGCGAAGGTGGAGTTATTGCCGCCGCCGTGGTCGGCGTGGCAGATCAGACAGAGATCCAGCAGTTTGGCTTCTTCATGGGTGAAGCGCTGATCCCGCCGGTAGGTGGACAGGACGTGTTCAGCCGTGGACTGGCCGTGCACCGGATAATGGAAGTACATGGATTTATGCTGGTAGACATGACGGTATGTCTGGTAGGCATAGACCATCATGGTCGGCAGTTCGGCAATCAGGTTGACCGACTGTCTGACAATATTTTCAAGTGAAGTATCTTCGGCATGTTCGTCATAGGCATACATGGCAAGAACGGAACGGGCCATCTTGTTCATGACGTTGGGAGAGGGAGCGGACATGATCATGGTTTCCGCAAAGCCGTCCGGCAGTTCACGATGGGTTTCCAGAATGGACTGGAACATTTCCAGCTCATCTTTGGTTGGCAGACTGCCAAGCAGCAGCAGCCATACGACTTCTTCAAACATGAATCTGTCTTTCTTCACCGCTTCATTAACAATGTCTTTGAGATCAATGCCGCGGTAGATCAGTCTGCCTTCCCGCGGCAGGATATTGTTATTCTCATCTCTTGTATAGCCAATGACATCGCATATGTTTGTCACACCGGCTAAGATGCCTGTACCGTCCGGATTGCGCAGACCTCTTTTGACACCCAGGGCATCTGCGGCTTCCGTATCAATATGGTTATTGCGGCGATAATCGTCGCACAGAATTTTCAGCTGGGCAGGTGAAAGCTGTTTGGTATCAGGATATATCATCTCATCACTTCCTTGTTAAAGACCATTTTACGTTAACAGAGAGAATAATGCAAAGTTTTACAGAAAACGATATACATTTCTTACACAAAGTAGAGAAAGTGTTTTTTTCATTGTAGAATAGAAAACGGAAGCGAGGTTTCTGAAATGGATATTGTATTAATTCCCGGAGACGGGATCGGACCTGAAATCGTGGAAAGTGTCAAAGAAGTATCAGACGCAATGAAGCTGGATATGACATGGCATACTTACAATGCCGGCAGTGAATACTATGCATCCAGCGGAAAGCTGGTGGAAGATGGACTGATGGATGCCATCGCAGAGTATGGTATTGCCCTGAAGGGGCCGACCGCAACCCCGATCGGTACGGGTTTCCGTTCCATCAATGTCATGCTGAGACAGCAGTTCGGCACCTATGTCAATTTAAGACCGGTTCATTCCATTAAGGGCCTGAAGACAAGATACGATGATGTGGATATGGTCATCATCAGAGAAAACAGTGAAGACCTGTATAAAGGGATTGAATACATGTATGACAATGATACTGCGCACGGCATCAAGCTCATTACCAGAGCCGCCTCCGTACGTATCTTTGAATTCGCGTTTGAATACGCCAGAAAGAATCATCGCCGCAAGGTAACATGCGTGCAGAAGGCAAACATCATGAAGATGACGGATGGACTGTTTCTGAGCTGCTTCAAAGAAGTGGCACAGAAGTTCCCGGACATTGAGGCGGACAGCTGTCTGGTGGATGCGTTCTGTATGAAGGCGGTGACGGATCCTTCTCAGTTTGATGTGATTGTGACGGAGAATCTGTATGGTGATATTGTCAGTGATCTGTGTGCGGGACTGGTTGGCGGTCTCGGCTTTGCGCCAAGCGCCAACATCGGTGATGATGTACGCATCTATGAAGCGGTACATGGCTCTGCCCCTGACATTGCGGGACAGAACAAAGCCAATCCTTCGGCCATTCTCATGAGCTTTGCGATGTTATTGAATGACCATGGCATGATTGAACAGGCGGAAAGACTGAACAGGGCTATTGACGGGGTTATTGCGGAAGGAAAACATACCACATGTGATATCGGCGGAAAGGCCGGTACAAAAGAATTCACGCAGGCAGTGATAGAAAGGCTTGACTGATATGGAAAAGATCAGCAGCGGCGTCATCATTCAGGATGGAAAGCCGGTAAAAGCAGAAAAGACAGAAGAAGGCAGAAAGAAGACCATTGCTTACAGAGTCATGTCTGCCCATGATACCGGGCATGAAGAGGGCATGTTTCATATCCACTTTGATTCATTGACTTCCCATGATATTACTTATGTCGGCATCATCCAGACCGCCCGTGCTTCCGGCATGAAGAAGTTTCCCATGCCGTATGTGCTGACCAACTGCCATAACACGTTATGTGCGGTGGGGGGCACGATCAATGAGGATGATCATCAGTTTGCCCTGAGTGCTGCCCATAAGTACGGCGGCATCTATGTGCCGCCCTGCCTTGCGGTGATTCACAGCTACAATCGTGAAATGATGAGCGGATGCGGCAGGATGATTCTGGGATCGGATTCCCATACCAGATACGGTGCCCTTGGTACGATGGGCATCGGAGAAGGCGGCGGTGAGCTGGCCAAGCAGCTGGTCGGACAGACCTATGATATTGTCCAGCCTGAGGTTGTCCTTGTTTATCTGACAGGTAAAGTCAAGCCCGGCATCGGCCCCCATGATGTGGCGCTTGCCTTAGTCGGGGCAACATATGCGGATGGCTTTGTGAAAAACAGAGTCATGGAATTTGCCGGCCCCGGTGCGGCATCTCTTTCCCAGGATTTCCGCAACGGCATAGATGTCATGACAACTGAAACAACCTGTCTTTCTTCCATCTGGACAACGGATGAGACAACCCATGCCTATTTCAAAGACCATGGCAGAGAGGATGCCTACCGACAGCTGTCACTGGAAGAAGGGGCATATTATGACCGCTGCATCATGCTGGATCTTTCTGCGATTGACAGTATGATTGCTCTGCCGATGCATCCAAGCTTTGCCCTTTCCATTAAAGAGCTGAAGAAGAATCCGCTGAAGTATCTGGGCGAAGCGGAAGAAAGAGCGGACCGGCAGCTTAATGGAAAAGTGGAAATGCATCTGAAGGATCACGTGGATGAGAAGGGGCAGATCCATATTGACCAGGGTGTCATTGCCGGCTGTTCCGGCGGTATTTATGAAAATATTGTCGCAGCCGCGCGTATTCTTGAAGGGGCTTCAATTGGAAACGGGGAGTTCCGACTGAGTGTCTATCCGGACTCTCTGCCGGTATATAAGGCACTGGTGGATAACGGTACGATCAGTACGCTTGTTTCTGCCGGGACAATTGTCAGGGAAGCGTTCTGCGGTCCGTGCTTCGGCGCAGGCGATACCCCGGCGAACCATGAATTCTCCATCCGCCATACGACCCGCAACTTTCCCAACCGGGAAGGCTCCAAGCCCAATGAAGGACAGATTGCCGGGGTAGCATTGATGGATGCTAGATCCATTGCCGCAACAGCGGCTAATGGCGGTATCCTTACCGGGGCAGATGAACTGGCGGAAGATACGCAGCCTATTGTACCGATGCATTTTGATTCTTCCATCTATGCTAAGCGGGTCTATGACGGCTGGGGCAGAGCAGATGAATCCTATGTCCTGCGCTTTGGCCCCAACATCAAAGACTGGCCTGAACAGCCTGTTCTTTCTGACACGCTGCTTGTGAAGATCGTCTCTCATATTGATGATCCGGTCACAACTACCGATGAACTGATTCCAAGCGGTGAAACTTCTTCCTACCGTTCTAACCCGCTGAGACTTGCCGAATTCACCCTGTCAAGGCGTGATCCTGCCTATGTCTCTGAGGCAAAGCTTGTGCAGAAGGAAGACAGGGGCAGAAAAGAGGGCAGATACAGTGATGAACTGAAGCAGGTATGTGAGGCATTCAAAGCTGCCGGGCATGCCTTTGATCCTGCCCTTGTCAACTTCGGTTCAGCCATCTATGCCAATAAGCCGGGTGACGGTTCCGCCCGTGAACAGGCGGCTTCCTGCCAGAGGGTTCTAGGCGGAGCGGCCAACTTCGCCCGTGAATATGCCACCAAGCGCTATCGCTCCAACTGCATCAACTGGGGCATGATTCCTTTTGTAACAGAGGAAGGAGAGAAGCTTGCCAAAGGCAGCTATGTGCTGATTGTCAATGCAAGGCAGGCACTGGAAGAAGACAGACCGTATGAAGCCTATGTACTGATGGATGGAAAGGTGGAAGCACTGCACATTGAAACAGGTGCTCTGACTGAAGAAGAAAGAGAAATTCTGGTGCAGGGCTGTTTGATCAACTATTATAAGAGTCTTAAAGCATGATATCCATACTGATTGCGGTTCTGATTGCAGCGGAAGGCGTGTTTACCGGGATTGACTGTTATCAGAAATACCATCATCAGAAACGATGGTTCAAGGGGCTTCTGATGCCGGTAATCATGGTGCTGTATACGTTTCTGTTCAAAGAGTTCAGAATACTGCAGATGCTGGCGATGATTGCCGGCTGGCTGGGCGATCTGTTCCTTTTACGGGATGAGAAACCGTACTTTCTGGCCGGCTGTCTTTCCTTCATGGCCGGGCATATTCTCTATGGCATACTGTACTTTCAGGAAATCGATCTTTCCCTCATGCCCCGGCTTCTGCTTTTGAGCGGCGCTGCCTATATGCTGTATGCTTCTCTTGTCTACCGCCGGCTGAAACCTTATATTCCATCAGATTTCAAGGGCTATGCGCTGTTCTATATGTTCTTTATTACCCTGATGAGCTTTACGGCTTTAATGCGGCTTGGCTCTGTGCCGCATGGCAGCTGGCTTTTGACCTGGATCGGTTCGATGGTATTTATGGTCAGTGATACGCTGGTGGCGTTTGAGAAGTTTGTCAATCCGGATCTGAAGGGTGTGATGGAGACATATGTACCGGCTCAGATGCTGCTGATGTGCGGGGCTGCCATACATTGAAAATCCGAAAAAACCGAGGTATACTCAGAAACAATGTCGTAAAAACCGGCATTGTTTTTTACGTTTCCTTGAAATAGATCAAACAGAGAACCGCTAACATGACAGACAGGGAGGCATCGATATGGAAAACAGATGGATTCATAACGGCTATGTATTAAGAGCAGCCGTAAAAGAGGATATGTATGACTATTGTATGAAGTATGCGCCGCTGGATGCTGAAGCGGCACATATGACATGCAATCCGGTCTACAGCGATCCTTCCATGGTTATGGGGTTCTTTGACAGAGTGCTGAAGGATGAAAACTATCATCTGTTTGTATTACTCAATCCAAAGGGACAGCTGATTGGTGAAACGGCATTGAATGAAGGTGAAGACAATACAGCTTCTTTCCGCATCTGTATCTTTGATCCGGATGAAAGAGGAAAGGGACTTGGATCCTGGGCAATCGGCAGGATGATGCAGTATGCCTTTGATGCTCTTGGTATGGAGGAGATCAATCTGGAAGTGCTGTCAGAAAATGAAAGAGCCATCGCTGCCTATCGCCATCATGATTTCATCAGCACCGGCCGGGAAGACAGGATGATCCTGATGGAATGCCGCCGCAGGCAGTATGAAAAAGAGAAAAGAGAAACAGAACGTTCAGAACCATACCGTTTCTCTCTGCAGGGATAACCGTTTCCGGTTATTTTTTTGGCTGTAAAGAAAAGAGGATTCCGATCAAGAATCCTCTGTATGCTTACTTTTCGTAGATTTCCGGATAGAGATAATGAAGGAACTCAGGCACGATGGATTCCCAGGTTGCTTCATTGTGTTCACCATTGACGATGATCCGGTTATGTACTTCACATCCCTGATCTGTAAATGCATTGGACAGATCCATCAGAGCCGAAATCATTTTCATTTCCGTATGTCTGCCTTTGATTTCGGAAGAACCGAAAGAACGGTAGATCTTTGTATGCGGCCTGAAGGAAGAAGAAGCGATCAGCTTCAGGCAGCCTTTATAGCAGAACTCCGTGGCGGGAGAAATGCTGGCAAAACGGCTGTAGATATCGTTGTAGAGACATGCCATGTAGTCACTCATCAGACCGCCCATGGAAGAGCCGCCGATGCCGGTATACTTTCTGTCCTTATGAACACGGAACTCTTTTTCTACGGCCGGCTTCAGGGTTCTGACAAACCATTCTGCCGTGACATCGCCTTTTGGAACCGTGTCTTCCCAGCCTTTGATTCTTCTTGGCTTCAGCGGGCAGTATTCATCCATACGGCCGTTGCCGATATGATTGCAGTCTTCACCGACAACAACAAGCGGCAGGTGATGGCTGTCCAGATAATCTTTGATGCCCCAGCATTTGCCATAGGTAGCGACTTCATCATAGAACAGATTGTGTCCGTCAAACATGTACAGGACCGGATAGACTTCATGGCCTTTCTCATAGCCATCCGGCAGATAGATCCAGTTGGTGCGGGGCGATTGGGAAAAAGGCTCAATCGGCAGTTCAAGCTTTACAATTTTCGACATAGCTCAGCCCATCCATTTCACTTTGTTTTCCGTACCATTCTTGATGCGCACAAGATTGCCTCTGTGGCGGTACAGGATGAATGCCCATAAAATCAGAAGAGATACCGTGATCTGCGTATTGTGATTGACAAAAAGAGTGGTAATGCCTTCAATCAGGATCGCAGACAGAGATGAAATGGATACGATCCGGCAGAGATACAGAATGGCAAAGAACAGCAGAATGGGCCAGACAAAGTTCCAGAACCAGTGGCCGTGCAGAAATACGACAATGCCTAAAAACAGACCATAGGTTGTGGCAACTGCCTTGCCTCCTTTGAAGCCGGCAAACAGCGGAAAGCAGTGGCCGAAGGCACATACAAGACCCGCAATCATCGTGATTTCCGGTGCCGCAAAATGTGCCAGCATCATGGCAAAGAAGCCTTTGAACGCATCCAGCAGTGTAACGGAAACAGCTGCCGGCTTGCCGAGAACCCGGCCGGCATTGGAAGCACCGAGATTGCCCGAGCCTTCCTTACGAATATCCTTATGATAGAATACTTTCCCGATGACAAGTGCCCAGGGAATTGATCCAAACAGGTAGCTTGCAAGGATTACCAGAAATATTTTCATGTTCTATCCTCCCTGCATGGTATTCTATCATACTGGCAACCCGACCGTGCAGCAGAAGGAAAGGTTGCTGCTGTACAGGAAGTGAAAGTAGATGAATTTCATACCGGGGAAAGAAACCTTTTCAGATTGGTTCAGGTATGAGAAAATCCGGTATGCGCAGAGAGATTACATTCCAAAAAGCCATTGTTATCGGCTGTCCCGGGGCAGGCAAAAGCACTTTTGCAAGAAAACTTCGCGATCAAAGCAGCCTGCCGATCTATTATCTTGATATGATCTGGCATCAGCCGGACCGTACCGCCTTGAGCCGGGAAATATTTGATCGGAAAGTGGATGAAATCCTCGGCCGGGAAGAATGGATCATTGACGGCTGTTATGTCAGCACGCTTGAAAAGAGGATGGCAGCGTGTGAGGCGGTATTCCTGCTGGACTATCCGATTGAAATGTGCTTAGATGGTGCTTCAAAGCGGATTGGGAAGAAGCGGGAAGATATGCCATGGGTGGAAGAAGAGATGGATGAGGAATTCCGTCAGTGGATTGTCGATTTTCCAAAACGCGACAGGCCGGTGATTCTTGCTCTGCTTCAGAAATACAGTACAAAAGAAAACCATATATTTCAGGAAAGAGCAGAAGCGGACCGTTATCTGAAGGAGGCATACAGGAATTCATGAATAACAGAAAAACAATGCAGCGGATCATGATCGCGCTCTGCGTTCTGTCTGCTCTTATCTATATTCTGCAGATTGTCATATTCAAAGATCCGAAAACTACCTTCTTCTATATCTTTCAGGATCTTGCTTTCCTGCCTGTTTCCATTGCCATCGCTACAGTGGCGGTCGGGGCTGTCCTGGATGAAAGGGAGAAGAATGAGCGGATTGCGGCGACAAGAATGCTGAGAAGTTCGTTTTTTACTTCTATTGGTGCGGTACTGATCAAAGTAATGATGGAAGGTGTGGCGGAAGAAGAGAAAGTGAAGGAAGTACGTCCGCTTATGCAGGGGCTGAATGCACATTCTTCCATGAAGCAGATTCAGCAGCGCCAGCAGGAGATTTTAACTGCCGATATCAAGATCACATTGAATCAGAAGATCTATGATGGGGTGAATCAGATGATTGTGGACGAGCATACGGATCTGCTGGTGCTGAGTTCCAACAGCAGTCTTCTGGAAGCAGAGTGCTTCACAAAAATGCTGTGGGGCATCTTTCACCTTTATGATGAATATCGTTTAAGGGGCAGCTTTGAAAAGCTGAGCAGAAGCGATATCGAACATATGGAAAACGATTTTTCTGATGTGTTCAGGCTGCTGTTAGCTAACAGCGTGGAGAATACCTGCTGGCTGGCAAAGACGTATCCCAACTTCTATGGAACGGTCAAAGAGAAGATCCGCAAGAACAGGTCGCATGAAAACATATGATATAATACACACTTGAGGAGTCAATACATGGCACAGAAATATGATGACAGCAGTATTCAGATTCTTGAAGGACTGGAGGCCGTCAGAAAACGGCCTGGCATGTACATCGGTTCTACCGATGCCCATGGCCTTCATCATCTGATCTGGGAAATTACAGATAACGCCGTTGATGAAGCGATCAACGGCTATGGAAAGAAAATAACGATTACACTGGAAGCAGATGGCAGCTGTACCGTAACCGATGAAGGGCGCGGCATGCCCTGCGGCATGCACGCAAGCGGAAAGAATACGCTTGAAGTGATTTTTACTGTTCTGCATGCCGGCGGCAAATTCACAAGCACCGGCGGCTATAAGACTGCCGGCGGTCTGCATGGGGTCGGTGCATCCGTCGTCAATGCACTGAGTGAATGGCTGACTGTAGAGACAGCGCATGAAGGACAGCTGTATCGGATGCAGTTTTCAGATGGCGGAAAGAAAATAGGAAAACTGGAAAAGCTCGGCAAGACAAACCGCCATGGTTCCATTGTCCGCTTCAAGCCGGATCCCGCCATCTTTACGACCACTGACTTCAAGTATGATGTGGTCTGTGAAAGGGCCAGGGAAGAAGCGTTTCTTCTGTCCGGCATTTCCATTGTGGTGGCGGATAAAAGGGCAAAGAAGCCGCAGGAAGAAACCTTCTGCTATGAAGATGGTCTGATTGCCTTTCTGAATTATCTGCATGAGGATAAGAATGTTCTGATGGAGCCAGTGAAGTTTGCCGGGGATTATGAGGGCATTCATGTGGATGTGGCTTTTCAGTACAATGACGGCTATCAGGAAAATACATACAGCTTTGTCAATCTGGTCAGAACACCGGATGGAGGAACGCATGAAATGGGCTTCAAGACAGCCTTTACCAAGGCAGTCAATGATTATGCCAGGAAGTACGGTCTTCTGAAAGAAAAGGATAAGAATCTGGAAGGAAGCGATGTGAGAGAAGGTCTTACGACGATTCTTTCCGTTTCCATTCCGGAAGAACAGCTGCAGTTTGAAGGACAGACAAAAGGAAAGCTCGGGACACCGGAAGCCAAGCCGGCGGTGGATGCGGTTGTATCACAGAAACTGGCTTTCTGGCTGGAGGAGAACAAGAGCCAGTCGGATGAGCTGATCCGCAAGATGCAGAAGGCTGCCCAGGCCAGAGTGGCGGCCCGCAAGGCCAGAGATGCAGCCCGGGCAGGTAAGAGAGTCGGCAAGAATGAAAGACTGATTTCCGGCAAGCTTGCCCCGGCCCAGACCAAGGATGCGAAAATCAAAGAGCTGTTTCTGGTTGAGGGTGATTCCGCCGGCGGCTCTGCCAAGCAGGGCAGAGATTCACATTATCAGGCCATTCTTCCTTTACGAGGCAAAGTGCTCAATACTGAGAAGTGCTCTCTGTCCGACATTGAGAAGAATGAAGAGCTCAACACCCTGATCTATACGATCGGAGCAGGGGTCGGTGCTGACTTTGACTATACGGAAAGCAGCTACAATAAAGTCATTATCATGACCGATGCCGATGATGACGGTTCGCATATTCAGATTCTGCTGCTGACGTTCTTCTACCGCTATATGAGGCAGCTGCTGGAACATGGCATGGTGTATATTGCCTTACCGCCTCTATACAAAGTAAGCAAAGGCAAGAAGAGTGCCTACTGCTACTCGGATGATGAACTGAATGCATTGCGCGGCAAATGGGGCAAATGTGAAATCCAGCGGTATAAGGGACTTGGTGAAATGAATGCCTCCCAGCTATGGGAGACGACCATGGATCCGGCCAGCCGGACGCTGATCAAAGTCGGTATTGATGATAATTCCGTGGCGGAGAAGCGGGTATCGGTTCTGATGGGAGACAAGCCGGAAAAGCGGCGCAGATGGATTGAAGAAAATGTTTCCTTTACGCTGGAAGACAATTTCAAGGTGGAATAAGGCATGGCAAAAAAGAAACAGATAGAAGATAACACCAAATACATACCGGAAAGACTGGAAGACATCATGTCAAGCGGTTTCGGCAGATATGCCAAGGCAATCATTCAGGAAAGAGCCCTGCCTGATGCCCGTGACGGTCTCAAGCCGGTACAGAGAAGAATCCTGTATGCCATGTATCATGACGGCAATACATGGGATCATGCCTACCGTAAATCTGCCAAGACGGTCGGTCTTGTCATTGGTAATTA
Organism: Solobacterium sp.; assembly: GCA_022644565.1. GTDB lineage: Bacteria > Bacillota_I > Bacilli_A > Erysipelotrichales > Erysipelotrichaceae > Bulleidia. Next base: position 23,939 of record JALCHG010000008.1, on the reverse strand, counting down.
TCATCCCCATGGCGATTCCTCTGTCTATGATGCCATGGTGCGCATGTCGCAGGACTGGAAGGTAAGACTGCCATTGATCGATATGCATGGCAACAACGGTTCCATCGATGATGATCCGGCTGCCGCCATGCGTTATACGGAAGTGCGTCTGGCTAAAGTTACCCAGATCATGGAAGATGATCTGGACAAGAATACGGTTGAGATGGCCCCGAACTTTGATGATACGGAGAATGAACCGACGGTACTGCCGGTGCCTTTTCCGGTCATGCTGGTAAATGGGGCAACCGGCATTGCGGCCGGCTATGCCACCAACATGCCGCCCCACAACCTGCGTGAAGTTGTCAATGCGGCTGTTTACCGCCTGCAGAATCCTGACTGCTCTCTGGATGATCTGATGGAGATCATTCCCGGCCCGGATTTCCCGACCGGCGGTATTGTGCAGGGCAGAAAAGGCATTCATGATGCTTTTGCGACCGGCCGCGGCAGGATTGTCGTGCGGGCCAAAGCAGAAATACAGGATACCCGTACCTGCCAGCAGATTATTGTTACGGAGATTCCTTATGAAGTCATCAAGTCGCAGCTGGTTCATCAGATGGATGAGATCCGATTTGATAAGAAGATTGACGGTATTCTGGATGTCAGAGATGAATCCGACCGCAACGGCTTAAGGATTGTCGTAGATGTACGCAAAGATGCCGATGCCAGTATGATCCTCAACTACTTCTATAAGAATACGGACCTGCAGATCTATTACAGCTATAACAATGTGGCGATCATTGATAAGACGCCGGTGCAGGTAGGATTGATCGGTCTATTGGATGCGTTTATTGATTTCCGTAAGGAAGTGGTTCTGAGAAGAAGTAAATACATGCTGGATAAGATGGAAGCCAGATGCCATGTCATTGAAGGACTGATGAAGGCAGTTTCCATTCTGGATGAAGTCATCCGGATTATCCGGGCCAGTAAGGACAAGGCGGATGCCAAGGTGAACCTGGAAAAGGCATTCGGCTTTGATGAACCGCAGGCGGAAGCGATTGTTTCACTGCGTCTGTATCGTTTAAGCAATACGGATATTGTACAGCTGAAGCAGGAATTTGCCGAGCTTGCCAATCAGATCGAAGACATGAAAGCCATCATTGAAAATGAGAATGTGCTGAAGTCAGTCATTACCAAAGAGCTTAAAAGCGTTGGAGAAGAGTATGGCGATGAGCGAAGAACGGTTATTGAGGATAAGGTGTCCGAGATCGTCATTGATAAGGCCAGCATGATTCCCAATGAACATGTGGTGGTGACGGTATCACGGGATTCCTATCTGAAGCGGGTTTCCATGCGTTCCTACAATGCGACTAACGATGCGCCGACCGGCCTCAAGGCAGGCGATATTCTGATCGGCAGTATTGAATGCGATACGGTGGATACATTGCTGCTGTTCACTTCCAAGGGCAATTATGCCTATCTGCCGGTATGGCAGATTGAAGAAGGCAAGTGGAAGGATATCGGCATGCATATGAATAAAGTCATCCGCATTGACGGGGATGACAAGATCATCAACTGCATTCTAGTCAAGGACTTCCATACCTATGCGTCCATTGTCACGGTCAGTGACGGCGGATATATCAAGCGTACGCCGGTGGATACATGGAAGGTGGAGCGCAACAGCAAGGTCATGCCGGCCATGAAGATGGGACCGCATGATCATATGGTTCATGCCTTCTGTGTATATGAAGGACAAGAGATTGCCATAGTGTCTAAGAACGGCATGTCCTATCGCTTCAGCGTGGATCAGATTCCGACAACCGGAGTCAAATCAAAGGGTGTCAAAGCCATTAATCTGGCCGCCGGCGATCATCTGGCATCCGGCTGTGTACTGAACCCTGAGACTTCGTCTCTTCTGTATCTCAATGAAAACGGCGGGATGAAGCGGGTGAAGCTGGATGAAGTGCCGGTGCTCAACCGTCCTTCCAAAGGTGTGCTCATCTGTAAGAAGGTGAAATCCAATCCGGCTGTTCTCTATGATGTCATGGCCGTGGATGCCGCAAGGCACGTGACGCTGGCAGACAGTCAGGTACAGACCATCCGCATGAATGATGTACCGCTGAAAGCCCGCGAAGCAGGCTTTGCTCTGCCGCTGACTCTGGAGCCGGGCTATATTACAGTGTCGGGCATTGAAGAGTGCCGGGTCATAGATTTCCCAGAAGGGGTCACGGAAGAAGTACACGATGATATTGAAAAGATCTCACTTTTCGAGGATGAATAAGATGAGTTCTCTGTTTCATCCGGATGTGTATCTGCCTTCTTTGAAAGAGATTGATCCTGAGAAGCTGAAAGCAGACGGAATCCGGCTTGTCATTCTGGATAATGACAACACCATCGCTGCTTCGTGCGGACAGGATGTGAGTCCTGAAGCGGATGAATTCGTGAAGAAAGTAAAAGCAGCCGGCATGGATGCAATTATTCTGTCCAACAACTTTTCTTCCCATGCCCGTCAGAAGGCAGAACAGCTCGGCCTGTCATATTTCGGCTTCTGTCTCAAACCGCTGAAACACAGCTATGAAAGGGCCATGATGCTCAAGGGAACCGGCAGTGATGCCTGCGTCATGATCGGTGATCAGGTGATTACGGATATCTGCGGAGCAAAGCGGTGCGGCATGCATACAATACTTGTCGATCATTCCGACAGGCGGGATCACATTTTCGGCTATGTGACAATGGCTGCCTGTTCTATACTGAAACTGTTGATAAAGGATATTCCGGAAAAAGGAGAATATTATGGCAATCTGTAAAGGATGCGGGGCAGTCCTGCAGTCTGATGATCCCCGAAAACCAGGCTATACGCCCAAAGAAGGTGCTGAATACTGTCAGAGATGCTTCCGCCTCATGCACTATGATGATTTGACGGTTTCCATGCGGGAAGGCATTGATCCGGACGGGGTTATGAAAAAGATCGCAGAAAGCAGCTGTCTTGTGGTATGGGTTGTTGATCTGTTTGACTTTGAAGCAGGCATGATTCCCGGCATTGGAAGAAAGCTGGGCGGTAAGGATATCATACTTGCGGCGACCAAGCGGGATCTTCTGCCGGTTACCATGTCGGAAGAAAAGATCGCAAAGTTCGTATTTACCCGGCTGAAAGACCAGGGCATTTCCATCCGTCATCTTGTCTTATGCGACATGCATGATGAGAACAGTGTGGAAGCGCTCAAAGATGCGATTGAGAAATATCGTGACGGGCGTGAAGTTATGGTCATGGGCAGAGCCAATGCGGGCAAATCCACGCTGCTCAACCGCCTCATGCATAACAAAACCCTTACCATGTCCCGCTATCCCGGTACCACCCTGGATTTCAATCCGATGGTCATTGACGGCATTCCCTTTACGGATACCCCGGGCATTGAGATCGAAGGATCGATGCTGATGAAGGTAAAGGAAAAGGATCTCAAGACTATCATGCCGGCCCATACGATCAAGCCGCAGATCTATCAGATCCACGGGGAGCAGTCATTTCTGCTCGGCGGGCTGGCCCGGGTGGATCTGATCCATGCGCAAAAGGCATCGGCGGTGTTCTATGTCAGTGAAAGACTGAATCTGCACCGCTGCCGCACGGATAAGGCAGAAGCCCTCTATAAAGCCCATGCGGGTGAATTATTCACGCCTGTACCGGAAGAAAAGTGTTTTCAGACATTGTCCTGCCACATGATGCAGGGTAAGATGGATGCGGTCATTGACGGTCTTGGCTGGGTCTGTGTCAGCGGTGATGTGGAGGCGGTACAGGTTCATGTGCCCAAGGGCGTACATGTGACATTCAGAAAGGCGATGATATAGAAAGATGCTGAGTGGAAAACAGAAAGCATATCTGCGTTCCCTGGCCCAGAATGAAAGAGCGATCTTTCAGATCGGCAAGGATGGATTGAGTGATACATTAATCAAAACACTGAATGATGCTTTGAAGGCAAGAGAACTGGTCAAGGTTTCGGTTCTGAAGACCGGACCGGTAGAGGATATGAAAGAGACTGCTTTTGATCTTGCCATGCATACAAAAAGCGAAGTTGTACAGGTAATCGGACATACGATTGTTCTTTATAAAAAGGGAAAGGAACCCAAGATTCTTCTGCCATGAGTGCGGTATTCATTGCTCCCTTTGATCCGATTACAGAAGAAGAAATCCGTTTTGCCCTTTCCTATGTGAAGGAATACCATCTTTCCTCACTGCACTTGCTGCCCTGGGGAGAAGGGATACTGGATCGAAAGACCCGCAGCATGCTTGTAGAAAAAGCCATTGCGCCTTATCACAGGCTTGAAACAGCAGACGGCATTTCAAGAGATGATGAAGTCATTTCCTTTGAAGAGGGTGTGCAGGGAGAAAAGAAAGCACAGCAGGGAGAGTTTTTCCGCTGCAGCAAAGCGCTGCGAGCCATTCTCAATGCCCATGGATATTACTATGTGGAAATTGCCCGTACCCACTGCAATCCCCACCGCTTTACCCACAGCCTTGGCGTAGCGGATACGGCAAAGAAGCTGGCGGAAGCACATCATCTTGATGCTGAACAGGCATATCGGGCAGGTCTGCTGCATGATGTGACCAAGGCAATGAGTGATGAGGCAGGAAGGGCTGTGATCGCCCGCTATAAGCCGGAATGGCTGTCGATCTCACCGAAAGTGTGGCACAGCTATACGGCTGTGGTGTTCTGCCGGCAGAATCTTGATCTGAAGGATGAAGCGATTCTGCATGCTATTGAACACCATACCATCGGAGATGGAAAGAGCGATCTGGACCGTATTCTTTACATTGCGGATAAAATCGAGCCGGGAAGAGGCTATGATACAAGTAAGGAAATGGCACTTTCTTTAAAAGATCTGAAAGCAGGAAGCGAACTGATCAAAGAAGAGTCAAAGAAATATATTTATGAAAAGGAGGGTGTACATGTCTGAACTGCTGGACATTGTAACAAAAACACTGAACGAGAAACTGGCGAAGGATATTACCGTCATTGATATGCAGAGAGTCAATCCCTTCATGGATTATTTTGTCATCTGCACAGCCGGATCCACCCGTCAGGCAGCGGCTTTGGCTGATTATGTGGAACAGGCTGCCGCTGCGCACGGCTATGAGATCCGCAGTAAGGAAGGGGTCGGCGAAAGCAACTGGGTGCTGATTGATCTGAATGAAGTGGTAGTGCATATCTTTACCGCAGCTGCCCGCAGCCAGTACCGTCTGGAATCTCTCTGGGGCGATCAGCCGCAGTATACCGTAGGAGATGATGCGTCATGACATACCGTTTTGCAATGGATTTGGACCGCAGAAGATATGATGACTTTGTGACTGCCAGCAAATACGGTACGCTTCTGCAGTCCTATGCATGGGCTGATATCAAGAAAGACTGGGATCATCTGCATACCGGTGTGGTTGATGAAAATAACCAGGTCAAGGCAGCCGGTCTTGTTCTGATTCATAAACTGCCTCTTGGCCAAACTTATTTCTATCTGCCAAGAGGACCGGTCATGGACTTTGATAATGAAGAACTGGTAAAGTTCTACTTTACATCACTGAAGGAAGTAGCCCGTAAAAGACACTGTGTCATGATCAAGTTTGATCCGGCCATTCATGTCAATGACTACAAGGTCAAAGATCACAATGAAAACAGATATCCGGAAAGTGAAAAGTATCTTGCCATGTTCAAGGATCTTGGTGCCGTGCACTATGGCTATACGGTTTATCTCGAAGAGACCGCTCAGCCCCGCTTTGTGGCCAATGTGTATAAGACGGAGAATCCGGAAAAGGAACTGTCCAAAAACACAAAGCGCAATATCAAGGTAGCTGAGAAGCATCATGTCAGAGTGGAGATGGGCAGACTGGATTTCCTGGATGATTTCAGTAAAATGATCGAAATGACCGAAGAAAGACAGAAGATCAATCTGCGTGATAAGGACTATTTCCGGCGCATCATGGAAACCTATGGGGATGACGCTGCCATTTTCTTAGCAAAGGTCAATGCCTGCCAGCTGTACCGTGAAGCCAAAGATCATCTGAATGAACTGCAGCAGAAGAAAGCAGAGATGGCTGCAGCACCGGAAGGCTCCAACAAGGAAAAGCGTCTGAAGCAGCTGAATGAACAGCTTGCTTCGGCTGAGAAAGAAGAAGCGGAATTCAAAGATCTGCTGGAAGAGACCGGCGGCAGGGATGAAGATACACCGATTGCCGGTGCCATGGTGGTCAAGTACGGCAGGACATGTGAGAATCTGTATGCAGGTACGGATCTCAGGTTCAAGAAGCTCAGAGCGCAGTACAAGACCTGGTTTGAGAATATCAAATGGTCTTTTGAACAGGGATGTGAATGGAATGACCTGGGTGGAATTGAAGGTACGCTGGATGACGGCCTGACCAAGTTCAAGGAAAACTTCAATCCGACCATCAACGAGTTCATCGGTGAGTTTGATCTGCCGGTGAATAAAGTACTGTATCCGCTGGTTTCCAGAGCGTACCGCCATATCAAGGAAAAGAACGCCAGGGAAATGATGGCAAATGAGAAGAAAGAAGATGCTTAATCGAGCATCTTTTTCTTTTTCCCGCTATAATCATGTCACGGAGTTTTTTTATGAAGTGGTATGAGCAGAAATATGTTTCACACCGGGACTGGATCCTGGACAATCTGGATAAGCTTGGCATGAGTCCGCAGGAGACGGTAATCGTCATGCTGATTGATTTTATGAATGAACATGATATGCCGGTGACGCTGCCGGATCTGATGCAGAAGACAGGTATGACTAGTGATGAGGTCAACAGTGTGATTTCGGTACTCTGTTCCAAGAAGTATCTTGATATCAAGGCAGGCAGCGGCAGTATCCGCTGGGTGCTGGATGGTCTTTTTGAAACGAATACGGCCAGGGAGACACTGGTCGCAGACCGTTCGCTTGTGGAGCTGTTTGAAGAAGAGTTCGGCCGGCCGCTTTCTCCCAATGAAATGGAAAAGATCAATGAATGGAACCGGGATAATGAGAAGAAGCTGATTATCTTTGCCTTAAGAGAAGCCAGTGCCTATGGCAGGCTGAACTTTCCCTACATTGATAAAATCCTGTATACATGGAAAGAAAAGGGAATTACGGCAGATAAGATTGAAAGTGAGCTGGAAAAGGAATGACAACAGAAGAAATACTGAATCATCTGAATGAACTGTTTCCTGAGGCAAGATGTGAGCTCATCCATCATAACAATTATGAGATGGCTGTGGCGGTTGTGCTTAGTGCTCAGACAACTGATGCCTCGGTCAACCGGGTGACGCCGGGTTTATTTGCCAGATATCCGGATGTGTATGCGCTGGCAGAAGGAAATCCTGATGAAATTGCGGCATGTATCCGCTCACTAGGGCTTTACCGCAATAAGGCAAGGCAGATCAAAGCCATGGCCCAGGGAATTGTGGAGCGGTTTGATGGAGAAGTGCCTTCCACGATGAAAGAGCTGACGACATTACCCGGGATTGGGCGCAAATGTGCCAATGTCATCATGAGTGAGTGTTTCGGCAAGCCGGCATTAGCCGTGGATACCCATGTCAACCGCATTGCCAAGCGGCTTGGCTTAGCCAAAGCGGATGATTCCCTGGAAGATGTGGAGCGCAAGCTGAAGCGTAAAATTCCAAGAGACAGATGGATCAGGACACATCATCAGATGATCTTCTTCGGCCGCTATCTGTGCCGCAGCCGCAGTCCGGCCTGTGAGAAGTGTCCGTTTACAGACTTCTGTCTGTATCGTAAAGGCAAGGCAAAGTAAAAAGGAATCATGTGCGTGCATGATTCCTTTTCAATTGCTTCAGTCTTCAATGACTGTAGCGACGGCGGAAGCCAGCTGGCTTCTGGTAAAGGCCTGTCCGGTCACATCCTGGCCATTGAGCGTTACGGTAACGGAACCGACATCGCCCGAGCCGTTGGTGTGTTCTTCTGAGATTCTTGACAGCGTGATGCCGTTTTCTGACAGCCATTCTCTGATTGTTTCATATGTACCTTCAAGTGGCAGCGTGTATTTTCTTTCCGGCGTGGTAAAGGCAGTACATACCTGGTTGGAAGCGCCGGAAGAACTGGTGTAGCCATAATAGCCGCATACTTCTGTTTCCGTTTCCGGCTCCAGTCCTTCAATCGCTTCTTCATAATCTGAAGAAGAAGAGGAAACCTCCGCTACCTGTGAACCGTTCTGGGAAATCGTAGCTTTGTATTCAATGGCACCATAAACCCAGGAATAATCAAACATCCGATTGCCGGTGGCACTTCGTATGACATTGCCATCCGCATCCTTCAGAGAAATATCCTTGGTATGGGACGCAACCGTTGTCTTGGATTCATCCGGATAGGCAGCCCAGGTGAAGGCAACCGTATTTTCATCATCGGCCATCTCTGCACTGAAGGAAGAGAGATCTTCCACGGAAGAAGCGCTCTGCGGTTCAGCCAGCGATGCTTTATCCTTCTTCACATAGCCGGTTGCGACATATTCGGAAGGCACGTTTTCGATGGTCTTCACATAAGGGAAGACCCCTTTGATATGCGTGATCTGTACAACGTCTGAAGGCTGTTCATAGTCTTTTGGCGTACTGTTTGTATACAGGGCATCCAGAATATCCGAACAGACATGTCCTGATGTATTCAGTGAATACCAATACCCTGAGATATAGCTCTGTACTCCGGATTCAGCCTTGTCGAAGCCGGTCCAGCATGCAGTTGTATATTCACTGGTTGAGCATACCGTCCAGTGGTCTTTCATGGAACCTTCCGGTATGCCGTACTGGGTACCGTCGCTGCCCCAGTCGGATGTACCGGTTTTGGCATATGTCTTATAATCGCGCTTCAAAAGCTGGGCATTGTTTTCATAAGGTGAATTGACTACATCATTTTCAAGATACGCAGCCAGCCATGCGGCACCTGCCGACAGACACTTCACCGGCTGATAGTCATCCAGTTCACTAACCGTGATCGGATCCTGGCGGCCGGAACGGTATGTAATTTTCGTAATGCAGTGGGGTTTGATGTAATAACCCTTGTTGAACAGCATACTGTGGGCAGCGGCTACTTCTTCTGCAGAAGCGGTGAAGCCGCTGGCACCGATGGCCCAGCCAAGATTGAAATCGGAATCATTGAGCTGGGAGAAATTCAGCTTGTCAAGATAAGCGAGAACCTTGTTCTTGCCGACCTTGTCAATGACATCCTGCATGGCACTGATGGCCGGGGTGTTGAGGGAGCGCTGGATTGCATATTCCAGGGTGACATCGCCTTCATAGGTATTGGTGGAATTGGTGAAGACCCAGCTGGAACTGCCGACCGGCTGGTCGCAGACCACATGGCTTGTGGCCCAGCCGAGATCTTCAAATGCCAGGGCATAGGAGAAGATCGGCTTGACGGTGGAGCCGGGGTCATGGTAGACGCTGGAAGCGTGGTTGAGCAATGAGGATCCGCCGCCTGCATAGTTGCGGCCGCCGCCGATGGCGACGATTTCACCGGTCTGGTTGTTTTCCGTGATGAAACCGAGCTGGAACTGATCCGCCGGCAGAACGACATCCGCTACCTGTCCGGCACAGATCTGATAGGACAGATTCTGCAGATCAGGTTTCATGGCGGTCTGAATATCCATCGCTATGGTATACGGATCCTGGCCGGTGATATTCTGGGCTTCCAGAAGTACCTGGTCAATGTAGGCCTGATTGGGATCAACCGCATTGTCAGAGGCATCCTGGGAATGGTCATACAGAAGATCTTCCACCTTGATGGAACTGGCCAGATCATATTCATCCTGGGTGATATAGCCGTGTCTGAGCATCATGGCCAGCACGGTATTTCTTCTTTCAGTGGAGTAGTCGAGATAATTGTAAGGGTCGTAGTAATAAGGTGAGTTGATGATGCCGGCCAGCAGGGCGCTTTCGGCCAGATTCAGCTGGGATACGGTTTTGTTGAAATAGTACTCTGATGCTTTTTCCACGCCTCTGATGTTGCCCTGGCCGCCGAAGTTCATCTTGTTGAGATACAGCTGGAAGATTTCCTTCTTGGAAGACTGTTTCTCCAGCTTGCGGGCCAGATCGATCTGCTGCACTTTGTATTCAATGTCACGTTCGTGGGTGGCATTTTCATTATCATCATAGAAGTAGGTCAGCTTGACTAACTGCATGGTGAAGGTGGAACCGCCCTGGGCAGTAGAGCCGGAGCGGATATTGGCCAGGGCAGCGGCACCGAAGCGGGCCAGATCAAATCCGTCATGGGCGAAGAAACGGGAATCTTCCACGGCCAGGAACGCATCAATCAGTGATTCAGGAATCTGATCATAGGTGACATTTTCCCGGATGGTGTTGCCGACATCGCTGATCTGGGCGCCGGTGGAATCATAGATGCGGGTGGATTCCTGGGAATACAGCTCATCCACATCCAGCGCCGGCTCATCTTTGAGCAGGTTGTGGATCATGATGGCGCCGGCAGTGCCAAGGGCTGCTTCAAACCCCAGTATCACGGCCAGGATGACGGTAAAGAATCCCATCGCATTGAATTTCTTACCGGTGAAGTTCTTCGGTTTATTTCGGTCTGTTTTCATGGCTGTCTCCTTGGGCGAGAAGCCGGTCGACGATCACAAGGTAATCTACCGGCTTGAGATACGATGAAGGGATCAGCCAGCCGTTTTCCTGAAACCAGGCATAAGGAATGGAAGATCTCTCGGTGTGATCGTAATAGTCTACTACTTTATCCGCAGGACAGTAGTAAGTTTCATTCTTTTTGTTGAAGCGGATAATAACAAAAGCAATGGCCCCATGGCGCAGGACGGCATCCAGATGGCGGATCTGGTGGGGATGGATGGACTTGAGCGGAAAGGAAGTCAGAAGCTGATTGTCCTTGGCTTCAAAGTCGATGTAGCGTCCTTTGTATATGCCGTTATAATCGGTAGTGGAAGGAAGCTTGAAGTAAGCTTCGGTGATTTTTGCCGCGGAGCGCTTGGGATAGTCTACTTTGACGATGGTGACAGGCGTCGGCTTTTTATGGATGACGGCAATGTCACGGGAAAGATAAAACTGATTCGTACGGTTGATTTCTTTCTCCAGTTCCATGCCGCGCCGGCCGAATTCAACAGACTTCTGCCCGGTTTCCATTGTTTTTCTGCCATTCGGGTAATTGATCATACAGGTAAAAACTCCGGCATTATTATATATTATGGCGTTGATTTTCTAAAGGCAAAATGCGATAATGACACGCACAGGGGAGGCATATGACATGGCTGATAAGCTTAATCTCAGTCCGCAGAAGATCTATGATAAGGAATTCAATACCGAAAGCATGCGCGGTTATGTGCCGCAGGAGGTAGATGCATTCCTGGATCTTGTTATTGAAGATTATGAGACATTTCAGCGGGCTCTGACTTCCCTGAAAAAGAAGAACGATGATCTGGAGAAAACCAATGCGGCTTTAAGGGCCAAGGTGGTTGAACTGGAAGGCAAGGAAAGGGCAAGAGAACAGAATCCGAGTGATCCGCTGGCCTATGGTGCGGAGAATGTGGAACTGCTCAAGCGTATTTCCAACCTGGAAAATGCGGTCTTCAAGAATGGAAAAAAATAAATCTCGCATGGAAAGGCAGCCGCTGGTGTCAAAACCAGAGGAAAGTCCATGCTCGCACGCTCTGTGATGAGCGTAGTGTCTGTGCCAGTCCAATCAATAAGGCTGGGCATCCGTAAGGGATGACGGCGGTCCAATGCCTAAAGTGCAAGCCATGGCGGCGGGCCTGAAAGTGTCACAGTGACGCAGCTCATTGGGAAACCTTGAGGTGGAACGCGATAAACCCCGCAGGCGAGAAACCCAAATTCGGTAGGGGAACTCTCCAAGGCGAAACGAAGCCATAGGAGAGCTGTACGGAAGTACAGAGATAAATGACTGCCGCTTCCCGCAAGGGAAGAACAGAACATGGCTTACTGAGTGTGAGATTTGAAGAAGGAGTGCTTCGGTGCTTCTTCTTTTTTCCGGTATGGGTTGTGTTATACTAAACACGTTTGGAGGGAAACTATGAATTTACCGAATAAACTGACAATGGTGCGCATGATCATGATTCCGGTTATCGTGATCGTATATTTATTTCCGTATGAGGCATGCGGGATTCATCCGATCGTGTGGAATATCGGCGGAGTGGAACTGTCAATCATCAATGTGATTGCGCTTGTGATCTATATTCTGGCGGCTGTGACAGATGCGCTGGATGGTCATATTGCCCGCTCCCGCAATATGATTACGACGTTTGGCAAGTTTGCGGATCCGATTGCGGATAAGCTTTTGACCACAACGATGTTTCTGATGTTTGCGTCCAGGGGCATCATCTCGGTTGTGCCGGTCATCATCATGGTGTGCCGTGATACGATTGTAGACGGCTGCCGGATGGCAGCAGCCAATAACGGCAAGGTCGTAGCGGCGGGTATGATGGGCAAGTGCAAGACGGTGCTGCAGATGGTAACAGTAGCGCTTGTTCTGCTGAACAATCTGCCGTTTGAGCTCATCGGTCTGCCGTTTACAACAATTCTCTTATGGCTGGCAGCCCTGGTATCTGCTATCTCCGGTATCCAGTACTTCAACCAGTGCAAAGATGACATCATGGAGTCCATCTGAAAAAAGACAGGGGATTTGACCTCAGTCTGCGTATATATAGAGCAGAAGGAGTGAAATACGTATGGCAAAGAAAACAGCAGCAGAAAATTCTGCCGGCAATCGTGAAGAAATGCTGAATGAAGCACTCAGATCCATTGAAAAGGAATATGGCAAAGGAGCCATCATGCGGCTTGGCGACAGGGCGGATGTGGCGGTGGATGCCATCCCTTCCGGTTCACTGGCACTGGATGCGGCGCTTGGCATCGGCGGTTATCCCAAAGGCAGAATCATTGAAATCTATGGTCCGGAATCTTCCGGCAAAACAACTCTTGCTCTGCACGCCATTGCAGAGTGTCAGAAGCAGGGGGGCAGATGTGCCTTCATTGATGCGGAAAACGCGATTGATCCGCAGTATGCCAAGGCTCTTGGGGTTGATATTGACGAACTGATCCTGTCTCAGCCGGATTCCGGTGAACAGGCACTGGATATCTGCGAGGTGCTGGTCAAGTCAGGCGCCATTGATCTTGTCGTCATTGACTCGGTGGCAGCCCTGGTGCCCCAGGCGGAACTGGATGGTGAAATGGGTGATTCCTCAGTTGGTCTGCAGGCACGTCTGATGTCCAAGGCCATGCGCAAGCTGGCCGGGGCAATGAACCATTCATCCACCACAGCCATCTTCATCAACCAGCTGCGTGAAAAGGTCGGCGTCATGTTCGGCAATCCGGAAACAACCCCGGGCGGCCGGGCTCTGAAGTTCTACGCTTCGGTACGTCTTGATGTCAGACGCGGTGAAACCCTGAAGAACGGTCAGGATGCCTATGGCAATGTGACCAAGATCAAGGTGGTCAAAAACAAGGTGGCTCCGCCGTTCAAGACAGCGGTTGTCAACATGATCTACGGACACGGCATCAGCCATGTGGATGAAGTGCTGAATCTGGCTGTGGAGAATGAAATTGTCAATAAGTCAGGCGCCTGGTTCTCCTATAACGGCGAGAAGATCGGCCAGGGTGCGGCGGCTGCCGCAAACTACTTGAATGATCATCCGGATACGGAAAGTGAGATCGAAGGAAAAGTCAGAGCGATCCTGTTCCCTGCAAAGCAGGAAGAAGAAAAGGAAGAAACGAAGGAAGCGGAGTAAGCTTCCTTTTTGCTTTCTGTAAGGGCTTCATTCAATCTTGTGAAAAATATGTGTGAATCGTATAATAGCAAGTGGGATTTCATCTCATGATTTACAGAAAAATGGAGGAATTGTTATGAGTCCAGTAGCAACTGCCATTTTGTCTGTTATTGCAGGTCTTGTCATTGGCATCGTGGTCATGCTGGCGATTGATCACAGCAATCTCAACAGCGCACGTGCCAAGTCTAAGGAATTGATTGATGAAGCTCAGTCAAAGGCGGATACTGTTCTGTCCAAAGCAAAGCTGGAAGGACAGCAGAAAGCCTATGACATGAAACTCAAGGCAGAAGAAGAAATCAAAGCAGAGAAGAGTAAGATGCAGGCAGCAGAGAATAAACTGCTGCGCAAGGAAGACAGTCTTAACTTCCGTGAAGAGAATCTTTCAAACCGTGAGAAGAAGCTGAATGATAAAAACAGACAGATCGATGATCGGCTTGCAAAAATGGCCAGAATGGAAGAGGAGAAACAGAATCTCATCGAACAGCAGCAGAAGGAACTGGAGAGAATCAGCCATCTCTCTGAGGAAGATGCCCATAAGGAATTAATGGAAACTGTATCCCGCAAGTTCGAAAAGGAAACAGCCCAGTATCTTCATGACCAGGAAGAAGAAGCAGAAAACCAGGCTGCTGCCAATGCCCGCAACATTATTGCTGCGGCCATTCACCGTGTCGCTCAGGATGAAACCATTGAGCGTACTGTCTCTACTGTCACATTGCCCTCAGAGGACATGAAGGGGAGAATTATCGGCAGAGAAGGCAGAAACATCAAAGCAATTGAACAGGCAACCGGGGTTGATATCATCATTGATGATACGCCGGATGTATTGACGATTTCGTGCTTTGATCCGATCCGCAGAGAGATTGCCAGACAGTCTCTTGAAACCTTGATGAAGGATGGACGGATTCAGCCGGGCAGAATTGAAGAAGTGGTGGAAAAGACAAAGAAGGAACTCAATGATACGATCATGTCGATCGGCAATGAGACCATCTTCAAGCTTGGGATCGGCCGGATGAACAAGGATCTGGTACGTCTTGTCGGTACGCTGCGCTTCCGCTACAGCTATGGTCAGAATGCTCTTCAGCATTCCATGGAAGTCGCACAGCTGTCCGGTGTCATGGCGGCAGAACTGGGATTGAACCAGGGCCTTGCCAAACGTGCCGGCCTGCTGCATGACATCGGCAAAGCCGTTGACTTTGAGCAGGAAGGCAGCCATGTTGAACTGGGTGCCAAGTATGCCAAGAAGTATGGTGAAGGACCGATTGTGGTCAATGCCATTGAATCGCATCACGGCGATACGGAACCGCAGGATATTATCTCCGTGCTGGTTGCCGCCGCGGATACATTAAGTGCCGCCAGACCCGGGGCCCGCTATGAGTCCATGGAAGGCTATATCAACAGACTTGAGAGTCTTGAAAAGATTGCCAAGAGCTTTGACGGGGTTGATAAGGCTTATGCCATTCAGGCCGGGCGTGAAATCAGAGTCATGGTCAAGCCGGATAAAGTGGATGATATCAGAATGGTAAAGATTGCCCATGATATCAGAGAGCGCATTGAAAATGAGCTGACTTATCCAGGCCAGATCAAGGTTACTCTGATCCGGGAAGTCAGAGTACAGGAACTGGCCAAGTAAGGTTCATAAAAGACAGAGAAACTGATCTCTGTCTTTTTCTTGTGGCTCTCTGAAAAAACGTTCTTTTTGGACAAGTGAAAGTTCTGACGCAGAGATGGTATCTTTCCTTCCTTGCAAAAATACCATAAAGAAAGTAGTATTTTTGGGAATATAGGGCGCCAGGGTTTTTGACGTCCGGAAAGGCCTTTTTTTCATGAATATTCTTTTTCTGGGCGATGTTGTCGCAGACTGCGGCATTAGAGCCGTTACTTCTGTTCTGCCAGTTTTAAAAAAGCAGTATCAGATCGACTTCACGATTGTCAATGGTGAAAACGCTGCGGATGGCAAAGGCATTACCTATCCCATCTACCAGCAGTTGATTGCCGCCGGGGCAGATGTGATTACCCTTGGCAATCATGCCTTTTCCAAACGTGAAGTGCTTGGCGATCTGAAAAATATGAAGCGCCTGGTACGGCCGGATAATATGGAACCGTTCAACAAGGGACAGTCGTATCTCATCTGTGAATGCCGGGGGAAGAAGGTTGCGGTAGCCAATATTCTCGGTTCTGCCTTCATGCGCGCTTCTACAGGAGATCCGTATCTTTGTGCGGAGAGACTGCTGCAGCACATTCATGCGGATATTATCATTATTGATTTCCATGCGGAAGCGACAAGTGAAAAGGAAGCCATGCTGGAGATTGTGAAAGATAAGGCCGCTGCTCTGATCGGTACACATACCCATGTACAGACAGCAGATGAAAAGATACGGGATGGCTGTGCGTTCATCTGTGATGTCGGCATGTGCGGACCATATGATTCAATTCTCGGCCGTGATCGGGATGAAGTGCTTTCCAAGATGATGACCGGACAGTTTACCCGCTATCGGCCGGCCATGGGAGAACCGGTGATCTGCGGGGCGGTGATCGAGATTGATGATCTGTCCAACCGGGCAGTTCATATCAGACGGATTCAGAAACGGCCGCGGGAAGATCTATAAGTATTCTGATTGAAACGGACTGTGTTCAATGTTAGAATAATCCGGAAGGAGGCGTTGACAACATGCCAGTTACAGTTGATAAGGACCTTTGCATCGGCTGCGGTGCGTGCACAGGTGTCTGCCCGGTATCTGCACTTTCTCTCGATGAAGATGGAAAGTCTCAGTGCAATGAAGATGTATGCATCTCCTGCCTGACCTGCGTCGGCACATGCCCGGTATCTGCTATCAGTGCTAAATAAGCACCGGCAGATCACAAGGATTTGTAAGAAAGACCAGCAGCGATGCTGGTCTTTCTTGTGGAATGGCTGTTGTTGAAAATACAAGCTGATGAAAAACATACAGGAAAATGCCATGCCGGACCTCAGAGCTGCGGCAAAACGGACAAAAGGGGAAGTACAGTACCGTACTTTTGCGATGCCTGAAGAGGCGAAACATCTGGGTACGGGGAAGAAATACCATATTTACACCTATGGCTGTCAGGCTAATGTCAGGGATTCTGAAACATTATCCGGACTGCTGGAACAGATGGATTATACAAGAGCAGAGACAGGGGAAGAGGCTGATCTTGTCATCTTCAATACGTGTGCTGTCCGTCGCAATGCGGAAGAGCATGTGTTCGGCAATCTTGGCGAGCTGAAATCATGGCGCATGAGCCATCCGGATGCGGTTATCTGTGTCTGTGGCTGCATGGTGCAGGAAGAAGCGGTGGTCAATGAACTGCTCAAGAGCTATCCGCAGGTGGATCTGATTTTCGGCACCCATAATATCTACCGTCTGCCGTATCTGCTGATGGATTATGACAAGACAAAGGAAAAGACTGTGGAAGTATTCTCCGGCCAGGGGGATGTCATGGAAAATATGCCGGTCAGAAGATCGGATCCATATAAGGGCTATGTCAACATCATGTATGGCTGCAATAAGTTCTGTACATACTGTATTGTGCCTTATACAAGAGGAAAGGAACGCAGCCGCCATCAGGAAGATATCATTCGTGAAGTGGAAGAGCTGAAGGCTGAAGGCTGTCATGAAGTGATTCTGCTGGGACAGAATGTCAATGCCTATGGCAAGGATCTCGGCATGGAAGACGGCTTTACCAGGCTGCTTGAAGCGGTGGCAGAGACCGGTATTGAGCGGATCCGCTTCTATACGTCCCATCCGCGGGACTACAGCTTCTCTACAATTCTGGCCATGAAGAAATACCCCAATATCATGAAAGCCCTGCATCTGCCGGTACAGTCCGGTTCCACTGCTGTATTGAAGCGGATGAACCGCGGCTATACGGCGGAAAGCTATCTGAAGCTGGTGGCAGATATGAAGCGGGAGATTCCGGATATCACCTTTACGACGGATCTGATTGTCGGCTTCCCGGATGAAACGGATGAGGATTTCCAGAAGACCCTGGATCTTGTGGATGCGTGCGCGTTTGACGGTGCCTTCACCTTCATCTATTCGCCGCGTGAAGGTACGCCGGCAGCCAGGTTTGAAGATCATATCCCGATGCACGTGAAGAAGGAAAGACTTTCTCTGCTCAATGAGAAGATTGCCTACTATGGCCATCTCAAAAACCAGGAATACATGGATCACACACTCAGAGTATTGTGTGAAGGACCATCCAAGAAGAATCCGGCAGTCTATACCGGCTACAGTGAAGAGAACAAACTGGTCAACTTCACCGGGCCGGCCGGACTGGAGGGAAAGATCGTGGATGTCAGGATCACTAAGACATTAAGTTTCTCTCTTAACGGTATGGCATTGTGAAACAGTGGTTTTCTGCCTTATAATAGAAGCATCGGAAAGCTTTTAGAAACTGGAGGAATCATAATATGAGCAAAGTACGCATTTTTGCGTTAGGCGGTCTGGATGAAGACGGCAAGAATATGTACGTTGTGGAAAACAACGATGATATTTTTGTTCTGGAATGCGGACTGAAATATCCGGATGGGGAGCAGTACGGTGTGCAGATGATCATACCGGATTTTACCTATCTGAAGGAGAACAAGGACAGAATCAGAGGTGTTTTCATCACCCATGGCCATGATGATGTCATGGCGGCACTGCCGAGTCTTCTCAAGGAGATCCCGGATGTGCCGGTCTATACGGCACCTTTGACAGCTGCCATGTTTGAGCGCAAGGCAAAGAAAGCTGGCATCAAGCATGTCAACATCCACCGGATCAGACGCAATGCCCGCTTCAAGATCGGTGATACGAAGATCCGTACGTTCGGTACAACCCAGTCCATTGCGGATGGGTTCGGCGTTGCCATTGAGACGGCAGATGGATATGTAGTATACAGCAGTGAGTTCATTGTGGACTATGATACCAAAAATGAAGCATTTGACTTTGATCTGACCAACATCACGGATCTTGCCAATGAAGGCGTTCTGTTACTGATGGCAGAGTCAGTCGGCTGTACCAGAGCCGGTCATTCTTCTCCATACCACCGTATCACCCCGCAGATTGAACATTTCTTTGAAGACAGCAGCAGGATGTTCATCACTCTGTTTAACCAGAATATCTACCGGGTGATTGAAGTCATTGAACTGGCCAATAAGTATAACCGCAGAGTGTTCATCTATGATGAAGAACTGCGCCAATTGATGAAGGATATGGCTTCCCTTGGCTATTACCGTATTCCGGCCGGCCTTGAAGTACCGCCGGATGACTTCTCCAATGATATGGAGAATGTACTTGTGATCATTGCCGGCAATGGGGCCAACATCTTCAAGAAGGTACATAAGATTGCCAACAAGGAAGATGAGAATGTGGAATTCCGCAATACGGATACGGTCATCATCGCATCTCCTGCGGTACCTGGTACGGAAAGAGAAGAAGCCGGCATGGAAGATGATCTGTACAGAGAAGCAGGCCGGGTGGCAGCGGTTGATGCCAAGCGCGCCTTTACCATGCATGCCTCCCGTGAAGATCTCAAGATGATGATGTATCTGATGAAGCCCAAGTACTATATGCCGGTCAAAGGCGAGTACAGACAGCTCATTGCCAATGCCAATATTGCATTGGATATGGGCTTCAGAGCAGACTATATCATCGTCATGGACAACGGCCAGGTGGCTCAAATCGATGATGGAAAGCTGCAGAGAAACTTCAACCGCATTGACCATGCGGAGGATGTACTGGTAGACGGCGATGAGAATCTGGACGCTTCCGGCATGGTGCTGAAGGACAGAGAAACGCTGTCAACCGACGGTGCTATAATTGTTGGTGTCGTGGTGAATCACAAGACCAAGGAAATCATCGGCGGTCCGGATGTACAGAGCCGCGGCGTCATCTATCTGAAAGATGCTGATTACATTATTCAGGAAATCGGCAATATCATGGAAAAGACAATCAATGAAGCCGTCAAGAACAACACGTATGACAATCTGGAGTGCCGGGCTGATGCCAGAGACCGCATTGCCCGCTATGTCATCCGTGAAACAGGCAAGCGTCCGATGATTCTTCCGGCAATCGTTGAAATCAACACGAAAGACGAATAACCCGGGGGAAATGCGTGAGCACGGATAAGAAAAAGAACAAGGGCAGGAAACAGTCAGCGGAAGAAAAGCTGGCGGTCAGAAACGAAACAAGACAATGGATCACAATTGTGATCCTTATTGCTTTTTGCGCAATCGGTTTAATGCGCGCAGGTAAGGCAGGTACATTTATCTATAATGTACTGCGTTACCTTTTTGGCAGTGTATTCTGGCTGATCCTGCTGTTAATGGCTTTATGGCAGCTGATCAGTATCGCTTCCACACATAAGGATGAAGAAGATGCCCGCAATCCGCTGCCGATTATCCTGATCATTCTGGATATTGAACTGCTGGCAGCCTGGCTTTCAGCCGGCACCGTCACCGGTTTTGCGGCTTTGACGCCGTTTCTGGAAAAATTCTCTTCCTACTTTTCGAATGCAGATATACAGGCAGGCGGCGGGATTGTAGGCGCTCTTTTGTACAGCTGTCTGTCCATCCTGTTTGGCCGCAGCGGCTGTGTTGTGCTGATGATTGCACTTGTGATCATCGCAACGGTTCTGATGGGCTTTATGGACAGCTATAAGAATGCTTTCTCTTTCATTGCGGACTTTTTCAGAGTGCCGGAGGATGAGGAAGAAAAGAAGGAAGAAAAAGAAGAAGTACAGGAAGAAAAAGAGCGTCCCAACTTATGGAAGATGCGTGAAGAACATAAGCAGAAGCATGCTTCCTTTATCAATGCGGATGAGCCGGTCAGAAAGCAGAATATCCGTAAGGTCAATAAGGCACTGCAGGATGGGGAAGAGGTTGTCATCCGCATGAAACCGACTCCCATCAAGCAGAAAAACCTCCATCCCTTTGACATCCGCGTGGATGAAGATGACGGTGATACCAATAATCTGAAACTGTTAAGCGAGTCGGATGACATGGGAAAAGAGAATACCATGAAACTGCAGCGTCCGCTTTCCGAATCAGATCATGTATTCATCAATCTTGATGAACTGCAGGACAGAGTAAAGCCGCAGGAAACAGAAGAAGAGAAACAGGCAGTGCCTGAACCTGAACCGGTAAAGGAAGTCAAGCCGGTTTCAGCACCGGTTCAGGCACAGCCTGAAACAGAAGAAGAACCTGTCTTTCACTTTCCCGAATCAGGCGGAAAGAACCGTCAGACATGCGACTACTCCCATTACCGCAAGCCGGATCCCAATAAAGTGCTTGATCCCATTCCGCCTCATACCGGACGCAATGTGAATGAGCTCAATGCCCAGAAGAAGGGTGAGCAGCTGATCAATGTATTAAATACATTTGATATTCCGGCCAAGGTAAAGGGTGTGCATATCGGGCCGAGTGTCACTCAGTTTGAAGTGCAGCCGGATGCCAATGTCAAGATTTCAAGAATTGTCAGTATTACCGACAATATCAAAATGCAGCTGGAAGCCCGGGATATCCGTATTGAAGCACCGATTCCCGGCAAGAATGCGGTCGGCATAGAAATTCCGAATGAACAGAGCACTCCGGTCAAGATGAGGGAGCTTGTCTCTCATACAAGTCCCAAAGACAAAAACAGACCGCTTCTGTTCTATCTTGGCAAAGATCTTTCCGGTTCAACCGTAACCTGCCGCATTGATAAAATGCCGCATCTGCTCATTGCCGGTGCTACCGGTTCCGGTAAGTCAGTCTGTATGAACTCCATCATCTGTTCCATTCTGTTAAGAGCCAGACCGGATGAAGTGAAGATGCTGCTGATTGACCCGAAGAAGGTTGAATTCACCCCGTATCAGAAAATACCGCATCTGATCGGTCCGGTCATCAATGATCCGACCCAGGCATCCAATGCCCTGCAGGTCATTGTCAGAATCATGGATGAGCGCTATGACCTGTTTGCGGCAAGCGGTGTCAGAAATATTGCCGGATATCATGAAATGCTGGCCAAAATGCCGCCTGAAGAAAGAAAACATACGGCCGACATGCCTTACATTGTTGTCATCATCGATGAGCTGGCGGATCTGATGATTACCGCCGGCAAGGAAGTTGAAGCTTCCATTCAGCGTATCACCCAGCTGGCCCGTGCTGCCGGCATCCATCTGATTGTGGCAACCCAGCGTCCTTCCACCGATGTCATCACCGGTGTTATCAAGGCCAATATTCCAAGCCGTATTGCTTTCTCCGTTTCCAGTTCTACCGATTCCCGTGTTATTCTGGACCATGTCGGGGCGGAACGACTCTTGGGCAATGGCGATATGCTGTATCTGCCGATCGGCCAGAACAGCGCCACCCGCATTCAGGGCGTGTTCATTACGGATGAAGAAGTAGAGCGGATCACCGACGCATTGAGTCCTTGGGGACCGCACTATGATGATTCCTTTGTCATGCTGGAAGGGGTGGAAAGCGGTGAATTTACCGGGAATAACGGTGTCAGTGATGATCCGCTCTTCCAGGAAGTCAAGGACTATGTCATTGAAGCACAGAAAGCATCCACATCTTTACTGCAGAGAAGATTCGGCATCGGCTATAACCGGGCAGCCCGTATGATCGATGAGCTGGAAGCGACCGGCATTATCGGTCCCGCCAATGGTTCCAAGCCGAGAGATGTCTATGCAAAGAAAAAAGAGGATACTTCACAGGATTAAAACAGCCATTTTACACAGAATGACTGTTTTTCCGTTAAAATAGCAGCTAAGGGGGTTCAGGTATGGCACAGCAGACACAGAAACAGAATGATACAGATTGGACGGATCATCTGGATGAAAGTACAGATGAAGGGATGAGCGATGCCCAGGAAGACCGTCTGAATGATGACCTGGATGCTTTTGAAGCAGATCATGCCATTCAGAAAGAGAAAAAGCACAGGAAAACAGGAACAGCTGTCGCTGTGGTCATTGTACTGGCTGCCGCTGGTATCATCACGGCCGGTATTGTCGCTGCAACAAACACCGGTACCAATTACGATACCTACCGTTCCTCAAGTACGGATAAACAGGTTGATGGTTCCTATTCCTCCAATCCATTCACATCCTTTGAAATGGAAGGGGAGACCATTGCCATGCCGACAAAAGTGCAGGATCTGCAGGATGCGGGCTGGACGATCTCTTCTACCAATTCAGATGAACCGCTGCCTGAAACCATCAGTAAAGATGATTATGGAGTGAATATCAATGCCACCAAGAACGGCATCCGTCTTTCCTATATCAGTGCGGAAAATCTCAGTGATGCGGATGAAGTGCCGCTGAATGAGGCGTACATAACCGATTATTCTTTCTATTCTTCAAGTGATAACGGGCTTGATCTTTCCATGCCATATGATGTGACCTTCTATGAATCCAGCGATGATGTGACTGCGACATTGAAAAAGGAAGGTGCACCCTATCGGATCTATTACTATGATTCTGAAATCTCAAGCATTCATATGGATTATCAGGAAGGGGATCATACCTATGATTATGAAATCAGTTTCAATGATGATGAAGAAGTAGACGGAATCAATCTGTATTATTACAGTTATTGAAAATTGTGTAAAAACATGGTCAAATCTGCTTTCCTTCCTTAACTGAGCAGATTTGACCGGGCAGTATCTGTATCAAAGTCCGCAAAATACCTGATTTGATCGTTTGAAACCTTCTTCTGTTTTCGATACAGTACAGAAAACAGAAGGAGGTTATGAACATGTTCACCAATTTTGCACTAGTCGGAACAGTCAAGGAAATGCCAGGGGCGCAGACAGGAAAAGATGGATCAGAAAGCGCATATATCACTATTGCCTGTGAGAGATCCTTTCCGGAGGCAGATGGTTCATATGGGTTTGATGCCTTCCGTATTGCCTTATGGAAAGGTGTGGCAGGAGAGTGCCGGGATTCATGCCGCATCGGCAGCGTTGTCGGGTTCAAGGGGAGAATTGAAAGTATCTGCGTCAGGGATGAAGCCGGGGGAGTTCATCTCTGCCCGATGCTGATTGCGGAAAGAGTCAAGATCATCCGGGCATAGAAAAGGCTTAAGTAAAATTGTGTAGGGTTTTACCCGAAAGGCCAATAAGGTTTCGTAGGGTGAGGCATACTTGAAAAATCAGGCATTACATGGCACAAATATATGCCATGGTGCCTGATTTTCATGTTA
>JALCHG010000007.1:0-46383 GCA_022644565.1 Solobacterium sp. | reverse complement strand
TTCAATTGCTGATCCAGCATGGCGGACAGATCGAAGATTGTCTTTTCCAATCTGATCTTGTTTTCCTGCAGCTTGGACAGATCCAAAAGATCATTGACCAGCACATTAAGGCGCTGGGCTTCATCGATGATGACCTGACAGTTCTCATCGGTCTTTTCACCCGGCAGATCACGCATCATTTCCCCATAGCCAGAGATCATGGTCAGCGGTGTACGCAGATCATGCGATACATTGGCAATCAGATCACGCTTTGCCTTATCTGCCTTCTGAATATCATTGGCTGCCTGGGCAAGGGTTTCATTGAGCTCTTCCGCCTCCCGGTATTTATTGGTCCTGGGATTGACTTCATACCTGCCCTGCGGCAGCTGTTTGGCGGACTGGTTGATCTCAGTCAATGGCTTAGCAATATTGCGGTTGATCAGGAACGTCAGGATGATGATGGCCGCAACGATCATCAGGGTGATATACAGCAGCTGTACTGATAAGGTACTGCGGGTTGCACTGACCGGACTGATGCCGCTGTAGACCATGATGATGGCATCGCCGTCATCTGCTTTTACGATCCTGGTATAGATAATATCCTTGAAAGAACTGTCGGTATCATGACTGCTGCCTTTGCCAAGCGATCTGTCATGCACGGCAACATACGTATTGTTTTTGGAGACGGAAGCGTATCCGATCAGAGCGGATTTTGTTTCCGTACTCATATTGGAAAAGACCGTACAGAACTGATTGCCTTCTGTCAAGGACGCATCGTTGTAGGTGACGGAAATACATGTGTCATTATGCATGGATGTAGCAAACAGCACATCCGTCAGATCATCCTCATCAATGGCGTTGGCAATGGCATCACCTGTCTTCTTGACACTGTCAATCTTCTCGTGTTCATACATCGGCTCCAACAGCATCATCTGAAACACAAACAGAAGCGCTATCAGCACCGCCGCAAACACGAACAGGTACAGGCCGATCTTTCCCTTCAGGGAAACGCCGCCCTTTTCAGTTCTGCTTTTCAAAACGATAGCCAACTCCCCTCAGCGTCACAATGTATCTGGCATAGGCCGGCCCGAGGTTCTTGCGCAAAAGCTTGATATGGGTATCCAGCGTACGATCATCCCCGAAGAAGTCATAGCCCCACACATTCTGCAGCAGCTGTTCACGGGTCAGAGCAATACCGGCATTCTTGGCAAGATAGGCCAGCAGTTCATATTCCTTCGGCGACAGCTGCAGTCTCTTTCCATCAATGGTAACCGTACGGGCTGAGAAGTTGATCTCCATTCCGTCCACCCGCATGACATCACTGCCTGCTTCAGACGGATTGACCCGCTTCAGAATCGCGTGGACGCGCATCATCAGCTCCTTGCCGGAAAAAGGCTTGACGACATAGTCATCCACACCGATCTCAAACCCATGGATCTTATCATAGTCTTCACCCAGTGCTGTCAGCATGATGAACGGCATATCCGGATGTTCCTTCTTGATTTCCTTCACTGCGGAAAAACCGTCCAGCTCCGGCATCATGACATCCATGATGCATAAGTCATAATGATTGGCATGGCATTTGTCCACGGCAATCATACCGTTGGCAGCTTCATCAGTTTCAAATCCCTCATATTCCGCATACTTGCGGATCATGGCACGGATCTTCTCTTCATCATCGGTAATCAGAATCTTGGTCATGTTTCACCTCGCAGTTTAATTGATTGTATATGATCAGTGTGAACTTTATGTGATTATGCGGCCAGTTTTTCAACTTCATCGGCGGCCGGGCCGATTTCTTTTACTTCCACGTCTTCAATTGTGCCTGTATCAGCAGCTTTGACAATATCCTGGCGCAGCGGAATCTCTGCCAGAAGCTTCAGACTGTGCTTCTGCATCAGATCATCAAGATGCGGCTCTCCGAACACTCTGATCTTCTTACCGCAGTCAGGGCATTCCACATATGCCATGTTCTCGACTAACCCGAGAATCGGAATATTCATCTTCTCGGCCATATTAACAGCCTTTTCCACAACCATCTCAACCAGTTCCTGGGGAGTGGTTACAATGATAATGCCATCCAGCGGATAGGACTGGAATGCGGTCAGCGGCACATCACCGGTTCCCGGAGGCATGTCCACAAACATGAAGTCAACATCCGTCCAGAGTACTTCCGTATAAAACTGCTTCAAAAGATTAGTCACCATGGCAGCCCGCCAGATGACCGGGGTATCATCACTGTCCAGCAGCATATTCGTACTGACAACCTGAATGCCGGTCTTTGTCGTTGCCGGATAGGCATAGGTGCCATCTCCCATCAGAGATTCATGTACACCGAAAGACTTGCCCTGGCTCGGACCGGTGATATCGCCATCCAGCACAGCAGTATGATAGCCTCTGCGGTTCATCTCACACGCCAGTAAAGAGGTTACCAGAGATTTTCCTACACCGCCCTTGCCGGAGACAACGCCGATCATATGACGGATGACCGTCTTGTCTTTCGGCTCTATTTTGAACGGATTGCCTGTTGTACGGGAAGCACAGCTGGCTTCACATCCGTCACAGTTATGGTCACAGGTATCCGGGTTCTTATTCTCACTCATTTCCTATACTCTCCTTATAAACATTATCTTATCATACCTGTTCAAACCGCATATTTCCAATCTTTTGCATAATCACGGGACATCATGGTATCAAAGTGTTAAAATGTCCACGTTAATGTGACGGGAGGAATATATGTCAGGATATGTAGTAGTCGGCACCCAGTGGGGTGACGAAGGCAAAGGCAAAGTAGTTGATCTGCTTGGCTCACATGTGGACATGGTTGTCCGCTTTCAGGGCGGCAACAATGCCGGTCATACCGTTGTGGTAGATGGAAAGAAAACCGTGCTTCATCTGCTGCCCAGCGGTGTCCTCAACCATGATGCTCTGTGTGTCATCGGCCCCGGGGTTGTGGTCAATCCTTTTGTACTGCTCAAGGAAATGGAAACACTGGAAAGTCAGGGTGCGAAAACAGATAACATCCGCATCTCTGACCGTGCACACATCCTGATGCCATATCACGTCAGACTGGATGAACTGGAAGAAGAAAGCGACTCCAAATACAGAGTCGGCACCACCAAGAACGGCATCGGCCCCTGCTATGCGGATAAATACAGCCGCATCGGCATGCGGATGTGTGATCTGAGAGACTGGGATGTGTTCTGTGAGAAGCTGAAGGAAACCCTGGCTTTCAAAAATGCCGTCATTACCAAGGTCTATGGCGCTGAACCGTTTGACTATGATGAACTGGTGGAACAGTTCAAGCCGGTCAGAGAAAAACTGGTACCGATGATGATCGATGCGACCGATGTTGTCAACAATGCCCTGGATGAAGATAAGACCGTTCTGTTTGAAGGCGCCCAGGCCAACATGCTTGATATCAACTACGGCACCTATCCGTTTGTCACTTCTTCTTCTCCTACAGCAGCGGGTGTACTGGAAGGCGTTGGTGTAGGTGCCAGAGCTTTAGGCCACATCATCGGCATTGTCAAAGCCTACTCCACAAGAGTCGGTGAAGGTCCGTTTGTCACGGAACAGCTTAATGCGACTGGTAATGCCTTAAGAGAAAAAGGTGCTGAATACGGTGCTACAACAGGCCGGCCGAGAAGACTTGGCTGGCTGGATCTGCCGGTTGTCAGACAGGCTGTCCGTATCAATGGTCTGAGTGAACTTGCCATCACCAAGATCGATATTCTCTCCGGACTAAAGGAGATTCCGGTCTGTGTTGCCTATAAACTGGATGGAAAGGAAATCAATTACATTCCTGCTTCCCTGAAGGACTATGGCAGAGCTGAACCTGTCTATAAGATATTCAAGGGATGGAATGAAGACATCTCTCAGGTCAGAGACTTTGCGGATCTGCCTGTCAACTGTCAGAAGTACATCCGGTTCATTGAGGAATATACAGGTGTTCCGATTGCCCTTGTTTCCGTCAACCCGGAAAGAAACGGCAATATCATCCTGAAGGATATATTCTGATTGAAACAAGGCTGCTGCGGCAGCCTTTCTTTGCATATGCTGGATGAAATAAAGATAGAAATATGTGCCGGCGGCATTGAGGACGTCCTGACAGCTTCCGCTTTTTCTGAAGTTGACCGCATTGAACTCAACAGTGCCCTGGAATGCGGCGGCCTCACCCCTTCTCTTTCCGCCTTCACTCAGGCAAGAAAAGCCACGGATAAAAAACTTCTCTGCATGGTCCGCCCGCGCTCCGCCGGCTTTGTCTATACCGAAGCAGAAAAAGAAGTCATGATTGAAGATGCGTGCTACTTTCTGGAACATGGGGCAGACGGCATTGTATTCGGATTTCTGAAGAAAGATGACACCATTGATGTCAGGGCAGTCAGGAACATGTGTGAACTGATCCATTCCTATGGTAAAGAAGCTGTCTTCCATAAAGCCTTTGATCTGACTGCTAACCTGTCAGAATCCTGTCAGACACTGATCTCACTCAAGATCGACCGCATCCTGACAAGCGGTGGAAAAGACACCGTGCTCAAAGGCGCCTCTGCCCTTCATACTTTGATCCATACATATGGACAGCAGATCGAGATTCTGCCTGGCGGCGGCATTACGCCGGACAATATTCTCACGGTACTGCAGAAGACCGGCGCAACACAGTTTCATATGAGTGCAAAGGAAATGAAACAGGATCATGGCACTTATCCTGCTGTCTGCGCCGATCGGATTCGCCGCACCCTGACTGCCCTTCACTATGGCCTGAGTGATAATCGAAGAATCCTGTCGGATGAAGATATGGGAATGCTGAAAGATCCCTTTGATCCCATCCGGTAGAAACAAAATACGATCTCTGATAGAATGGCCCGGTATGACATTACAGGAAAAATATTTCGGGGATCGTTTTTTTATTTCTACTGTCCTGAAGGTAGCAGTACCTCTGGTAATCACTCAGCTCATCACAACCTTTGTCAATATGCTTGACAACATCATGGTCGGCCAGACCGGCACCCTTGCCATGTCAGGTGTATCCGTTGCCAATCAGCTGATCACCATCTTTAATCTTGCCTTATTCGGCTCTGTTTCCGGTGCTTCCATCTTCGGCGCTCAGTTCTATGGTTCCAAAGATCACAAAGGCGTCAGAAACTGCCTGCGCTTCAAACTGATACTGGAAACCATCTTTGCGTTTGCCGCCATCATCATATTCCTGTGCTACGGACCGCAGCTGGTTGCTCTTTTCATGAATCCAGGGACAAACACGTCCCATCAGATTCAGGCGGCATCCGATTATGCATTGACCTATATCCGGATCATGTGCTTCGGCTTTCTGCCCTATGCCATTTCCACCTGCTTTTCCTCTTCCTTTCGAGAAGCCGGTGAAACAAAGATACCGATGATCGCTTCTGTTTCTGCTGTTGCCATCAACTTCATCGGAAACTGGCTGCTGATCTTTGGCTCATTAGGCTTTCCAAAGCTTGGTACAGCCGGTGCCGCCATCGCCACCGTACTGAGCCGTCTTGTGGAACTTTCCATTCTGCTCATCGCCGCAAGGCGTACATCTCTTTCCTATCCGTTCTTTACCGGCATCTTCCATGCTTTCCATATTCCGAAAGATCTCGGTCTGAATATTATCCGAAAAGGGACACCGCTGACGATCAATGAAATTCTCTGGTCTGCCGGACTTGCAGCGATTGCCCAGTGCTACAGCACAAGAGGCATTGACGCAATCGCCGCTTACAATATCTCCAATACAATTGAAAATCTGTTCTTTGTCTTTAACATCGCCATGGGCGATACCATCTCCATCCTGGTCGGTCAGAAATTAGGTGCGGGTGAAACAGAAGAAGCGGTTGATACAGATCGAAAGCTTATTGCCTGGACACTTGTGATCAGCCTTGGCTTAGGCATGATTCTTGCTTTGACTGGCCCGCTGTTTCCGCTTCTCTACAACACGGAAGAAAGCATCCGCCGTACTGCCGCATCATTATTAAGAATCTGCGGCTTATGCATGTGGATCTCCTCTTTATACAACGCTTCCTACTTCACCATGCGCTGCGGCGGCAAAACCGTCCTGACATTCCTCTTTGATTCGGTCGGCACGATCTGTATCAGCTTCCCCACTGCTTTCGTACTGGCTCACTTTACCCATCTTCCCCTTATATGGATGTTTCTGATTGTGCACCTTGTTGATCTTTATAAAGTCATTCTCGGCCTGTATCTGATCCATAAACGGATCTGGGTCAATCATCTTGTCTAGTATGTAAAACCTCATCTTCTGATCGATGTATTTCGATCATGAAAGATGAGGTTTTATGTTTCTGTAAATCACAAAAGGCCGGGCATTTCTGCCTGGCCTTCAGTTTCAATTGGATGATTCCGTGGTTTCTGTTTCGTCCTTATTTTTCTTTTTTGAGAAGAGTTTCTTTGTGCCTCTTTTTACGACATCAAAGAAACTGAGGGAGCGAAGCAGACGATCTGCCGGCACATAGTTGCGAATGGCCCGCAGCATCGCTTTGTTATCCCGGGACGAGAAGACAAACCTGCGCTTATCTTTCGTGAAGATACAATAGCGGGAAATCGTCTTGCCTTTGAAGAGAACTTCAGCTGCGATGTAGTCGATTTCCGTCCAGGGAATCTGAATGTAATCCTGGATATTGCGGTCGTTGTAGTACTCGAATGCCTTATCACCTACCATGGCTTTGCCGGTTGTGGTATTGCCATACATGAAGGTCGTTGGCATCGTCAGGTCTACTTTCGTATTCTGTGACTGTACCGGTTCTCTCATTTCTTCAATTCCAATCTAAGCAATTTCTGGAATTACAGCAGATGGATGACACGACCGAGGATACCAATGCCGAACAGGCAGAGGATGATGACGATCGGAGATACCTTCTTCTTGAGCAGCTTGGCAATGCCAAGTGTGAGCAGTAAGGCAACTAACCCAGGGATCAGAGAATCGAGGTTCTGCTGTAAGGTTGTGACCTTGGTCTTATCCAGAGCAGAAGAACCGATGGAATCGTACATGGTCAGAGCCTGCTTGATACCGTCTGTGCCTTCCGGCAGGTTGTCCCAGTCAATGTAGGCACCTTCGGACTGTGTAACTCTGGATACAACAGGTGTGAAGGAGATGGAAACCCAGCGCTGTACCAGAGCACCGATGATGAACATACCGAGGATAGAAGCACCTTCGGTGATCTTGCCCATCATGCCGCCGCCGAGGTCATTGGCAATGTTTTCACCAGCTTTGTAGCCGGCTTCCTGTGTGTACCACAGGAAGGCCCAACGGATGACGTTCCATGCTACGAAGAAGATGATCGGACCTAAAGCAGATCCGGACAGAGCCAGAGAAGCACCTAAGGCACCGAGAATAGGACGGATTGTGAACCAGAATACCGGGTCACCGACACCGGCTAACGGGCCCATCATACCAACCTTAATACCCTGAATGGCCTGGTCATCAATCGGAGCGCCGTTGGCTCTGGATTCCTCCATAGCCAGGGTAACACCGATAACCGGAGCAGACAGGTAAGGATGGGTGTTATAGAATTCCAGATGACGCTTCAGAGCAGCGATCTGTTCTTCTTTGGAATCCGCATACAGCTTCTTGATCGCAGGGATCATGGCGAAGCACCAGCCGCCATTCTGCATACGTTCATAGTTCCAGGAACCCTGGAGGAACTGGTGACGGCGAGCAACCGCTAAACGGTCAGCCTTTGTTAATGTTACTTTCTTTTCAGACATTTCTACTTACCTCACCTTTCCAATCAATAGTTATCCAGGATGTCGCCCAGAGGATCGCCAGTGCCGCCGCCGTTATTGGAGCCGCCACCTGCTTTAGCCATATCCTTAAGACGGATATAGAGTACAGCCAGGATGATGCCGATACCGCCAAGAGCGATCAGTGTCAGATTGGAGATTGTAGCGACGATGAAGCCGAGATAGAAGAACGGCCATGTTTCCTTGGAAGCCATCATGTTGATGATCATGGCATAACCTACAGCAGCGACCATGCCTCCACCAACAGTCATACCACCAGACAGCCAGGCCGGCATCTTGTTCAGAGCAGATGTAACAACATCAGCCGGAACAGCACACAGTGCCATAGCCGGGATGGCAATACGAAGACCCTGCATCAGGATAGCAGCGATCTGCAGAGCATCGATGCCTTTGTAGTTGGCTGTTTCAGCACACTTATCCATGCCGTGGACAATCGGAATAGCAATGGTACGGCAGATCATTGTCAGGAACAGACCTGCAACAGACAGCGGGACAGCAACCGCAACAGCGGATTTGATGACAACATCTGTGCTCTGAGTTGAGCCTAAGCCCTTGACCATGATAATTGCGGAAGCAACAGCAGCCAGCGCTGCATCAGGTGCAACAGCAGCACCGATGTTAGCCCAGCCGAGAGCGATCATCTGTAAGGAACCACCGAGCATGATGCCTTCTCTCGGATGTCCAGTAACAAGTCCGATCAGTGTGCAGGCAACCAGCGGCTGATGGAATTCGAATTCATCGAGAATACCTTCCATGCCGGCCAGCATAGCTACAACAAAGACCAGAATAATCTGTAATGCATTCATTCTAATTTCCTCCTCGTGAATGAATTATTTCTGATTCTTAAGTTCTGTCTTAGCCTTATTCAGCAGCGTGTCAAAGTTCTCAGGGCTGTCGCTCGGAACCTTGCGGACATCGAACTTGATTCCCTTCTTCTTGAGAGCTTCAAGTGTATCGACATCGTTCTGGTCCATGGCAATTGCCTGGTTGGCAACAACCTTGCCCTTTGTATAAGCCATGGAGCCGAGGTTGACAGTCTTGATGTCAACGCCGCCTTCAACAGCTCTTAATACATCCTGCGGATTCTCGAACAGAAGCATAGCCTTGGTGCCGCCAAAACGGGTGTCGTGGGCAACATCAATCATCTTCTGAACCGGAATGACATGGGCATGAACTCCTGGAGGAGCAGCCTGAACGATCATTGTCTTACGCAGCTTGTCCTTGGCAACAGCGTCAGAAACAACGATGATTCTGTCCGGATTGACCTGCTTTGTCCAGGTTGTCGCCACCTGGCCGTGGAGCAGACGTGTGTCGACTCTGCATAAGCCGATCTTGATCTTACCGTCACCGATGACAGTTCCTTCCGGAATCGGCGCTGCACTGCCCTTTGCGGCAGCAGGAGCGGCAGCCTTTTCCTCAGGCTCCAGTGATTCAGGTTTCGGTTTGATTCCCTCACGGGATGTTGTAATGATGTGTTTGGCGATGCTCTGTGCCGTTGCTGTCTCATCAAGACGCGCACCATACGCTTCCAGCAGCATCGGCAGGTTCAGGCCGGTCACAATTGCCCATGTGTCCTCATGTCCGGCGATCAGGCCATTAGCCTGGTTGAACGGAGTGCCGCCCCAGAGGTCAATCAGAAACAGAACCTGCTTCGGATCGTCGAACTTGGCGATGGCATCCTCCATCTTCTTGCGGACATCATCAGGACCTTCATTAGGCATGAGGGTCACAGCTTCGACATTCCTCTGCGCGCCGAAAATCATTTCGCTGGACATCTTGATGCCTTCAGCGAACTTGCCGTGACTTCCGATGATAATACCTACCATGTTTATTCTCCCTTTCTTTGCAATCTGAGATACGTTTGATGTACATACGGAAATATGAAGAACAGCCAAACTCTGATGAGTGAAGTTTCACCATTCATTATCTGTATTCCGTTTCAGCAAATATACGCCCGTACCTTTTTCTTATTGCTTCTTTATTCTACGTTTGAGTCAAGTTAAATGCAATCAATATCACAAATTTTTCACACAATTTTTCCGGGAGAAAATATGGTCTTGCATTTATTTGCGGTTTCTTGTCGATTATTAATAGATATACATTTTTAAAACGGTTACAAAAAATAAAAGCGCTGCGCCGGTTTCCATGGCAGCGCTATCATTTCTTTTTACAGTTAAAGCTTTTTGTTGATTTTTCTGCATTTTGAACAGATATGTAAGCATGTATTATCACATAATCTGTGATATCTATCCCACAATCTTTTCCATAACGGTTTCCTGAATACCGAAACCCTCTTTCCTGTAAAAGCCGATGGCCTTGTCATTGCCATGCCATACATTCAGCGTCACATTATGTGCACCGATCTTCTTTGCATAATCCTCTACATAAGCGATCAAAGACTTTCCGACATGCATGCCCCTGGCCTTTTCATCCACACACAGATCATCAATGAATACGGTTGTGATCGGCTTCATGTTTTCATTGTGTGTTTCCCGGATGATACAGAAAGCATAGCCCTGTACTTCATCACTGTCATTCACATATACAAATACCGGTCTTGAATCATCCGCAAAAATATCCAGCAGCTGTTCATCCGTATATTTGCGGGTGCCCGGCACAAAGATATCCGGCCGGATCGCCGCATGAATTTCGAGTACTTCACTGAGCAGTCTGTCTACAACCTGCAGATCTTTCTTTTCCGCTCTTCTGATTTTCATCCTTATTACCTCTTTGCCGTCTATTTTAACATTTCATGAATGTATTAAAATAGAGAAAACAGAAGAGGTTGATCATGTCAGAAATTATCAGTGAAAACATACGTCATTTCCGGACGATTCAGCATATGAAGCAGTCTGAACTGGCGGAAAAGCTCGGGGTTACGGTACAGGCTGTTTCCCGCTGGGAAAACGGCGGTACGCCGGATATTGCCCTGCTTCCGGCTCTGGCCGATACGCTGCATGTTTCCATTGATGCACTGTTCGGCCGGGATGAGAAACAGTATGAGGATCCGCTGGAAGGTCTGATGGCACTGATCCGCCATCTGCCGGAAGAAGAACGCTATCATACGGCCTATACCGCATGCATCAGAATCATGATTGCCATCGGCGGTACACCTTCTCTTGATATGCTGTTTGAAGATCCGCTGCACCTGGAAAACAGCCAGCCTTCCATGGCTGTACAGGGAGCCTACCGGGATGGGTTTCTCTATGGCAGTCTGCTGAAAGAAAGACATTATTTCTTCTCCACATATTATCCTGAAACTTCCTATCAGCTGCTGACAATAGAGAAATACCATACCCTTTTCTCATGCCTTTCAGATCCTTCTGTTCTTTCCATTCTTTCCTTCTTCCTGCATCAGAAAAACAGAACCGGCTGTACGCTTTCCTTCATTGCGCATAAGACCGGTCTGTCTCAGGATAAAGTGCAGAGCACGATGCACTTGATGGCTGAGGCAGGTCTAGTTCAGCCAAACAGCTATGTCAGTGAAAACGGAGAAGTACAGACATGGCAGCTCTTTAATCCGGACCTTGTCATGGCAGTACTGATGATGGCGGCAGATCTTTCGGAATCGCGAAACAGTGCCCTTATCAACATGACCTTGAATCAGGAAGACATATTAAAGCCTCTGCTGAATGATACAAATAGCAATTGATAAATAAAGTAAACAATTGATTGATTCAGGCTTTCTTCTGTCATACCTTTTAAAGCAGAAGGAGGCCTTTTATGAATCTTCTGAAAGAAAACCGCAATTACCGCTGGCTGTTTCTGGCTACCATGGCCAACCGCTTCGGCGATTCCATTGATGCTCTGACTTCCAGCTGGCTCATGTATACCGTCACCCGCAGTGCTTCGGCCAGTGCCCTGAACTTTGCCATCAACTACATTCCTACTGTCTTTTTCCAGCCCCTGTGCGGTGCCTGGATTGTCCACCATGATCCTAAAAAAGTCATGGTCACGGCGGATACAGTCCGTACCTGCATTGTTGTGATCCTGGCATTACTTGTCTTTACAGGTAAGATACAGGGATGGATGATCTTTGTGACAACCTTTTTGATCTCTACCGTTGAAGCATTCCGCATGCCCTGCGGTTCCATTGTGAATGTTTCCATTCTGAAACAGGAAGAATATTCCGCCGGCGCTTCCATGATGACAAGTGCTTCTTCCCTTGTTCAGCTGGCCGGCAGTGCAGCCGCCGGTGTGCTTCTTTCTGCTGCCGGCATTGCTTTTTCCCTGTGTGCAGACGCCTTCTGTTTTGCACTGTCGGCTTTCTTTCAGACCTTCCTTCATTTCACATGTGAAATGAAGGAAGAAGAGAAAAACAAGAACACGTTCCATCTCTTCCATGAAGGCCTGCAGTATATCAGACAGCATCGCTTCATCATCACGCTGACTGCCATGTCCGTTCTGATCAATGCCTTGACCAATCCCATTTCCGCCCTTTCTTCTGCCTGGTGTCAGACCATCTTTCACAAAGGTGCCTGGGCGCTTTCCTATATCAATGTATTCCTGTCGCTCGGCCTGATGGCCGGAGCTGTCATTTATCGCAAATGGATTGAACAGAGAACATGGCTGAAGCGTCTGATCATTGAAACGTATCTTGCCTGTGCCTTGTACTATCTAGCCTGGCTGGCCGGGGGATGGCTGAAAGATTCTCTTCTGTTCTATCTTGTCACTTCCGTTCTGCCGTTTCTTTTCGGTGCGATCATCTCGTGCATCAATATCCGCATTTCTGTCGTCACATTGTCTGTAGTAGAACCGGATTATCTTTCCCGGGTA
Source organism: Solobacterium sp. (assembly GCA_022644565.1). Classification (GTDB taxonomy): domain Bacteria; phylum Bacillota_I; class Bacilli_A; order Erysipelotrichales; family Erysipelotrichaceae; genus Bulleidia. The sequence continues at coordinate 33,852 of JALCHG010000007.1, read as the reverse complement.
GACGGTATTCTCAATGCGGCGGTCTGTGCCGGTGTACCCATCACTTCACTGATCACTTCTGCCCTTTCCGCCCTTCTGCCCCTGCCGGCTGTCTTTACCATCTTTGCCTGCCTCTGTCTTCTGAGTGCGTTTGCCTGCAGTTTTGTCAAACTGTCAAAGCAATATTAAAGCGCATGGCTTCAAGTCATGCGCTTTTTGATAAGAAGTGAGATTATAACAGACCGACACGCTTGTAGATGGTGTCAACATTTCTGATGTGGTAGTAAGGATCAAAGCAGTCATCAATCTCTTCCTGGGTAAGAGCTGAAGTAACTTCCGGTACAGATTCCATGAGTTCCTTGAAGTTGAGGTTGTTCTCCCATGCCTTGATGGCCTGAGGCTGTACGGTATCATATGCCTTTTCACGGCTCCAGCCTTTTTCAACCAGCTTCAGCATGAAGCGCTGGGAGAAGATGACGCCGTTAGTCAGCCAGATATCCTTCTTCATCTTATCCGGGAAGACGGTCAGGTTCTTGAGGATGCCGCCGAATCTGTGCAGCATGTAGTCGAGCAGCTCCGTCGCATCAGGAGATATGATTCTTTCCACGGAAGAGTGGGAGATGTCTCTTTCATGCCATAAGGCAATGTCCTCGTAGCTTGTCACCATGTAGCCTCTTAACACACGGGCACAGCCGCAGATGTTTTCTGAACCGATCGGATTTCTCTTATGCGGCATGGCGCTGGATCCCTTCTGTCCCTTGTTGAAGTGCTCTTCGACTTCACGTACTTCGGTTCTCTGCAGATGTCTGATTTCGGTTGCCATCTGTTCCAGACAAGAGCCGATCAGAGCCAGAGTAGCGAAGTAATGGGCATGTCTGTCACGCTGCAGAACCTGGGTGGAAATATTGGCTGAATGAATGCCCAGATGCTCACAGACATAGTCCTGTACAAACGGAGGAATATTGGCAAATGTACCGACAGCACCGGAAATCTTTCCGCATTCCACATCCGCACATGCATCATCAAAGCGGGCCAGATTCCGCTTCATTTCCTCATACCATAAAGCAAACTTCAGGCCGAAGGAAGTAATTTCCGCATGTACGCCATGCGTTCTTCCCATCATGATGGTGTCCTTGTACTTCAGTGCATTTTCTTTCAGGATATCCATGAAATCCAGAATGTCCTGCCGCAGAATCGCATCAGCTTTCTTGAAGCGGATGCCATTGGCGGTATCAACAACATCGGTTGAAGTGACCCCGTAGTGGACCCATTTCTTTTCCGGACCGAGGCTCTCGGATACGCATCTTGTAAAGGCAACGACATCATGTCTTGTCTCCTGCTCGATTTCCTGGATTCTCTCAACAGAGAACTTTGCGTTCTTTCTGATCTTTTCCACATCCTCAGCCGGAATCTCGCCAAGCTTGCTCCAGGCTTCATCAATCAGAATCTCAACATCAAGCCATGCCTGGAATTTGGCTTCCTCACTCCAGACATTTCTCATCTCTTCACGTGAATAGCGGTCAATCATGTTTTCCTCCTTATATCTGCCAAAGCAGTCTCACTGCTGCACTGCTTCTTCAGCCTTCTTTTCTGCTGCCTCCACATCATCGCAGATAATCAAAACGATCTTATCCTTGTTATTGTCTGCCATGGCAGCGTTGTCAATCTTGAAGCGTTCAGATGAACTGTATATGGTATACTGCGATTTCATCTGTGCCAGATAGCTCTGTATGCCTGCTCTTGCCTGTTCCATATCCGTAACATAGAACACACCGACAAGATCCGCCTTATCATTCTCTGATACAAGAACCGCAGCGTCAGTGTAGATCTGGCTGCCGTTGAAGAACAGACCTTTGATATTTCTGTCCCGCAGGCGCTTGAGATCTGTGATCGAAAGATCTGATGCAATCTGTTCTGCTTCACTGCTGGCCTGGGTTGTTTCTGCGGTAGCGGTATCCGGAAACAGACCGGTTGTCTGTACAGGTTCTTTCCCGCATCCTTCCAGAAGCAGTACGGCCGCAAGGATTGCCCCCAGCAGCCTTCTCATTGACTTTCCTCCTGCGGCTTTTCCTTATCTTCTTCAAACAGATCAGAACCCTGTTCATCCTGATGGAAATCCGGCAGATCCGGCAGTTCATCAAGACTCACCAGTCCAAACGCATCCATGAACGCATCCGTTACCTTATAGAGAATCGGACGGCCTGGTGCTTCTGAACGTCCTGCTTCGGCAATCAATCCTCTTGCCTCAAGCTTTCTGAGCATGACATCAGCCCCTACGCCTCTGATTTCTTCAATTTCGACCCGGGTAACCGGCTGCTTATAGGCAACAATCGCCAGTGTTTCCATGGCGGCCTGGGAAAGCCGGTCGGTTTTATTCAGATTGAAAAGACGGGCCGCATAATCATGAATATTTGCTTTGGAAAGAAAGTGATACGTATCACCATACCTCGCCAGTTCTATGCCGTGATTGGGCTTTAGATATTTCTGCATCATATCATCCAGCAGCGCTTCACATCTTTCCCGGCTGATATCAAGGGCCTGGGCTGCCTGATCCAGACTCAGTCCTTCATCTCCGACAATATACAGCAGACCTTCCAGCACTGCTTCCGCCTGTTCATCCAATTCATCTGACGCATGGCTGCCTGTTTCTTCATCATCATAGTCACAGTCAAGTACAGCAGCGTTATCTTCTGATAATTCTTCTTCACTCATGAAGAAACACCTCCTCTTGTAAACCAGATGACATCATCTTCATCCACACTGAAAGCCAGAATATGCCTGCGGCTGAGATCCAGTACGGAAATAAAGGTGGCAATAGCCTTGGCCAGATTGTCCCGGCAGTCATCCAGCAGCCTTTCAAACCGGAATGTCGGCGGCAATTGATCCAGTCTTGCCCGGACTTCAAGCTCCCTGTCCTCAATGGAAATTTCCTTGACCGATACGCTTCTTTCCATCGGCGTACTCAGCTGCATCCTGTACAGCATACGCTTCATTGCCTTAAGAAGATCATAGGCAGATCCCTTCACCGGCATATCTTCATTGTCTTTGATCCATTCATCCGCTTCTGCACTGAGCGGCTTGCTCAAGGAAAGCTGTCTGTCTTCATAATACTTCTCAAGCTGCTGCGAAACATCCTTGTACTGCTGGTATTCCAGCAGCCTTCTGACCAGCTGTTCCTTGGGATCTTCTTCCACGGTCTCTTCATCTCTGCTGCCCGGGATCATGCGGCGTGATTTGATTTCAATCAGATGCGCCATTTCCGCCAGATACTCTCCGGCTACTTCCAGGTGCATATTCTGCATGCTTTCAATATAGGCACAGTACTGATCTGTCAGTACATTCAGATCAAGATCCAGTAAGTCCAGCTTCTTTTCCTGGATCAGATGCAGCATCAGATCCAGCGGTCCGCTGAAAGCATCAATCGTCACCGTGAATTCTTCCATAGCTCCGATATTATATCAAAAATAAGGAAACACAACTACCTCCTCTCTTTCATCACGCTGTTCCATCATAAAAAGTGAAGCATCGCTGCTTCACTTTTCCGTGCGGTATTCGTGTACTTCCGTAACCAGTCCATGGCTGCGGATAGCGGCTTCCGCCTTTTCTCTGTCCTCTTCCCGGACGCGAATGTAATACACATCCCGGTCAATCTTTCCCGCCGGTCCGAAGTTTCTCGGGTCCAGCTGTCCCCCGCACCCGTTAGGGGCCAAGGAATCCGCGAAGTAATGGCCGCTCTCCACATGTCTGATGCCTTCTTCTTTCAATGCTCGGCGGATGGCAAGCCAAGTCTCCTTATCCTTCTTACGATAGAAATTCGTTTTCTTCTCAAACATATTTCCTCACTTCTGTACCCGGCTCAGGCTCTTCTCCAGCAGAGCACTGATACCGGAGGCCAGTGTTTCAATGTTTTTCACACTGACAAAAGAGGTGCCGTAGATTTCATGGACATTGTCCGCATGGGCACTGGCACCAAGATACACAGCCATGGTATGAATGCCTGAGAGTCTCAGCTTCTTTACTTCTTCTGCCGTATCTTCTACAGCATCACTGTCTTCATACGGACGATCCAGGCTGAGATTTCCTTCTGCGGGGATCGGTGTACTGTCATCCGGATTGGCATCTGTCAGGATGAACAGCAAATGTTCATACCCGTCACTGACCCTGCTCTGCTGATAACTGACAAGATTTCCTTCTTCGCGGATCAGTCTTCCCATTGTCCTTAAGGCCAGTCCATCCCGGTTCCAGCCGGCCGCATAATAATTCAGGATACCGTCAGCCTGTTTCTCATGATAATCCTTCAGCCTCTGTAATACAGTATAGCCCCGCAGGGAACGGAATGTCATGACCCGTACCGGAATATGCAGTTCATTCAGGCTCTGTACAAGAATCCATGTCTCAGCCGCAATGATTTCCTGTACATTGAGTCTGCTGGCGGATGCGTCCAGCAATAAATCAACCTTCAGCCGGTGTTCCTTTTCAGCACTTTCTTTTGTAAAGACATAAGGATCCTGGAGGATGCCCATCCGCCAGCACCTGTCTCCCTTCAGCTTTCCTTCCCGGCTTTTATCTTCCAGCGGCTCATCATACGTTGCCAGCAATACATCCAGCCGTGCCTTCAGGGTATGGATGGCCGAAGAAGCTTTGGCACCCTGGGCAGAAAGATACTTCCGGTTCTTCGCTGCCTGTTTCTCAACTTCTTTCTGAAACTTCCGGCTTTCTTCATCTTTGCATTCATCCTGCGAAATGGCAGCACCAGCCAGATACAGATGACAATAGGCATGGTTATCCCGGCAGAGATCCCGTTCCAGGATCTTTCTTTCCGTTTCACTGATCAGGCTCTTTCCAAAGCAGCTTTCAATATAGGCTTCATCTTTTTCCGTATGGACGGAAACATGTCTGCCTCTTTCCAGTCTTCTTTCTTTTCCACCCGTTTCATGGGATGTTCCGCTCTGTCTGACCAGCAGGGCATCGGTTTCATGGGTCTCACGGTACATGACTTTCTTCAGGAAGGAAGAAAGATTTTCGGAGATGGAACGATGGCTGCTGTCAGCTTTGAAATCGTGCACATGGAAATAGGTGCGCATGATGTTTTCAAGCGCTTTGATGATGCCATCAGTGTCAAGATCGCCGGACAGCTTCAAAGCCTGACAGAGTTCTTTCGCTTCTCTTGTCATAACGGGCATCGTATGATGGCATACTTCTGCCCAGCGTGCTTCTCTCTGTTCATACAGTCTGACATTCATGGCCATCATCTGCTGGCGGGATAAAATCTGATGAGAAGTAAAGAACTGGGCACCATACGCTTCACGCATCTGCTTCAGGATCGGACGCTGTCCGATTTCCTTTTCATAGAGGGCATTTTCCAGCCCCAGCCAGCTGATGACATCCAGATCATCGCTTCTGACATTGCTTTCATAGGAAGTAAAGAAAGCAGACAGCTTGGCGGCATCAAGCCACTTCACGGCAAGACCGATGAGCGTATTGACATAAAGCTCCGGTTCACCATCCGGTTTCATCGCCAGAAAGAACGGCTCAAAGTCATAGCGCTCTGCCCCGTTATAGATCTGACTGACAGCTCTTCTTTCCAGGGCGCTGTATTCCCTCTGGATCATGCAAAGACGTCCTCAGCCTTCAGATCTTCCGGTATTCTTGCCGCAATGACATCATGAATAAGTTTTCTTTCATAGCTGTCAAAGGACTTGTCCGTAATGGTCATTTCAAGTGCTTCTCCGGAAGTCAGACCGCGCCGGATCATCCGCACTGCATCCAGCAGGCCTCTGAGATCTACTGCTCTTTCCGAGATATCCGCATGTTCCGCCTTGCGGTTGAGATCATAGAACAGTTTCATGAACTGTTCGGCAATATCCGGCTTCATGTCCGGGAACGCATGCAGGAAGAGCTTATGGAGATCGCTTTGGGCAATGATCGGCATCTGCAGCACGGCAAAGCGGGAGCACAGGGCTTCATTCAGCTCACGCGTACCGGCATAGCCGTAGTTCATCGTTGCGATGAAGCGGGAAGATGGCTGAACGCTGATTCTTTCATAGCCCGGCAGATCTATGACATGGCGGAAGTCCAGAATGGAGTGCAGAACAGCCAGGGCTTCATTCTTGGCCATATTGATTTCATCCAGTACCGCAAAGCCGCCATGTTCTGCACAAAGGGTAATCGGACCGGGACGGAAGACAACCTCCTTTCCATTGTAGGTATCTTCACCTAACAGATAGGACGCATCCACATTGATATGAAATGATACATTCCATTCCGGCCGGTTCAGCACGGCAGCCAGATTCTCAGCCAGTACGTTCTTTCCGGTAGCCTTGGGTCCGATCAGCAGCAGATTCTCACCTTCCAGAATGGCAGCCAGCGCCTTGCGCCATACATCTTTTCCATAATAGAAGTAATCCGGGCGGGGTACCCGCTCCTGCCATTTTTCTTCCAGAGGATAAGCAGAACGGAATGCTTCAATTCCTTTGATCAGGCTTTCCTCAATTCCTTCTTCTTTCAGATTATCCAGCGGATCCTGTTTCATACACTTTCCTTCTTTCCGTTATTGATAGTCACAGATCAGAAACATCGGTTTGATCGCGGTGATTTCATCATATTCCTTTTGCGATACCTTAACGTTATGATCCAGTTTCTGAAGATCCTGTTTCAGTACGGCAAGCGCTTCTTCAGCCGTTGAAGCACGGCCCTCTCTGACAATGCGGATCATTCTTTCAAGAACAGCCGGATGGGCATACTGTACCGGTACCGGGAATGTCTCATCCGAAAGATACGTACGCATGTCATCAAGTGCCTGCTGCCAGTCTTTTTCCGCAGCTCTGCGGTTTTTCGTGCCGGTCGGCAGTACCTGTACCGCTGCGATCAATGCAATTGCGGCTAGTCCGCCTAAAAGGCATACAAGGGAGAAAGTAGTGCGATGATGCAGGATGGTATACAGGCCGAAGAGTGAAATAACGATGGCAGCGGCAAACAGCACAATGGCACAGGCCCGCCAGGAAGGTCTGATATTATCCTGAATCCGCTTCTGTCTGGCAGCATAGGAAAGTTCCTTATAGTAATCCGCTTTCTGCAGGCGCTCTTCAGCCGCCTGCAGCTGCTGAACCGTGCGGTTGGCTTCCGGTGCCAGGTGCTTCAGATATTTCTTTTCCTCTGCTTCGGCTGCTTTTCTCAGCTTCTTTTCCGCCTTTTCACTGTGGGTGGGAATGGAAGGATGTTTCTCTTCCATCACTTTCAGAATCTGATCCACCTGCTCTTCAAACTTGAAGTTGCACTGCTTTTCTCTGCCATCCTTAGTCTGTACGACAAGATATGGGATGGACCCGAATACGCCCTTGCCGGTATAGCCGCCTTTCGACATGGCCACCCGCTTGAAGATGCGGCGGATATCTCGATAGCGCACATAATAGCGCCGGGAAAAATAGAAGCTGTTGAGATACAGGGCTTCCTTCCCGATACCGCATGGACCGATTTTCCGGCAGTCCTTCTTATCTTTCTTCAATGTCTCTGCATCCAGCGCAGATGTACCGAACAATACTGTTTTCAACATATGATCCTCCCCATAAAAACAGCGGCAGAAAGCTGTATTCTTCTGCCGCCGTCATACTACTTGAATCTGAGAGCTTGTTAAGCTTTTCAAGCTGCAGCAGTAGCCTTCTTTGCATTTCTTAAGAAGATGCACAGGAACACGGCTGCAGTGATGATACCAACCGGATATGCCACCGTTGTGTTGTTGGTCAGTCCCTTGATGAGACCGAGGCATTCAGGTGCCATGCAGAAATAGGTTGCAGAAACAGCACTCATGAATGTTGCCGGCACAGCAGTAATCCAGTAATTCTTCTTATTCTGTACCAGATACATAGATCCAGCCCACAGAACGATCATGGCCAGCGTCTGGTTTGTCCAGGAGAAGTAACGCCAGATGATGGAATAGTCGATGAAGCCAAGCGTATTGCCAAAGCCGAGAATTGCACCGACACCGAGAACCGGAATACATAATGCCAGTCTCTTCTTCCAGTCATCCATATCGATGTGGAACCAGTCGGCAATGGTCAGACGGGCAGAACGGAATGCGGTATCACCGGAAGTGATCGGACATGCAATAACACCAAGCATAGCCAATACAATACCGATACCGCCCATGGTATCCTGACAGATCGTATAAACGGATGTGGAATTGCCGCCGCCGACAGATACAAGACCAGCTTCACCATACAGAGTAACACCGGCTGCCGCCCAGATCAGAGCAATGATGCCTTCTGCGACCATGGCGCCATAGAAGACGAAGTGTCCCTGTCTTTCACTCTTGAGGCATCTTGCCATCAGAGGAGACTGTGTGGAATGGAAACCGGAAATGGCACCGCAGGCAACGGAGATGAACATGAAGGACCAGATCGGTGTTCCATTCGGATGCATGTTTCTGAAGTTGTCCCAGATCTCAGGCATCGGCTTGCCGCTGGTCAGCGTACCGAAGCCCACACCAAGTGCCATGATGATCAGGCAGATGCCGAATACCGGATAGATTCTGCCGATGATCTTATCGATGGAGACAAAGGTTGCGATGAAGTAATAGATCAGAATGAGTGCCAGCCAGAATGTAGCCTTGGTTACAATACCTGAGCTGACGCCGCCATTTGTGAATAATACTGTCAGCAGACCAGCCGGACCTACCGCGAATACCGTACCAACCATGATCAGCAGGATGACGGAGAAGACACGCATGACATTCTTCATGACCGGACCGAGATACGTACCGGTAACTTCGGAAATAGAAGCACCGTTATTTCTTTCGGAAAGCATACCGGAGAAATAGTCATGCACGCCGCCGGCGAAAATCGTACCGAACGTGATCCAGAGATAAACTACCGGTCCCCACTCAGCACCCGTCAGAGCACCGAAAATAGGACCCAGGCCGGCGATGTTGAGCAGCTGAATGAGAAACAGCTTCCACTCCGGCATTACCACATAGTCAACGCCATCATTGATGGCTACGGCCGGTGTCTCACGATCATCCGGTGAAAATACATTGTCTACGACCTTGCCGTACGTGAAATAGCCAATGATAAGTACTGCAAGGCAAAGGAAAAAGCTTGCCAATTTCAAGACCCCCTTCTAATGATTTGGCTCTCAGAATTCCTAAAGCGCTTACATTATAACACCATATCCATGAAACGTTACAAATTTCGACATATTATTTTTAGTGTCACTGTTGTACCCCATTATTTCACGATTCTTTCACATAATTATTCCATAATCAGTACGTGTACCCGAACTTCCGGTCAGACTTTATTCATGCCGGTCAGACCGCTTTTTATCACAAATAACCAGTTCTATACCATGTTTCTTTTCATCCCAATTCCAGAAGAAAAACGTTTTCGCTGCTACAGAATGGTATCCAGAATTCTCTCGAGATACGTTCTTTTCTTCAGCTGCTGACGGATGGCCTGTGACTTTTCCACTTCATCTGTGATGATGGCATCCGCATCCGACATGAGAAAACGGTGAATGGCAGCCTTGCGGTTGACGGTCCAGACAATGGCTTTATGGCCGGCAGCATGAATTCTTCTGATATTGGATGCCGTAGCAATTCTTTCCTGCAGCATCATGTCATCTGCCTCAAGATCTGTTACATCGCCGATGGACGCAAAGTACAGAAAGCCTGTTTCCACTTCCGGATAGGTTTCTTCCGTGTATTTAATGGTGTTATAGCGCAATGAGATCAGAGCTGTTTCATGGATCATGTTGTAGGAGCGGATAATCCGCACCAGATCATCCGCCATCTGCCGGTCTGCCGTATCGCCTTTCATTTCAATATAAAGCTTCACATTGCCTTTGGCCGTCTGCAGCATTTCTTCGATGGTCGGCACATGGCTGCCATCCGATGCCCGCAGCTCTTCAATCTCTTCCAGCGTCATCTCATACGGTTTCTTTTCCACTCCGTATACCCGGTAGAAATCCACATCATGGTTGATGATGTAATGCCCGTCCTTTGTCCGCTGTACATCCACTTCGGCTCCCTTCACCCCATGGGCAATGGAAAGACGCAGCCCTTCCAGACTGTTTTCAATGGTCATTGATCCTCCGGCCCGATGGGCAATGATGCCGGTATGCGGCCGGTCTGGAAAATATGTATCAAAATGAACACTGAAATAAACCGCACTGCAGGCAGAAAGAAGACACAGAATCACCCGCTGTCTTCTTAAGGAAACAGCATGATATGAAAACCTGATCTGATGATGACGGAACGTCTCAAAAAGCTCTTCCTCACGCAGGGCAAATACCGCCGGCACCTGCAGCAGAAGCAGGATATAAAGACACAGTGTAAATACCCCGATCCCGTTGACGATGCCATAGCCGATCCCTTCCGTAAAGCCGAGTCCATCCAGCAGATGTTCCGGCAGAATCAGAACAAACACCCCGCTAACAGCCAGAAACAGCAGAAGAACAAGCGTCAGAAGAACAATCTCCTTCAGCCATGTTCTGATGTGTCCATGCATGATCTTTTCCGCATGGCGCATGGCTTCCGGCATACTTTCTTTTTCAATCAGCACACATGGCCATACAAAGATCCAGTGCACAAGATAATAGAGGCTGATCCCGACCAGTATCAGATATGCGATAAGAAGCACTTTCTGACGAAAGATATAGAACGCCACAAAAGAAGGCACAGCAAACTGCCTTGTTAAAGAGACGGAAAAGCCGATGCTGTAAAGCGGCACCAGAAGTGAAGTGAGAAAGAGAAGAATGATGCCTTCTGCATGCCATAAAAGACGCATGCCCTGGCCTGTTTCCTTTAACAGGGATCCATAATGAAATGCACGCTGATGAATCACATCATCCGCATAGTGGACATGCATGGAGATGATGCTGGAAAGATACAGCATGATCATGCCGAGGCTGACCAGAATGATGGTCCAGCCCTGCCAGGTTGTAAAAAGATATTTGAAATCGCCGGACGTTATGGCAGTTCGTCCGGCGGAAAGAATCAGAGCATTGATGAGCTGACGCCACAGTCTGATGCCGCCAAGCAGCAGTACAGTGAAAACCACCTGCAGCAGCTGCAGAGGCCTGGAAGCCCTCCACAGACGTTTACATAATTTCTTACGTTTTTCAATCATGCTTACATGATATAACACTTTTATTTACATGGATTTCATATAAGCATAAAAAAGATCTGCAGGCGTATATTACCTGCAGACCTTCTATCGATCAGCACAGAATTATTTCACGACAATATTGACGATCTTGCCCGGTACGGCAATGACTTTGACAATATTCTTACCCTCGATATGAGGCTTGACGGAGTCAAGTGCTTCGGCTTTGGCAATCATCTCATCCTTTGATGCATTCTTGGCACAGGCAAACTTGCCTCTCATCTTGCCGTTGACCTGAACAGCAACGGTCACATCGTTCTGTACCAGAGCCTTTTCATCGTATGCCGGCCACTTGGCATAGGCAACGGTCTCTTCCCCGCTCAATGCCGTATACAGCTCCTCACCCAGATGCGGTGCATAGCAGGAGAACAGCTTCAGGAAGCCGATCATCATATCCTTATTGACCTTACCGTTCTTATAGCAGTCATTGATAAAGATCATCATCTGGGAAATGCCTGTATTCAGATTCAGAGATTCAATATCCTCTGTCACCTTCTTGACAGTATAGTTGTAAGAATAATTCAGTTCAGGCGTCGGCTCATCCATGACCATGTTCGGATCCGAAGCCAGACGATACACACGATCCAGCCACTTACGCGCACCGTCCAGTCCCTTGGTGGACCAGGGCTTGGAAGCTTCCAGCGGTCCCATGAACATTTCATAGATACGCAGAGCATCAGCACCATGGCTTTCCACAATATCATCCGGATTGACGACATTGCCCAGTGACTTGGACATCTTGACGCCGTTTTCACCAAGGATCATGCCCTGATGGAACAGCTTCTGGAATGGTTCCTTGCAGGAAACAACCCCGGCATCATACAGAACCTTATGCCAGAATCTTGCATACAGCAGATGCAGAACAGCATGTTCCGCACCGCCGATATACAGATCTACCGGCAGCCAGTGATCCAGTAGCTTCTTATCGGCCAGTGCTTCATTGTTATGCGGATCCAGATAGCGCATGTAGTACCAGCAGGAGCCGGCCCACTGCGGCATGGTGTTTGTCTCACGCTTGCCCTTCATGCCGTCGATTTCAACATTCAGCCAGTCTGTGCAGTTGGCTAAAGGAGATCCGCCATCCGCTGAAGGCTGATAGTTGTCGGTTGCCGGCAGTTCCAGCGGCAGATCGCTGGTGGCAACCGTACGCATCGTGCCGTCTTCCATATGGATGATCGGAATCGGTTCACCCCAGTATCTCTGACGGGAGAAGATCCAGTCTCTGAGCTTGTACTGTACCTTCTTTGAACCGCACTTGTTCTCATCCAGCCACTTCAGCATAGCTTCAATGGCATCTTTCTTATTCATGCCGTTGAGCCATTCACTGTTGATATGAACACCATCGCCGGTATAGGCTTCTTCTTCCACATTGCCCCCTTCAATAACCGGGACAATCGGCAGATCGAACTTGCGGGCAAAGGCATAGTCACGGGTATCATGTGCCGGTACAGCCATGATGGCGCCGGTACCATAGGATGCCAGTACATAGTCGGAGATCCAGATCGGCACTTCTTTTCCATTGACCGGGTTGATGGCATAAGCACCGGTGAATACACCGGTCTTATCCTTGTTCAGATCCGTTCTTTCCAGATCCGACTTCTTGGCCGCTTCTTCCTGATAGGCCTTGACAGCAGCTCTCTGCTCAGGTGTAGTGATGTCATCCACAAACGGATGTTCCGGCGACATGACGCAGTATGTGCAGCCGAAGAGGGTATCACATCTAGTTGTGAATACGGTGAACTGTCTGTCAGTGCCTTTGATCCTGAAGACAATTTCGGCACCGACGGACTTGCCGATCCAGTTTCTCTGCATTTCCTTGGTGCTTTCCGGCCAGTCAACCGTATCCAGATCCTGCAGCAGTTTCTCCGCATAATCTGTAATCTTGAGCACCCACTGTCTCATGTTCTTACGATAGACCGGATAGCCGCCGATGGCGCTCTTGCCTTCGATGACTTCCTCATTGGCCAGTACTGCGCCTAAGCCCGGGCACCAGTTGACCGGCATTTCCGCCGTATAGGCAAGACCGCGGTTATACAGCTGCAGGAAAATCCACTGCGTCCACTTGTAATATTCCGGATCACAGGTGCGGATCTCTCTGTCCCAGTCATAGGAAAGACCCAGGGACTTGATCTGCTCTCTGAAGTGATCGATGTTCTTATACGTGAATTCACCCGGATGATGGCCGGTCTTGAGGGCAAACTGCTCAGCCGGCAGACCGAAGGCATCAAATCCCATCGGATGCATGACATTGAAGCCCTGCATGCGCTTCATGCGCGCGACGATATCGGTTGCCGTATAGCCTTCCGGATGGCCTACATGCAGGCCCTGGCCAGACGGATACGGGAACATATCCAGCACATAGTACTTCGGTTTGGAAAAGTCATAGGCATCCGTTCTGAAGGTTTTATGATCTGCCCAGTACTTCTGCCACTTCTTTTCGATTTTTCTGTGATCGTAGCTCATATACTCCTCCTGTTACATAAACAAAAAGCGTCCTTATCCTCTAAGGACGCTGACGCGTGTTACCACCTTAGTTCACCTGACGTGCACTCTTTCCCATTGTCATCACTGCGGGCACAGCGGATACTGGCGGGGTGAGTTCATTCCAGTCTGTGTGCCGGCTTTCAGCACATGCCGGCTCTCTTGTGACACAGCGCATGGGACTACTGCTCCCTGTTTAACGCACCTGCATCATTCTAGCAGTTTTCTTTTTTTTAAACAATATCAATGCGCCAGCCCTTCCAGATTTTCCACAATCCACTTGGGATGAACTTTTTCATTGATCTTCGTATCGTAGATGCTTTCCTTCTCTGCTACAAATACCGTATCCATGGAACAGCGCAGCGCCGGTATGATGTCATTGTCAAAGTCATTGCCGACAAAGACGACTTCCGTATTTGTATAGCCGGTATACTTCAAGGCATTGGCCACGGTCAGTACACTGGGCCGACCAAAGCGCAGCACCTGTTTATTCGATGCATATTCAATCATCCGGGCAATCGCCCCTGACCCGATCGACTTTGTCTCCCCGTCCAGCGTGCGGCTGCTGTCCAGCGATATGCCGACAGCTCCATTATCAATCATGCGCAGAATGTCATTGTAGTCTTCATAAGCCGCATTGCGGTCAAGCCCCAGAAATACCCAGTTGGGATGGGTATAGTCCTGTTCAAAGCCCGCATTGCGCAGCTCGATCTTCAGTCCCTGGCCGCCGATGGCAGCTGCCCGGATATGGCGGGGATATTCCTTTGCGACCCAGTCAATGGCAGATAATGTACTGGTATAGAAGCGTTCCGGCTTTAAAAGCGGATAGCCGGCGGCGGCCAGTTTCTCGGAAAGCTGAGAGCGGGTGAAGGAACTGTTTTCACTGAGAATGAGGAAAGGAATGCGGTTGTTGAGCAATGACTCAATATAGCTGATGCCCCCCTCACTTGCTTTTCGCTGATAATTCAGAAGCGTCGTATACGCTATCATGTGGCATTTTCTGATCATAATCTCTTTACCTATTTTAACACGACAAAAGACAACCGCTGACCTGTTTATGCTATCATGGTGTGCATGAAAAGAAAATTGAAACTGCTGATTGTCATCACGTGCGTACTGGCATTTCTGATTGTCTTCACGTGTGATCTATATTACCGCTCGGCCAAACGGATCCGGGTGCGCCGGGAAACTCTGTCTTCAGAAAAGATACCGGAGGATTTGAACGGAATGAAGATCCTATTCTTCTCGGATCTTGACTATGGTGAATTCATGGATGAAAGCCGGCTCAGGAACCTGATGCAGAAAATTGCGGATGCGGATCCGGATGTCATTATTTTCGGCGGCGATCTGTTCTCAGAAGGGGTAACGCCGGATGATACGATGATCCAGACCCTGAGCACCAGTCTGTCCGGTATTGATGCCCCATTAGGCAAGTTTGCCGTCTATGGCGATATCGATCACAGTTCAGATACAGTCACAAATGCGGTCAATACCGTCTACAGTGCGGCTGACATTGAAGTGCTCAACAACGCTTCCGTCACGCTCCATCACTATACCTCCGCTTCCATTACCCTGGTCGGCATCGACAGCGGTCTTGCCGGAGCACCTGATATCAGCACGGCTTACAGTGCAGTCTCCCGCTCAGCCTACGTGCTGACGGTCTGCCATACCCCTGACACCGTGGAAGATGTACCGGCTGATCTGACTGACTACTTCCTGGCCGGCCACTCCCATGGCGGACAGATCTACTATGGCCTTGGCGCCTTCTATACCCCGGAAATGGCCGTCCATTATTTCCGCGGCAAGAATACTGTGGACAATGCCTTCACCCTGGATATCACCAACGGCGTCGGTACCCGCGGACGCGACATGCGCTTTGCAGCCCCTGCAGAAATTGTTCTTTATACTCTGAAAGCCGAAAAAGCAGCGCAGAGCACGAAAAAAGCAGTCCAGGAAACTTCCCCGACTGCTCAGCCCTGACTTAACAGAGACACAAAGAAATCAATGATGGAAAGCTGGCGGAAATCTTCCGGCATGAAGGACAGATGTTCATGGCATACCCGCTCCAGTTCAGCTTCTTCATCATCTCTGAAATAGGCAGGTACAACTTCGATGAGATCACAGTGTTCATAGCACGCTGTGATTTTTTTCTGCCATATGCTTTCTTTCTCATGCTTTCCCGCTTCACACTCTGATGTTACATAGAGACTTGTGCCTTCCGCTTCCGCTTCATCTTGACAGCGGGAAAGCATCTTCTCCACCCCTTCATCATCACTTGCACATAATTCAATATGGCTGCCGCTCATCGTACAGGTATCACACAGCGCGTAGGCGAGACCACTCTTTTCCAGCTCATCAAGCGCCTTTTTACGAGCCATGCGGTAGCGCAGAACAAGTCTGTGATCATTGCCTTCCTGCATGATCTTCAGCGCCGGCAGGGTCAATCCGGCATTATACACCGCCGATACATTGCGATGGAGCAGCTTTCCTGATTCCAGCTGCATCGTCTTCTGCCGCTGCACCCCAAGCAATAGATACCGATAAGGCGCCAGAGATGCACTCTTCTGATCCAGTAAGCTCAGACACAGCTCAAAGTGCATGTAGTTTTTCTTGAGATAAGCAAGGGCTTCCTGGCTGAAAGCAGCGGAAGGATGATTGCTGTAGAGCACGGTAAAGGTATAGAGCGGGGCTTCATTGTGGCGCAGGATACGCTCACACGCCAGCATGACGGCATTGAAAATGGTCTCATCATAAACGGTGAAGAGAATATTTCCCTTCTGTTCATTGGTGCCTTTGTAGCGTACAAGCATGCCATGGGAAAAGGCCTGGGTGTCATAATACATCCGATTGAGCGGATTGCGCTGCAGAAAGATGGACTCCCTGGTCTGCCAGTATACCTTTTCTTCCGCTTCAGGCTCCGCACTCTTTTTTTTCTTCTGGATGATGTTCCATACCGGATGATACTGCAGAATGCGTATCATCAGGATCAGGATCAGCAGAAACACCGCAATCAGAACCAGGCTTACAATGCGCATAACAACTCCTTCTGAACTATCATACGCCTGTTAAGCCGTATGTGTTTCCTTGAAACTGAACCAGAATGTCGAACCTTTCCCGACATCTGATATAACCCCGTATTCTGCCCCATGGGCATCGAGAATTGCCTTGACAATGGAAAGGCCGAGGCCGGTAGATTGGGTGCTGCGGGAGAAAGAACGGGAAGCCTTCTGATATCTGTCCCAGATCAGCTTCTGATCTTCCTTTGCAATGCCTTCTCCTTCATCCTTTACTTCCACTCTGACAGTCTCTTCATCCGCTTCCACAAACCCTCTGATCACGATTGTGCCATTGTCCGGGGAATGCTTGACGGCATTGGTAATGTAATTCTGAATGACTTCCGTGATCTTGACTTCATCCGCATAGATGACCAGTGATTCCGGCAGATCCGTCACAACTTTCAGACTGCGGGTGGCAATAAGAGCACTGTCAATGACCAGTACATCATGAATGACCTGGGTCAAGTCAACATTGGTACGTTTGAGCACATAGCTGCCTGTCTGCATCTGTGACAGTTCACTCATGTCCGTGACCAGGCGGTTCATGTATTCCGTTTCCCGGATGATGACATTAAGATGCTTTTCCCGTTTGGCGGGATCATTGCCGGAGATATCACGGATCATTTCCGCATAGGCACGGATATTGGTCAGAGGAGTCCGGATATCATGGGAGAGATTGGCCATGAGGCTGCGGCGCATTTCCTCGATCTGGCCAAGCTGGCTGGCCGCATTATTCAATGCGCCGGCCAGATCCTTTGTCTCCGTAAAGCTGCCGCCGTCAAAATGAACATCATAATCCGCTTTGGAAAGACGGACCGCCTCTTTCTGCATATTCGTAATCGGACGGACAATCTTGCCGGAAAGCCAGATCGAAAACACCCCGGCAACGGCAATGATAATCAGCATCAATGATATGTACTGCCGGGAGAAAGCCGTAACCAGACTGTCCACCGGTTCCAGCGGCGTATTCATGAAAAGATAATATGTGCCGAGATTTTCTTTCAGCTTCTTTCCATACACCAGCATGTTCTGGGAGGTTTCCTGGTTGGTCACATCAGCGGAATACTCGCCCCCGTTCTCTTCCACAAATGCCTTCAGGCTTTCAAAGCTGTGGTAGTCAGAAGCACTGCTGACACTGACCCCGTCATTGAACACGCATCCTTCCCCCAGCTGATCTGCCCGGTAGATGCGTCTGCCTTCACTGTTGTAGAGCACCACGCAGGCATTATTATCCACGGTTGAAGCAAATGCGTCTTCAATATGAGATGTATCCGAACCATCCTCACCCAGCAGATCATCAATGACCTGATCCGCCAGAACCTGAATGGTCTTAATCTTTGAATTGCGGTAATAGGGCTTGATCAGACCTGTCTGCAGAATACCAAGCAAAAGAACGGCACCGGCCGACAGTCCGATAAAGGAAAGCATCAGCCTGAATCTGATGCCGTGGCGGTCAGGATTCAAACTTATACCCCATGCCGCGCACCGTTACGATCTTATTCCGGTACGGGCCAAGATGTGCCCTCAGCATCTTGACATGGGAGTCCACGGTACGATCATCCCCATAGTATTCCGTATCCCATACATCGCTTAGAAGCTGCTGGCGGGAAAAAGCCACATCCGGATGAGACGCAAGACAGATCAGGAGATCAATCTCCTTCGGCGTCAAAGACACCTGTCTGCCGTCTACCGTTACGCTGCGGCCGGCAATATCAATACGCAGTCCGTCATACTGCAGGATTTTCTTTTCCTTCGGCTTTCTTCTGTCCAGCACCACCCTGACTCTTGCCATCAGCTCTTTGGGTGAAAAAGGCTTGACGACATAGTCATCCACGCCCAGATCAAACCCGAAAAGCTTGTCATATTCCTCCGTCCGGGCGGAAAGAATGATAATCGGCACATCCTGTATTTCCTTGATGCGCCGGCAGGCGGAGAATCCATCCAGATGAGGCATCATGACATCCAGAATCACACAGTCATAATGCTGGTTCTGTACCATTTCCACCGCTTTCATGCCGTCATCGGCTTCATCGATTTCATAGCCGCTGATCTCGGCATATTCTCTGACCACTTCTCTGATATCCGCTTCATCATCTGCGATTAATAAACGTGCCATAAACTTACTCCTTTCCCCTGATCATATGCAGTACGGCCTGTTTCTCTTGTGCCGCATCGCTTTGTCTTACATTTCCATACTGTATCATACAGGAATAATACAGATCCGTTTCATGTACTTTCATATAGGCCTGCCACATGGCAATGGTCGTATAGGCGACACTGTGGGACTTGTTGAAACCGTAATCCGCAAAGCGCAGGATGTCCTGCCACAGGCTCTCTGCTTCCTTCTGTGAATAAGGATGAGCCCGATGGGCCATGCAGCGGGAAACAAACGCATGTTCATTTGCCGCCAGCACCTTTCTGTCCTTCTTCTTGATGCCCCGCCGCAGTTCATCTGCCTCCGCCATATTGTAATCGGCACACACATGTGCCGTCAGGATCACCTGTTCCTGATACAGCATGATACCGCATGTTTCATGCAGAATATCATAAAGTTCCCTGGAAAAATAGACCGCCTGACGCGGATTGTTTCTGAGATAGCCATACTGGCGCACAAGCTGTGACAGATTGGCTCTTCCGATGGCATTGCATACCACCAGATCATTGAAATTCTCAATATGTACGGCCGGCAGAATATTGTTCTTCATCGACCAGGCATCAAACTGGAAATAGCCTAAGGTCAGCCGGCGGTTGAATGTTTCATAAAGCAGTGGATCATCATAGCTGATGTGATGCAGATCGAAGGAAGGATTCTTCTTTCTGACCTGCTTCACCATCTCTTCCAATGGCTTTGCGCTGGGCAGGGACAAAAAGTCCATTTTGATGAGGCCTCTTTCTTCAAGATCCCCTTCCTCATACTGGCCGAAGGCCTGAAGCGGTCCGTTTTCATCAAGACACATCAGCGGCTCAGCGTGGACAATCGGCTGATCCGCCACCACAATGCCGGAAGGATGACGGGTGTACATGGCCGGGATGCCGGCCAGCTTTTCACAGGCCGCATAGCACGGCTCAGTTACCGGTGTCAGAAGATTCTGAATGCGCGGCCGCAGCTCAGCCAGACTCATACTGCTGTTTTCTCTTTTCTTCAGAATATCTGAAACAGCTTTATAAAGGCGTCTGAAATCAGCTGCAGCAGAAATGCCCATGGCTCTTGAGACCGCCGCCAGCAGATTCTTTGTCTTATAACAGGACACCGCCACAACCCCGGCTGTATTCTCTTTCCCATACTTTTCCTGTACATAGGCTATGACCTGTTTTCTGCCGTCTTCCGCAAAGTCCACATCAATATCCGGCATGCCCTTGCGTCCGGTATTGAGAAAGCGCTCAAACAAGAGATTGTAGGCAAGCGGATCTATATCGGTAATGCCGATGGCATACGCCGTTAAAGAAGCGACCGCTGAACCTCTTCCCGGCCCCACCCAGATATCATGCTTTTTGGCATAGCGCACATAATCAAAGACAATCAGAAAATAATCTTCAAAATGCATCTGAATGATCACCGACAGTTCATGAGAAAGCCGCTGCCAGTAGGCATTCTGCTTCTCTAGAGGGATATGATTCTGCTTGAGTCTGCGGCTTAAACCGGTACGGCACAGCGACTTCAGATAATCCGCAGAAGTATGTCCCTTTGCATCGGAATAAAAAACCGGCAGAGAAACAGAAGGCTCTGTGTCACTTATGGTACAGGCAGCCGCAATTCTTTCTGCTGTTTTTATCTCCTTTTCATGATAGAAAGCCTGCATTTCATCCTTGGATTCAAGCCAGCTGGCCGCATCAAGGTCCATGAATGCATCATCCACGGCAGTTTTCAGCCGGATGGCATTCACCAGGGTATAGAGATTCTCTTCTCCTTTTCTTTCATACATGACTTCCGGCATGGCGGCACAGGGAATCTGAAGCGCATCTGCGATTTCATCCAGCAGATCACAGTTCTGCCGCCATGCCTTCTTCTCACATCCGCTGATGCCGATGACAAAATCACCAAACACCTCTTTCATGCGCTGATATACGGCTTTGATGCCTTCTCTGTCCTTCATTTCAAGAGCGGAATGAGCAGCGCCTCCTTCACTGCGGGCAATCAGAACACAATGATCTTTTGCCTGCAGAATCTCATCTGCCGCAGCGACCTGCTCTTTGGCCGGATCATATTCCTCATGATTCAGCAGAGAAGAAGAAAGCCGCATCAGTGCTTCTAAACCTGCATCATCCTTTGCCAGCAGTACAAACGGCACATGATCCGCTTCATAAAGACACACCACTTCCAGTCCGATCAGCGGTTTGATGCCGTATCGGCGGCATTCCTTCAGAAAAGAAGGTACGCCGATCATCAGGGAGCGGTCCGTCAGAGCAAGAGCAGAATAGCCGCGCTGTGCCGCCAGCGGCATGATCTGGCTGATGCGGATACAGGAGCGGCCGATGGATGCGGCACTGCGCATGAATAAGGAAACTGTCATGCCAGTATTATAACGCACTTGGCATCAGGTTACGATGCACGGATATCAATGACAATGTCATGCGTCAGATTCATGTATTTGTTGTAAAATAATGAAAAAGGATGTGTGTTTTATGAAAATTGCTTATGTAACAGATTCAGGCACAGGACGCTCCATATCCGAACTTGCTGCCGACGGCATCATTTCTGTCCCGCTGCAGATCACCGATGGAAATGATACATATCAGGATCTTGAGACGATTGACCGCAATACATGTATTGAACTGGTAGACCAGGGCCATGTGCTGAAGACATCTCAGCCTTCCGCCGGTCTGATTGAAGAGTGCTTCGAAAGTCTCAAGGAACAGGGAACGGATCTGATCATCGCCGTTCCCATCTGCAACGGTCTTTCCGGCACCATCAGCACCATGACCGCCATTGCCCAGAGTCTTGACATGAAGATCATCTGTATTGATACGTATGTCACAAGTGAACTGCAGAACTATCTGATTCACCGGATCAAGCAGCTGTATGAAGAAGGAAAGTCCGACATGGAAGTCAAGCTCATCACCGATGAGATCATCACTTCCTGCAATACCTTGATTGTCCCGCGCAACCTGGATGCCTTAGTCAGAGGCGGCCGTCTGACCCCGCTTGCGGCCGGCTTTGCCAAACTTTTGCGGATTGTTCCGATTCTGCGCATCAACAAGTCTACCGGCGGCCGCATTGACAGTCTGGCCAATGTGCGTACCTACCGCAAAGCAGCAGGCAGGATACTTGATATCATCGAAGAAGATCATCCGGATGAAAGCTATGAGGTCTACATCGCCCACTCCGGCTGTATCGACATGGCCATGGATCTGTATCATAAGATGGAAGACAGGTTCCCCAATCTTAATATTGAAGTCGTTGAACTGTGCAATCCAGTCGCGGTTCATACCGGCCGGGACTGCATCTGCGTACAGTATTTCAAGGCTTTATAAGCAAATGCTCTGTCAGATCGGCAGGGCTTTTTTCATTTGAGCAGGCACGTATAATTCACGCAAAGCAGAAGCGCTTATGCTAGAATAGAAACGTTGCTGAAAGGATTTGTTTATGAACCGGAATAACATGTCTGACAAACAGAATCGGAATGAATATACCGCAGAACTGACACCGAAAGAACTGGAACAGAGGAAGAAAAGAAGGAAATTCATCCGCCAGCAGAGAAGAATGCGCGGCTGGACGATCTTCTTTGTGATCATCCTCGGCTTCTATGTGGTCTTAGGCAGTGTAGGCGCCTATATGATCAAGGATATGACCAAGGATATGCCGAAGCTGAACGTAGATGACTTCATCGGTGATGAAAGTTCCAATATCTATGACGGCAATGGCAATCTGCTCATTGAAGTCGGTACATACTACCGTGAGAACGTGGATTACAGCCAGATGCCTGAATCGCTGATTGATGCCTTCCTATCCATTGAGGACTCCCGCTTTTTCGCCCATAACGGATTCGACCTGCCCCGTTTTACCGCGGCAGCCATCCACAATGTGACCAGCGGCGATCTGACCGGTCAGGGCGGCTCCACCTTCACCATGCAGTTAGTCAAGAACAGCTACTTCTCCGTTGATGACGGCGACCAGTCGACCAGCTACAGTGCCGGCAAAGGCATCAAGTACAAAGTCCAGCAGATCCTGCTGGCGATGCAGCTGGAAAAGAAGCTGAACAAGGAACAGATCTTTGAACTGTACGTCAACCGCCTCAACTTCGGCCAGAATATCAGAGGCGTTGAAATGGCCGCCCGCTACTACTTCGGCAAGAGTGCTTCTCAGCTCAATCTTTCCGAAAGCGCCCTGCTGGCCGGCATCGTCAATATGCCAAACACCTATAACCCCTACTACTATCTCGACTACGCAACCGACCGGCGCAATGAAGTGCTGGATATGATGGTATATCACGGCTATATCACCCAGGATGAGTGTGATCTTGCCAAGTCGATCAAGATTGAAGATCAGCTTGTCGGTGAATATGCCGATATTGAAGTGCAGAACAATACGTATCAGGAATATATTGATGTTGTTCTGACTGAAGCCCAGCAGCTGACCGGTCTTGATCCTTACAATGTCGGCATGAATATCTATACGGCGCTGGATACGAATCTGCAGGATCTGATCATGTCCATTGAAAACGGCAGTGCCGGCGTTACCTATGGTGATGATCTGATGCAGTCAGCCATTACCGTACTGGATCATACCAACGGTGAGATCGTAGCCCTGGGCGGCGGACGCAACTATGGCTCAGAAGGCGGCGCAAGACTGATGAACCGGGCAACGGATATGTATAAGAATCCAGGCTCCACCATGAAGCCGATTCTCCCCTATGCCTTGGGCTTTGAGTATCTCGGCTTCTCGATTGATGAACATGTCCCGGATTACAAATATTCCTATCCGGGTGAATCCCGTACGGTAGCCGACTATGACCGCACTTACAAAGGCGTCATGGACATCAAGGATGCCGTAGCGGATTCCCGCAACATCCCGGCCATCGTCACCCTGCAGAATGTACAGGACAAGTTCGGTACGGATGTCATCGTCAATTACATGCACTCCATCGGCTTTGATTCCATGGATGCCAGCAACTTCCACTTATGCTGTGCCATCGGTTCGGAAACATTTACGGCTACCGTCACCCAGATGGCAGCTGCCCATGGTGCGATCATGAACCTCGGTGTCTACAATCAACCGCATACCATCCGTTCCGTGGAAACCTCTTCGGGTGATACCTATTATCCGGACAGCCAGAATGTCAGAGTTCTCTCTTCCGGATCCGCATGGCTCTCTACCGAACTGATGCGCAACAACGTCGATCAGACCAAGTACTACAACTACATGAAGATCCTCAACAGAGACTATGATGTCTTTGCTAAGACCGGTACATCTGACTATGATGACTCCCTTGAGTCTTATGGTATCCCGGCCGGAAGCGGCAAGGATGAATGGATGATCGCTTCTAACTCCAAATACACAAATGCCGTATGGACCGGCTGGGATGAAGCGGTAGCCGGTGCCCAGACCTACTTCACAAGCTACAAGTACAGTGTCAATACATCAGGCAATATCAACTCCCTGCTCATCGATAAGGAAGCAGAAATCACATCCGATGCGGCCCAGTCGCTGACCAAGCCGGATGATCTGGAAGAAGTTACCTATATCCAGAACACATGGCCGCATGTCAAGGCAGGCAAGGCATATGGTTCTACCGTTACTTCCACTGTTTCTACCACCGGTCTCAAGAATACACCTATGGTTGATTCCATGAGCGATGCCTACCGTGTCACCGCCAGCGGCTATGTCAAGGGACAGAGCTATGACAGCTACAGTTACAGTGATTACAGCAGTGATGACTATTCCAGCAGCACTACGACAAATGATAACAGTACGACGGATCAGACAATTACCGATAATTCCAACACGGATACCGGCGGTACAGATCAGCAGCAGCCTGCAATTAATCCTGACAGTATAGACAATTCGGGCACGATCACGGATGAATCCACAACCGGTGATGATTCCTCTGGTGATGGAATGGATCAGACAGCTCCGTAAAACTATGTAAAAATGCACAGGAAAGCCTGTGCATTTTTCATGTTGGCTGAAAGAAAAAGAGGCAAGCGCCTCTTTTATTTCTGTTCTTCGGATTTGAGATCGCGGGACATCAGAGCCGTAATGGCATCACGGGGATCTGCATCTTTATACAGGACAGCATAGACTGCACTTGTGATCGGCATGTCTATGTGCTGTTTCTGTGCTTCTTCATAAACGACCTTGCAGGCAAAGACACCTTCAACGGTCTTCTTATTATTCTTCCAGAAATTGGCGGCAGAACCATCCTGGCCGATCTGATAGCCGGCCATGAAGTTGCGGGACAGTGTGGAAGTACATGTAACGACAAGATCTCCTACCCCATCCAGACCAAGATAGGTTTCCGCCTTGCCGCCATTGGCAGTACCGAAGCGTACCATCTCAGCCAGGCCTCTTGTCACAAGCGCAGCTCTGGCATTGGCACCCTGGCCGATCCCGGCCAGAATACCGGAAGCAATGGCCATGATATTCTTGACGGCAACACCGATCTCCGCTCCGGCTTCATCCGTATTGCGATAGACCCGGAAATAGCTGTTGGAGAACAGTTCCTGCACAGCCTTGGCTGCCTCTTCATCCAGAGATACGGCATTGACAGCAGTCAGCTTGCGCTTGATCACTTCTTCTGCATGACTTGGGCCGATCAATGATACAACCGCTTTCAGCTTATCCGAAGGCATGATATGGCGGATGACATTGCTCAGACGATCATGGGTAACTGGATGGAAGCCCTTGGCCACATTGATGACAATCACCGGATGATCTACAATGGCCGCCGCCTTGGTCAATACATCTTCCAGAGCCATGGTCGGTACGGCAGCCAGGATGATATCAGCATCTTCAATGCAGTTCATATCGCTGGAAGCTTTCAGATCCGGATTGATCGGATCATCATAATAAGCGGAATTATGATGGTTGACGTTGATGTCCTCTACCTGTTTTGGATCGACGCCCCACAGGATGACATCCTGTCCATTATCACAGAGAATCTGGGCCAGCGCTGTGCCCCAGCTTCCTGTACCGAGTACTGCTGTTTTCATTCTGATATTTTCCTCCTTGCGATAATACGGATCGGCGTGCCTTCAAAGTCAAAGGCATTCCGCAGTGAATTCTCAATGAAACGCTGATAGGTGAAATGCATGAGCTTCGGCTCATTGCAGGAAAGAACAAAGGTAGGCGGCGCGACAGATGTTTCTGTAGCGTAATAGATCCGGAAACGCTTGCCGTTGCGGGCAGGGGCAGGAGTGGTCACCTGGGTATCAGCAATAACCTGGTTGAGGATATTGGTCGGAATACGCCGGTTGGCATTTTCGACCACATGATCGACTACCGGCAGAATCGTATCCACCCGCTGGCCGGTCTTTGCCGAAACAAAGACCGTCGGCGCATAGCTCAGATAGACAAACTCATTTCTGACTTTTTCCGTGAATTCCTGCATGGACTTTTCATTCTTATCAACCGCATCCCACTTGTTGACAACAATGACAATCGGCTTGCCGGCTTCGGCCGCATAGCCTGCCACATGCTTATCCTGTTCCCTAATTCCTGCCTGTGCATCGATCAGGAATAAAGCACAGTCGCACCGTTCAATGGCACGCATGGCTCTTAATACGCTGTATTTTTCAACCGATTCCCATACCTTGCCGCGCTTGCGGATGCCGGCTGTATCCACAATGACATACTTCTTTCCATCGTATTCAAACGGTGTATCGATGGCATCACGGGTTGTTCCCTGGATATTGGAAACAATGGAACGCTCCTCATGCAGAATCTTATTCACCAGAGACGACTTGCCGACATTCGGCTGGCCGATGACGGCAATATGAATACCCTCTGTTTCTTCAGCGGCTTTCTCTTCGGGCATGGCCGCAAGACACGCATCCAGCACATCACCGATACCGATGCCGTGTACACCGGATACGGCAATCGGTTCGCCAAGCCCCAGGGCATAGAACTCATAGATGTTCATCAGCCGTGAGTCATCATCGATCTGATTAACTGCAAGAACCACCGGCTTTCTGCTTCTCTGCAGCATGCCGGCGATATATCTGTCATCCTCACTCATGCCTTCCTTGCCATTGCATACCATGATGATGACATCCGCTTCTTCAATGGCAATCTGTACCTGGGCCCGGATTTCTTCCTGATAAGGCTGATCCGCCAGCTGAATGCCGCCGGTATCGATCAGATGGAACGTATGGCCGGTCCATTCTCCGCTGGCATAGATTCTGTCCCGGGTAACGCCCGGCATATCTTCAACAATGGAAACTCGGCTGCCGGCAATCCGGTTGAAGATCGTGGATTTGCCGACATTCGGGCGCCCGACAATCGCAATCGTGCCGCTCATGCCTGCTCCCCGATGCGCTCTTGCGCCATTTTCACAACCGCATCTGCAACTTCATCAATACTCATATTGCTTGTATCCAGTAAAACCGCATCATCCGCTTTTCTCAGCGGAGATTCCTTCCGGTTCATATCCTGTTCATCGCGCGCGCGGATCTCTGAAGCAATCTGTTCAAGACTGCCGCTTTCAATGCCTTTGAGCTGATCCTGATCGTATCTTCTTTTCGCACGGGCTTCAGGACTTGCCGTCATGAAGATCTTCACTTCCGCATGCGGCAGAACAACCGTACCGATATCTCTTCCATCCATGATGAAGCCTTTGGCTTCAGCCATCTTCTGCTGACGCTTCACCAGTTCCTTTCTGACTCTGCCGAGTTTTGAAACCTTTGAAGCTGCCATGGAAGTCTTTTCTTCCCGGATGACATCACTGACATCCTTTCCATCCAGCAGCACATTTCCCTGCGGCGTCAGAACAATATCCGTATTTTCCAGCATATGGCATATCGCATCTTCATCTTCCAGGGAAATCCCTTGTTCCAGTGCCTTATATGCCGTACATCTGTACATGGCACCTGTGTCCAGATGAACATAGCCGAGTCTTGCGGCAGCTTTCTTCGCAATGGTGCTCTTGCCGGCCGCACTCGGTCCGTCTATGGCAATATTGATTCTCATCTTGCCCCTCCTGCCAGTACAATCCAGTAGATCAGAATACCGAATACAATCACCAGCGCTACAATCACAACAATCAGTACGATATTGAGAATCTGATTGGTATGGCGCATCTTGTTGGATACATCATTCAGGTTCTCACCGACATCATCCATTCTGGCCTGCATCTGTGTTGTCTGATCCAGCAGCTTCTGGTTTGTCGTTCTTTCCATTTCCAACTGACGCGTGAATTCATCTGTATTCATATGCATCGAGCGGGTATTGGCTTCATAGTTATCATTGTTGTCTGAAGCCATGTCCTGCACTTTGGACGCAATATCATCCACACTCATATCATCCTGAACCGGTTCAGCCGGACGATGGCTGGCCGGTGTCACCCGGCTGTTGATAAACGGGACTTCCGTAGTACGGGCAGCCCTGTTTTTACGTTCAAAGGCCGGTGTTTCCTTCTTGCGATTACTTGGATAAGGTGTTTCCGGTGCCTTTTTCTGCTGACCGGCATCAAGGCCTTTGAGAATGTTGAGCTGGGTATTGCCGGAAGCCGCATTGCCCTGATCGATGTTGTACTGCTTGACCTCATTGATATAGCGGCTGAGGTAGTCATTGGTCAGTTCGTTATCATCCTCAGGCTTGAGAGCATCCGTGAAGTGCAGATCGAAATCAGAATCATCCGGCACGGAGTCATCAAAGTCCTCTTCCGGCTTTTCTTCCTTCTTTTCCGGCTCTTCGACGCGGCGGGCATGAATGGGATCATAATCCGCTGCCCGGGATGGTGTCTGCTTCGGTGCTTCAAAGTTATCCGAATTGATTTTATTCAGTCTGTCCTGAAACTTCAGCAGTTCATCTGAACTGATTTCCCTGCCGATGTCTTCAGTTGTATAATCTGCTTCTTTTCTATGTTTTTCTACGCGGGATAGTTTCGCCATGTTCTGTCTCCATCAAATCAGTTACCATTATAGCATAGTCCAACCGCCCTCAGACCGGCATCTCAGATGCCGCCGATCCCGATGGAATCGTCCATTTCCGTGATGATGCCGCTGTATTGCGCATACAGATCCTGATACCCGTTCAGCAGGCTGTCATCCAGCTGTTCAAAGGGATAAATCTCATAGGCATTGCCATAGCCGGTACAATACAGAAGGTCTGCTCTTACATTCTGTATGGAGATGGTTGTCACACCATCCTCTACAGTCTTGACAATATCCAGCGCTGCATCCATGCCGATATTCATTTCTGTTCCCTGCTGGGAGCTGATGAAATTGCCCAGTGAGTAGAAACAGACCGCATCACCAATCCGGGCAAATGGTTCAATGACATGGGGATGCGAGCCGATAATGATATCAGCACCGCAGTCTGAAAGCTGCTGTGCCAGTGTCTTCTGTGCTTCCGTCGGCTCATTCACATACTCCGTGCCCCAGTGCACGGCCGCAATCACTACATCCGCCAGACTGTCTGCCGCTTTTACTTTATCAAGAAACGGCTGTGTATCGGTTTCAAAGGTATTTACAAGATACGGCTGATTTTGAGGCAGCGGAATACCGTTAGTGCCATAGGTATAGGAGATGAAAGCATAGCTGATGCCGTTGATCTCATGGATGGGAATGGCTTCCTGGTCCATATGATTGGTATAAGTGCCGTCTTCCACAACACCCTTCTGCTGTTTCCAGAAGGACAGAGAACTCTGAATGCCTTCCGCTCCTTTGTCCAGGGCGTGGTTGTTGGCCATTGAAACAAGATTGAAGCCAGCACTCACCATATCCCTTCCGCACTCTTTCGGAGAATTGAAACAGGGATAGCTGCTTAAGCCGAGTTCTGTTCCGCCAAGAATTGATTCCTGATTGTAATAGGCAAGATCATACGGTTCCGCAATGTCTTTGATCCGATGAATCATGGATGTGAAATCATAGCTGCCATCTGCCTGCATGCCTTTCTCATAAACCCCATCATGCAGAAGTGCATCGCCGACCATAAAAAGAGAAGCACGGTATGTCTTTACGGACGGAGCAGGTTCTGATGTTTCGACTGGCCCACTGCTCTGCATCGCAGTACTGCCTGGTCCGCATCCCCATAGACACAGACACATTGAAATGATAAGAGAAGTCTTTTTCATATACTTCATTTTACATACAGGTATGAAAAAAAGACATCCGGAAATAGCGGATGTCCCTGTCACTCTGAACAAATCAGCGATGCAGGATCGGAGATACGTGCTTGTAGAGGATGCCGGTCAGTACGGATACAACCGCACCCTTAAACAGGTTGAACGGTACAACGCACAGGCAGACAAAGCTGAACATGTTCTTCACCGCCGGGAAGATGGCTGTACCCATGGCGATGATCGTATCCATCGGCATGCCGTAGAGTGTGCTGTACATCGGCAGAAGAACAAAGTAATTGATCAAAGAACCGGCCAGAGCCATGCATAAGGTACCGGTAATCATACCGATCATGGCTGTCTTTCTTGTCTTATGATGACGGTAGATAATACCGGCCGGAACGATGAAGGCACAGCCGATGATGAAGTTTGCCAGTTCACCGACATAAGCTGTTGTCGTACCGTGGAACAGAATATGCAGAACGATCTTCAGCGCCTCAATAATCACGCCTTCCACCGGTCCCATGGCAAATGTACCGATGAGAACTGCAACTTCTGACAGATCGATCTGATAGAAGGACGGGGCAAACGGCAGCGGGAATTCAAACAGCATCAGCACAAAGGCGATGGCGCCAAGAATGGCAATGCGTGCAATGGTTCTGGTTGTGACCCGTGAACGGGATTTTTCTAAAGTAGTCATGTGGTTTTTTCTCCTCTCTTCCCGGCAATAAAAAACCGGGGCTTCTAAGATAAAAACCTCGGGGTATGACCTGCATATGAAAGATAAAAACTTTTCATAACTCTTCCATCCAGACTTTACTGTCGCCACTGGAATCGCACCAGTTCATTTCCGTATGCACGGAGTCGCGGGGTTTACCGCCGGTCGGGAATTGCACCCTGCCCTGAGTTTTATCGATTATTATAGTAAACAGCTGTATTCATATTGTCAAGCTTTGTATTACATTAGCAGAATCAAAAAGCTGAAGGCAGTGCCTTCAGCTGTACATTTCCACAAGCATCTGAATGATCTCTGTTTCCGTCAGGCCGATGATCCTAACAATCAGCACACCGCACAGGAATACCACCAGCACGGAAATAATGGTAACCAGTTCATGGCTCAGTCCTGTCCCATCAATCAAAGCCTGATTCTTCAGCATCAATCCGACTAACATCACGGCAAACAGCAGTAACAGACCAATCACCGGATCCCCCTTCATACCGCATATACCGGCAATCAGATAGCCGATCGCTTCCAGCAGCCAGCACATCGTACCAGAGCTCAACACCCGATGAAAACTGATTCTGCGATGCGAAAACAGCGACAGAATACAATGCAGAGCATACAGAACAAGCTCCGCCGCACATAACAGCAGTGCCACTCTGAGTCCCATCGCAGCGGTTGTATTGAAGTTCATGCGCAGATAGCTGAATGAGCCGGCATCAATCATTTTCTTGATTTCTTCTGAGAAGAAAGCTGCACAGATGATCCATTTCACTATCATTCTGATCAGACTTCCCGCAAAGCTGCCCGGAATCTCCTCATAGAACTCATTGACCATGCACTTATATGGATGCAGAAGCAGTCCCTTGAAGCCATACTGCTTGCGGCTGATCAGAGCATCAATCTCCGCCTCTCTGGCCTGCCACTTTCTTTCCTTCTTCTTCTGCCTTGCACTCAGAATACGCCGGGTTGAAGTGTTCTCCTGTTTCTTCCCATTATTTCTTTCTTCATTGAAAAGATCCTGCACTGTCTTTTCATCCAGTGTTTCCTGCGCAGCTGTTCTTTCCAGCGTTTCATCAATATCCGTCCAGTCAAAGCTCTCCGGTTCTCTGTCAATCTGACTGACCTGGTTCAGACTGTGCCTGTCTTCAGCCATCTTAACCACCTCAGTATTCCAGTACTTCCGTCTCTTCCTGACTTCCGGGTCACGGTCGTGCCGGTCAGACGGGTGTGCAATTCTCTTTCTGTAATTCACTCTGTTTACCATATTCTAACTCCTGATGTACTTCCCCGTAGAAAGAAAAATGCACTGTACAGCGCATTTCCCTTAAGATTGCTTACTTTGCCCTGCCGGAATACTTGCCGTCAGCGGTTGAAATGACAACATTCTCGCCATTCTGAATGAACAGCGGCACCTTGATCTGCAGCCCTGTTTCCAGTACCGCATACTTTTCAGCAGCTGTTGCCGTATCACCTTTGACAGCCTGTTCGCATTCCACAATCTGCAGCGTTACCTTATCCGGCAGCACAACACCGAGAATCTCATTCTCATGCTCAATCACTGTGACATCCGAATTCGGTTTCATGAACTGCATTTCCCACTGCAGCTTATCCTTGGGAATTTCAATCTGATCATATGTCTCATTATCCATGAAGACAAGACTTGTACCGTCATCATACAGATACTGCATCTGCTTTCTGTCAATGACAGCCTGTTCCACCTTGTCACCGCCGGTAAAGGACATTTCATTAATAACACCTGTACGCAGATTCTTGACCTTTACTTTGACAATCATCTGCCGCATGGCTGTTTTATTCAGCTGTGTGTTGATTACCTGATAAATATTGCCATTGGAAATAAAAGAACTTCCCGGTTTCAGATCATTTACAATCACCATATATTTTTTAACACCATCCAATCGTTACCTTTTAATTTTAGGAAAATACAGAAACCTGTCAACCTTGTGCCCCCTTAAGAATCTGCCAAAAGCACGATGAATCAGAAAATGCCACCCGCAGGATGGCATTTTCATATTCAGCCTGCCGCCGTCTGAATCAGCGGTCTGCTGAGAAAGCTGTGATGTGCTTTGTATCCGGATTGAAGCTGATATCCATTGTCTCCTGAACAGGATCCATGATGATGACATACAGGGATGCATCATAAACGGAAAGCTGGTAATAGACACCCTGTACTGTATAGGAACCGTCTTTCAGATTCTCATTGAGCAGCCCGCATTTCAATTCACTTATGACAATGGACTCGGCTTCCTGGTATTTTTCCGCTTTCCTGAGATGGATGATTGCTTCAAACTGTTTTTTCTGGGTGAATGCTGAAGCTGTGACAAAACCTGTCACAAACAGCATGATCCCCAGGAAATACGAACTGATGATGCCTTTATTCGTGCATAAGCGGCGTTGAACGGGTTTTTCCCTCTCTTTCGTACACACAGTAAATCACTCCGTTTTCTATCGTAAAGGAAGCTGAGTCAATCTCAGACAGAAAGATCTGGGTGCCCGGCTGCAGGATCAGCCGGCGGTTGACCATACTAAGCTGCCAATCCTGGTCTTTGTAGCTGAAGCTCAATGTATCAGAAGAAACCGCAGGATCATATGCCATCATGCCTATTCTGCGCAGCTGATAAAGCGCTGTTTCATCCTGGACATCTTCATGGAATGTACTGAGCTGCGGCAATAGTACAATACAGCTGACGGCAATCGGAACAAGTGCAGCCGTACAGATCATGGTGGTCAATAGATCACTTAAGGCAAAGCCTCTTCTGTCGGTGCACATGTTACGATACATGCACGTTCTCCTTCCATGGCTGAAGCATAGTTCTCGTCCATTTCCACAGCAGCCTGAAGACGGTTTTCCCTTCCATGGTATGCACTCATCACGGCCGCAGTAACAGCCACAGCCATAATGGAACAGATTGCGGCAGCAGCCAGTGCTTCAAGGATGAGAAGTCCTTTTGCGGAAGACAAGACGGCCGCCCCCGAGTTCCATAACGATGTCATCCTTTTCAAAATGAATTGTACCGGCCTGAGGAATATAGCCTTTTTCATCAAAACTGATGCACGCTCCTGCATATCCTTCTTCATCCTCCATTTCCGAACTATCACTGTTTCGTATCGCTTCAGCCTGTGCAGCAAGATACCGGTAGGGCCATACCATTTCATCCGCTTCAAATGTAACAGCAGGTATGGCAATCAATGCCATGACGGACAGACACGCCATGACAATC